>NZ_JBFTSG010000030.1:0-105643 GCF_056399885.1 Cupriavidus sp. 01L45 | reverse complement strand
ATGTTTGAGCATCGCCTTAAGGCGATGTGAGTTTGGCCCCCGGCCGCTCTTTTCACCTGCCGACGAGGAGGGKGTCGCCCCATCCGGCGCGCCTTTTTTGCCTACTTTTTTGGCAAGASAAAAAAGTAGGTCGCCKCCCCGAAGGGGWGGTGAAACTGCCTTTGACTTTAAGCCTTTGACGTTGACGTTAGGCAGTTGCAAGTTGCAAGTTGCAACCAACAACAAACCCTCACTCAACAACAGCCCCACCCACCACCCCCTTCTCAAACCGAACAAACTCCAACTTGTTCTCCTCCATCCCACCAGCAAAAACCAACGGCTGCTGCGAAAAGGTGGTCTCGCCAAACAGCGCAGCCTCATCCACCTTCGCCAACCCGGTAGCCAGCCCATTGAAGTCAAACAAATCCGTATCTGCCAGATGCGAAGGCACCACGCTACGCAGCGCGGCAAAGATATTGTCGGTGCGGCCTGGATTCTGCCGCTCCCACTCGACCAGCATCTCCTTGACCTTCTTGCGCTGCAGGTTCTCCTGCGAACCGCACAGATTGCACGGAATAATGGGGTACTCCATGGCGCGCGCGTAGGCGGCGATGTCCTTTTCCGGGCAGTAGGCCAGCGGACGGATCACGATATGCTGGCCGTCGTCGGTGGCCAGCTTGGGCGGCATCGCCTTCATCTTGCCGCCGAAGAACAGGTTCAGGAAAAAGGTCTGGATGATGTCGTCGCGGTGGTGGCCCAGCGCGATCTTGTTGGCGCCCAGTTCCTTGGCGGTGCGATAGATCACGCCACGGCGCAGCCGCGAGCACAGCGAGCAGGTAGTCTTGCCCTCGGGCACCTTCTCCTTGACGATGGAATAGGTATCCGCATCGACGATCACATATTCCACCCCCACCGATTTCAGGTAGGCGGGCAGGATATGCGCGGGGAAGCCCGGCTGCTTCTGGTCAAGGTTCATCGCGATCAGCTTGAACTTGACCGGCGCGCGCTTCTGCAGCGCCATCAGCACCGACAGCATGGTGTACGAGTCCTTGCCGCCAGACAGGCACACCAGCACCGTGTCGCCATCCTCGATCATCTTGAAATCGCCGATGGCACGGCCCGTCTGCGACTGGAGATAGGTCTCCAGGCGGAAGAAGTTCTTGGAATGCGTGGTGGCGGTCATGGCAATAAGGCGACGGGGCGACGGAGACAACAAGGAAAAGGCGAAGCGGCGCACAGTGCGGCAGTTGCATCACATGCAGGCTGCCGGGGCCGGACAACCGGGTATTTTACCGTGGCCGGCCTCCCCGCGCCGGCCGGCTTACTCGCTCTTGATATGGAAAACCTCGACGCCGACGGAATCGCAGTCCGGGTAGACGTCGGGCTTTTCGGTCGATACGCGCACGGCGCGCACCTTGGGGTGCTTGAGCATGGCGCGCGCCACGTCGTCGCACAGCGTTTCCTGCAGGTGGACGTGGCCTTGCGCCATGCGCTCGGCCACGGTGTTGCGCATGAAGTCATAGTCCACCACTTCCTGCAGCTTGTCGTCGTGCGGCGTGCTCTGGGCCAGCGGCACGAACAGGTCGATATTGATCAGCACGCGCTGCTCGCCTTTTTTCTCGAATTCGTGCACGCCGATATTGATCTGCACTTCGTAGTTGCGCAGGAACATGCGGCGGCAGTCCTGCAGGCTGGGGTGTGTGAGGGCGGCGAGCATGGTCATGATGGAGAGAGGGGAAAAAGTAGGAAAAGGCACGCGCGGTCTGGGACGCGCGCCGGGTACGTCATTCGGTCAGGAACATCACGTCGCGCGCGAGCGGCATCAGGTGCTGGCCGCCGTCGACGTAAAGCGTGGTGCCGGTCACGGCGCGCGCCTCGGCCAGGTAGGCCACGGCCTGCGCGATGTCCTCGGGAGTGGACGACTGGCCCAGCGGCGTCATGCGGTGGGCGCGCTTGAAGCCGGGGCTCGACTGGTCGCCTGAAACCATGGTGATGCCCGGCGCCACGCCCACCACGCGCAACTTCGGCGCCAGGGCCTGGGCCAGTTGTACCGTGGCGGTCTGCAGCGCCGCCTTGGACAGCGTGTATGACAGGAAATCCGGATTGAGGTTGTCCAGCTTCTGGTCGAGCAGGTTAATCACCACGCCGCGCTGCTTGTCCGACAGCGCCCGATGCATTTCGCGCGCCAGCAGCAGCGGCGCGGCCACATTGGTGCGCATATGCGTGTCGAGCGAGGCATAGGAAAAGCTGGTCGCCACGTCATATTGGAACAGCGAGGCATTGTTGACCAGGCAGGTCGGCACGCCCAGCGCTTCGCTGCAGGCAGCGATCAGTCTGGCGGTGGACGCCTCGTCGGCCAGGTCAGCCTGCAGCACCGCCGCCCGGCGGCCGCCGGCGCGGATCTGCCCGGCCAGCGTCTCGGCCTCGGCCAGCGAGCGGTGGCAGTGGACCGCCACGTCCCAGCCGCGGGCGGCCAGTTCCAGCGCGATCACGCGCCCGAGCCGGCGCGCGGCGCCGGTCACGAGCGCAACGCCGCGCGCGGGGGTAGCGGAGGCTGCGGCGGCGGTGGCGCCGGCAGGCGATGCGGAGTCAGGAGATTCGGAGGCTGGCATTGCTACAATCGCGGTATGCACAAAGGCGCTAGTTTACCCCTTCCCCCCGCGGACGCACTCTCGGCGTCCGCCGCGCTGACCGCGCACATCGGCCAGGCCATCGACGACGCAGGCGGCTGGCTTGGTTTCGACCGTTATATGGCGCTTGCGCTATATGCGCCCGGCCTGGGCTACTACAGCGGCGGCGCCGCCAAGTTCGGCCGCGACGCGCGCGACGGCAGCGACTTCATCACCGCCCCCGAACTGAGCCCGTTCTTCGCCCGTACGCTCGCACGCCAGTTCGCGCCGCTGCTGGCGCAGGGCCTGTCGCAGTTGCTGGAATTTGGCGCCGGCACCGGCCGGCTCGCCGCCGACCTGTTGCTCGCGCTGGAGCAGGAAGGCCAGTTGCCTGAGCGCTACGACATCGTCGAACTGTCCGGCGAGCTGCGCGCGCGCCAGCAGGCCACGCTGGCCGAACGCGCCCCGCACCTGGCGCCGCGCGTGAGCTGGCTGGATACGCTGCCCGGACATTTCGAAGGGATCGTCGTCGGCAATGAAGTGCTCGATGCCATGCCGGTGCGGCTGTTTGCCCGCAGCCATGGCCGCTGGCTGGAGCGCGGCGTAGCCCGCCGGGACGACGATGCCGGTGAAACGGACGCCGCCTTTGTCTTTTCCGACCGCCCGGTAGCAGCCGACGCCCTGCCCGAAGCGCTGCACGCCGTGCCCGGCGACCACGACATCGTCACCGAAACCCACGCCGAGGCGGAAGGCTTCATGCGGGCGGTGGGTACGATGCTGACGCGTGGCGCGGTATTCCTGATCGACTACGGTTTTCCCACTGCGGAGTATTACCATCCGCAGCGGGTCGGCGGCACGCTGATGTGCCACTACCGCCATCACGCCCACCCGGATCCCTTCCTCTACCCCGGCCTGCAGGACATCACCGCCCACGTCAACTTCAGCGGTATCGCCCACGCCGCCGCCGATGCCGGGCTGACCGTCGCCGGCTTCGCCTCGCAGGCGCGCTTCCTGATGAATGCCGGCATCACCGAGTTGCTGATGGCGCTGGACCCCAACGACACGCGCAATTTCCTGCCTGCGGCCAATGCGGTGCAAAAGCTGCTGTCCGAGGCCGAAATGGGCGAGCTGTTCAAGGTCATCGCGCTGACCCGCGACTTCGATGCGGCGCTGCCGCTGGCGGGATTCGCGCGCGGCGACCGCAGYCACGCGCTATAGTCCAGGCACCTCACCTCAGGCACGCCAACATGCTGCGCTGGACTTTCACCATCTTCCTGGCCGTCATCGTGCTATCGGCGGCGCTGCCGTGGCTGCAAAAGCTGGGGCTGGGCCGGTTGCCGGGGGACCTGCGGTTCCGGTTGTTCGGACGGGAGATTGTGTTGCCGTTTGCTTCGACGATCTTGTTGTCGATGGTGGCGTTGCTGGTAGGAAAGCTGCTGTAGCGGCCCCCTACTCTCCCAGCCGCGCCGCCACCGCCGCCACCCGCGCCGCATGCACGCGATCCTTGATCAGGCTGACGTTGTCAGCGCATTCCCGCGCCACCGCCCCCGCATCCACCGAAGCCGCCGCCTCCAGCGCCATCAATAACCGCGCCGTCTGCGGATACGCCCGGTCCTCGAACCCGAGCCGCCCGCGCGCATCGGCCTCGCATGCCTGCAGCGCCTGCGCAAAACGCCCCGGCTTGCGCAGCGCATCGCAACGCTCCAGCAGGCGCGTCAATGCCGCCGCGCCGAACGCCTCCGAACGATGGATATTGCCGTGCTCGCGCGCCACCACCACCGCCAGATCGCGGCAGTCGGTCGGCACGCGCAGGCGCTTGCAGACGGCTTCGAGCAATTCCACGCTGCGCTGCTCATGTCCGAGATGGCGCGGCAGCACATCATCCGGCGTAGTGCCCTTGCCCAGGTCATGCACCAGCGCGGCAAAGCGCACCGCCAGCGAGCCTCCCATCGCGGCGGCGGTATCCACGACCATCATCACGTGCACGCCGGTATCCACCTCGGGATGGTAATCGGCACGCTGCGGCACGCCCCACAGCCGGTCCAGCTCGGGCAGAAGGCGCGCCAGCGCGCCGCATTCGCGCAGCACCTCGAACATGCGCGAGGGCCGCGCCTCCATCAGGCCGCGCGCGAGTTCCTGCCAGACGCGCTCGGCCACCAGCGCGTCGACCTCGCCGGCCTCCACCATGCGCCGCATCAGCACCAGCGTCTCGGGCGCCACGGTGAAATCGATGAAACGCGCGGCAAAGCGCGCCACGCGCAGGATGCGCACCGGATCTTCGGCAAAGGCATCCGATACATGCCGGAACTGCCGCGCGGCAAGATCGCGCTGTCCGCCGTAGGGATCGATCACGGGGCCGGCGAGCGCGCCGCCGTCGTCCACCGCCTGCGCCATGGCGTTGATGGTGAGGTCGCGCCGCACCAGGTCGTCTTCCAGCGTCACGTCCGGCGAGCAGTAGAAAGCAAAGCCCTTGTAACCCGCCGCGGTCTTGCGCTCGGTGCGGGCGAGCGCGTACTCCTCCCTGGTCCGGGGATGGAGAAAGACCGGGAAATCCTTGCCCACCGGCTTGTAGCCGGCGGCTTCCATCTCGGCCGGGGTCGCGCCCACCACGACGTAGTCGCGGTCCTGGCTGGGCTGGCCCAGCAAGGCGTCGCGGATGGCACCGCCTACGGCATACACCTGCATGGACATGCTCAATGGTTGATCACGATCGCGTCGGCGCGATCGGGGGCCAGCCGGTAGGGCTCGTCGGACGCCAGGAAGTCGCGCTCTTCGCGCGCATCGGCGATCCAGGCCTGCATGGCCGGCAGCGCGAGAATGAAGTCCGCGTATTGCTTGGCGGCATCGGGCAGGTGGATGCCATAGGTGGCAAAGCGGCTGACCACCGGCGCGAAGTACGCATCGGCGATGGTGAAGGTGCCGAACAGGAACGGACCGTCGGCGGCATGGCGCGCGCGCAGCTCGGACCAGATCGTGGCGATGCGGCTGACATCGCGCTGTACCGCCACGTTCCAGCCGCGGCCCGGCAGCACCGCGGTGACGTTCATCGGCAACTGGCTGCGCAGGTTGACGAAACCCGAATGCATCTCGGCGCAGATCGAGCGCGCGTACGCCCGCTGCGCGCGGTCGGCAGGCCACAGTTGCTTCTCGGGGAAGGATTCGGCCAGGTATTCGGCAATCGACAGCGTATCCCACACGGTGATGTCGCCATCGACCAGCACCGGCACCTTGCCAGTGGGCGAGTGCTGCGCGACGGCTTCCTCAAACCCCGGCGCGAACAGGCGCACCTTGATTTCCTCGAAGGCGATGCCGGCATGCTGCATCAGCAACCAGGGGCGCAGCGACCAGGACGAGTAGTTCTTGTTGCCGATGACGAGCTTCATCGCGAAATCCTTGCAGGAAACATGGGGGAGAGTGAGGCCGGGGCAAACCGCCACGCGATGGGGCGGGCGGGACAACGCGCCGGCGAACGAACCATTGTAGCCAGCCGCGCCGAGCCCCTCAAAGCGAATTACGCTCGCAGCGATGTGAATCCAGGTCACAAGCGGGCAGCCTGGCCGGGTGCCTGATCAACCTGCGCCCGGCCGCGCCGGGCGGCTGATGGCTCAGCGATATACGCTACGCCGCAGAACCTGCATATAGCTCTCGTGCCCACGGCCCGCCAGCACGTCGGTCATCACCACTTCGAGCCCCACCGGCTGGCGCAGGCCAAGTTCGGGCGCGATAGCCCCGTGCATGACGCTGTCGAGCCGCATGGAGTCGAGGTTGTCGCGCGACATCACCGGCGCGCCCGGCAAATGTTCCAGCATGGCCGCCTGCACGCGCGCGAGCGCGTCAGGCAGGTGCAGGACCGGGCGCGGATGGCCGCTGGCGCGGCCGGCATAGCGCACCAGTTCCTCCAGCGTATAGACCTGCGGTCCCGCCAGGTCGTAGGCGCGGCCGATGGTAGCCGGCGCGGCCATGGCGTTGACGAAGGCCTGCGCCACGTCCTCCACGTACACCGGCTGAAATTTCGCCTGCGCGCAGGCCAGCGGCACCACCGGCGCCAGTTGCTGCATATGGGCGAAGAGATTGAGGAAATGATCGTCGGGGCCGAAGATCACGGACGGCCGGACGATGGTCCAGTCCAGGCCGCTGTCGCGCACGACGCGCTCGCCGTCGCCCTTGCTGCGCAGGTACATCGACGGGCCCGAGCTGTCGGCGCCCAGCGCGCTCATGTGCAACAGCCTGCGGACACCGGTGCGCCTGCAGGATTCCACGATGCGCCGCGGCACCTCCACATGCGCAAAGGCGAAAGCCTCGCCGTAGGGCTCGGCGCGTTCGCCGTGGAGAATCCCGATCAGGTTGACGACGATGCCCTCGGTGCCGAGCGTGCCGATGGCCGCGTCCAGCGCGACATCGTTTCTCACGTCCAGCCCGGTCACCTCCACCCGTGGCAGCAGCAGCAGGTGCTGCGCGTGCTCCGCGTCACGGGTGGCGACCACGATGCGTTCAGGGTCGAGGGGCGGCTCCACGACGGTGCCAGGCTCCAGCGGCGTGGCCGATGCGGTGGCAACGCCTGCCAGCCGGGCTACCAGATGACTGCCGACGAAGCCGGCCCCTCCGATCACTAGAACATTGCTGATCTGCATGGATTTCTCCGTGGCAAGGCATGACTGGCGCGTTCTCCAGGGCTGGTGAACGCACCGGCAACCGCATTGGCCGGCAGACCGCGCGCCCCTGAGGCTCAGGGCAGGCTGGTGGTGGTGACCTGCGACGGTGCCACCATGCCCAGGCGATCCTTGAGCGACTGCGGCCGGCCGCTCATCAATGCAGCATAGTACGTGGCGTTGGACAGCACGTTCTTGACGTAGGTCCGGGTCTCCGAAAAAGGAATGGTCTCGGCGAAGATCGCGCCCTCGACCTGGCGCTGCAGGCTGGAGCGCCAGCTCTTGGGTCGGCCGGGACCCGCGTTGTAGGCAGCCGATGCCAGCGTCCAGGAACTGTCCAGGTCGGTAAAGACCATGCTCATGTAGTTGGTGCCAAGCATGATGTTGACATTGGGATCGCTCATCATCGACGGCGAGAAGTCCGACATGCCGATCTTGCGTGCGACCCACTTGGCGGTGGCCGGCATCACCTGCATCAGCCCGTGGGCGCCCGCCGAGGAGCGCGCGTTCATGATGAAGCGCGATTCCTGGCGCACCAGGCCGTAGGCCCATGCCATGTCCAGGCCCACTTCGTCGGTGGCACGCTGCATGATGTCGCGGTACGGCATCAGGAAGCGCAGCGAGAAGTCGTGCTCGGCCTGGGTGCGGTCGGCGGTGTTGACTGCGCGGTCCAGCAGCTCGATGCGGCGGGCGTAGTCGGCGGCGGCCAGCAACTGGCGGTCAGTCATGCCGCGCAGCTCCCAGTTCCACTCGCGGTTGCCCTCGAAGCGCAGGTTGAGATCGTATAACTTCTGCGCCCGCAGGAAGCCCGGGCGGGTGCGCATGGCGTTGACCTCGGCATCGCTGACCTGGGTGCGGGCCGGCAGCACGATGCGATTGCCCAGTTCCTCGCTGGCCAGCTGGCCGTAGAAGCTGAACTGGCCGGCAATCGACTGGAACTGCTTCTCGGCCTCGGCGCCACGGTTGTCCGCCTTGAGCGCGCGGCCGTACCAGTAGGTCCAGGCCGGGTCCTTGGCGCGCAGTTCGGGGCGCATCAGTTCCACCGCCTGGCGCACCTGCTTCCAGTCGCCCTGGCGCAGCGCGGCGCGCACGCGCCACTCCTGGGTTTCGTCGGACAGCCACTGGTTGCCGCCCTGGTCGATCTGGCGGCGGTAGTAGCCGGCGGCTTCGGGCGCCAGCTTCTTGGCCGCGAACTGGCCGATCACGCCCCAGCCGGAGCCCTGCTCGTCGCGCGACAGGCTGCCGGCGTTGGCACTCAGGTAAGCCGCGGCCTGGGCGGGATCGTTGCGCGCCATCTTGACCACGGTGGCGAGCGTGTTGCTGTCGCCGCGCGTGTCAGGCGCGGTGGCGGCGATGCGCGCGGCCAGGGTCACATAGTTCTGCTCGAGCGCCTGGCGCGCCTGGAAAGCCACGTCGCTGGGCTCGATCTGGCGGCTTTGTGCCAGGTAGCCGATCAGGTCGACACAGCCTTCGCCGTAGTACCTCGGATCGCTCAGCGCGGCGCGTGCATCCGCCGCCACGTTCTGGCCCTTGAGCGCACGCGACAGCAGCGCATAGCATTCGACCTGCGTATCGTCCTTGAGCACGAACTGCGGGTATTCGACGTCGAAATTGGCCCAGTCGCGCTTCTTGCCCAGCACCAGCAGCCAGTCGTTGCGCATGCGGTCGGCAATGGCTTCGCCCTTGTAGCGCTGCAGGAAAGCGCGCACCTGGTCGTCGGGGGCGTCGATACGGGCCAGGCCGCTGGCGTCGAACATCTGCGGCTTGATGCGGAAGTACTCGACGTAGGACGAGATCGGGTAGTCCACCAGGGTGGCGGAGATGGCGTCGGCGCGGACCACGTCGTTCTTGCGGGCGGCTTCGCGCAGCGCCACGAAAGCGTCGTCGGGGTTGCTCGGGATGGTGAGCGACTGCGGTTGCTGTTGCGGCTGGGGCTTCTTCTGCGCAAATACCGGCGTGGCGAGCAGCGCGCACGCGATTGCCGCCAGGGCGGCCTTGGCCGCACGCTGCGGATATACTCCCTTCGGCATTCTTCTTCCTTGTTGTGACGGTCGGGCAAGCCCATTCGAGGGCGCTCGTCCGACCGTGCAATGTTTGGTCAACCGCAGACATTATCCCACGCAGCCATGCCAAGCGACGACGTTCGCGACCCCTCCGGCGAGCCCGGAAAGCCTGATCCCGGCGTGCAGCGAGCGGCGCTGCGCCGCCAGCTGCTGGCGCTGCGCGGCGCATTGCCACAGCGCAGCGCCGCAGATGCCGGCATCGAAGCCACGCTGAGCGCACTGCTGGAGCGCCTGCCCGTGCATCGCCTGGGCTTCTACTGGCCAATCCAGCAAGAGTTCGACGCCCGTGCCGTGGTCTCGCGCTGGCTGGCCAGCGCCCCCGGGCGGCAAGCGGCCCTGCCGGTGGTAAGCCGGCCGGGCTCGCCGCTGGATTTCCACCTGTGGGAGCCGGCTACGCCGATGATTGCCGGGCATTACGGCATTCCCGTGCCCGACGGCACGCCGCCCTTGCTGCCAGACGCCCTGCTGATTCCATGTGTCGGTTTCAGCGCGAATAAGTTCCGCCTGGGCTATGGGGGTGGGTTCTATGACCGCACGCTGGCGGCGCTGGCTGCCGGCGGGAACGCGCCGGTTGCGATCGGCATCGGGCATGAGGCCTGCCGGATTGCGTTGGAGCCGCAGGAGCATGATTTGCCGATGGATTGGGTGGTTAGTGAGGGGGGGGTGTTTTGAGGGATTGGGGATGTGTCTTATTGTGGGGGTGCTCGCGGTTTCTTTGAGCGGCGGTGGCTCTTGCGCCCAACGGGCCGTACGACATCCCCTGAGATTCCCCTTGTTTTTCGCCTTCCAAGGGTAAGGGAGTCAAGCCGCCATGTCCCGTGGGTGTTCCCAGTCCCGGAGGTACTGTGCCGGGGACACATAGCCGAGCGTGGAGTGTCGGCGGCTCCGATTGTAAAAGATCTCGATGTAGTCAAAGAGATCATCTTTGGCTTGCTCGTGCGTGGCGTAGCGCTGGCCATGCACCCGCTCGTTTTTCAGACTGTTGAAGAAGCTCTCGCTCGGGGCATTGTCCCAGCAGTTCCCTTTGCGACTCATCGAGCAGACCATGCCGTAATCCACCAGCTTGGCCTGGAAGGCCTGGCTAGCATACTGGCTGCCTCGGTCCGAGTGGTGAATCAATCCCGATGCGGGCTTGCGGCGGAACCAAGCCATCGCCAGCGCGTCTGTCACGATATCTGCCGTCATCCGGGGCCGAATCGACCAGCCAACCACTTCGCGGTTGAACAGGTCAAGCACGATGGCCAGATACAGCCAGCCTTCGTCGGTCCAGATGTAGGTCATGTCCGCCGTCCAAACCTGATTCGGCGCTGCGGGCGTGAAGTTGCGCTCCAGTCGGTTCGGCGCGATCGGCAGCGAGTGCCTGGAATTCGTCGTTGCCCGCCAGCGTCGCTTGTGCCGGGCACGAATGCCGTTCTCGCGCATCAGTCGCTCGACCCGTTCCTTGGAGGCTGGGAAGCCTCGCGCACGGATTTCCCGGAGCATGCGTGGCGATCCATATGCGCCTTTGAGTTGGGCATGGGTCGCGCGGATCAACGCCATCATTTGCGTATCGGTCAGGCGCTTGCGCGACGGTGTGCCGCCGCGCTTCCAGGCCCGATAGCCATTCACACTAACCGTCAGGACATTACAGAGAATCGCCAGCGGATAGGTGGCTCGTTCCCGCTCGATCCAGGCGTACTTCACAGAAGGTCCCTCGCGAAGTACGCCGCTGCCTTTTTTGCGATTTCAAGCTCCATCGCCAGGCGCTTGTTCTCCGCACGCAGGCGCGACAGTTCCATCTGTTCAGCAGTCACAGGCTTGGCACCGGCCCCATTGAGCTTGCCCGCCTCGGCGGCCTTGCGCCAGTTGCGCAGTGTCTGATCAGACACGCCCAATTCCGCAGCCAGTTCTCCTGTCGTCTTCCCGGCACGCAGTTGCCTGACGGCCTGTTCCTTGAACTCCGCAGTGAATTCCTGTTTCGGTATCTTTCGCATTTCGCTTCCTTCCAACTGGTTGAGGTTATACCTCACCTCTTGGAAGGCGAAATTTCGGGGGAAGCTCACCCCCTGTGGGGTTGGTCGCAGTTTCTTTGATCGGCGATGGTTATTGCACCCAAGTGCGTACGACATCCCCCTGCGGGGGACGCCGGTCACTCTTCTTTGCTTCGGCAAAGAAGACTAACGAGAAGAAAGCCGACCCTGCCGGGGGCAGAGCAATAAGGCTGATGGGCCTCGGTGGTTTCGTCGTACGGCCCTGAGTGTTGGCTGGCGTGCCTCACCGGCTTGAAGGACATCGCCACTGCATTACCCATTGGTCACGTGGTGGGGCCCCCAACCTCGGGCGCGGTGACCATTCGGCCATCTGCCGTTCGCGGTGCCGAGCGCCACGACGCTGCCCGCCTTGGTGGTTTCGTGGTTTTGTCTCTGGCGGCGGGCGCCCTGCCATTTGATGCCCTGCCGTACCGGCGCGAGCGGCACCTTGCTCTCAATGCCCTTGGTTTCGTGGTGGTGGCCCGGTTCGCGAGGGTCACGCTCGAACATCACCGCGCCTGCTCTCCGAGACAAAACCACGAAACCAGCCACACCCGAAACGGCGCAGCCCCTCGCACCGCGAACGGCAGATGTGGGAATGGGCACTGCACACGAGGTCAGGGGCCGCACCACGAAACCCATGGGGCACGCCATTGCGCTGCCCTGCAAGCCGGTAACGGCAGATACCAGCAGAACCGCTGCCCATACGACGAAACCAGCACCCTGCGCACCCGCGATTGCTCTGCCCCCGGCAGGGTCGGCTTTCTTCTCGTTAGTCTTCTTTGCCGAAGCAAAAAAGAGTGACCGGCGTCCCCCGCAGGGGGATGTCGTACGCACTTGGGTGCAATAACCATCGCCGATCAAAGAAACTGCGACCACCCCAGCAGAGGGATGTTGTAAGGCTCTCGGGTCCAAAGGCCATCGCCTCAAACAAACAAGCCACCAACTAAATCCGCCCCGCAGGCACCAACTCATCCACCAAATCCCTCATATGCCGCCAATGCGACCCCTCCCAAAACACCCTCTGACAGCACCCGCAAGTCACAAACCGCTCCTGCCGCGCAAACACGCCCGCCGGCACGCGGCCATCCACCTCGGCCTTGCCGATCGGCCGCAGCGGCACATTGCAATCCAGGCACAGCGAGAACGGCCGCGCGCTGCGGGCCAGGTCCAGTCGCGCGAAGATCTCGCGCAACTGCGGCGTGGCCTTGATGGCGCGCACATAGCAGCCGTGGGTGACGCCGCGGCGCTTGAGCAGTTCGCGGTCACGCGTGAGCACGATGCGTCCCTCGCGCATGGCGATGGCCTCGATCTCGCTATCGGCGAAATGGTTGTCGTAGAGGGTGTCGAAGCCGGTCAGCCGCAGCAGGTGTGCCAGCCCGCCCAGATGGGCGTCGGCAACGAAGCGCGTGGTGCGTAGTGGCTCGTCGCGCACGCGCAGCAACGGTGTGACGTCGAAGGCTTCGAACTTGGGATAAACGGACACGCGGTCGCCATCCTGCAGCGGGCGCTCGAATCCACATGACTCGCCGTTCACCAGGATCAGCTCGACCTCGGTGTGCGGTACCCCCAGCGCCTCGATCATGTGCTTGACGGTGGCGGCGCGCGCGCAGGCGCAAACGCAGTCCAGTCCGCGCTGCGCACGCGGCAGGAAGTCGTTCAGTTCCTCGTAGAAACGAAACGTAGCGGTGACGGCGGTGACCATGAGCCAAAGTATGCCACCGCGCGGCCGGGTGCCGGAACGGGTTCCGGTCCGCCGTTCAGCCAGCCTGGTTGGCCAGCCGCAGCGTGGATTCCACCGACAGGCGCGCCCAGGCCGTCATGGCCTCGGCCGACTCCAGGCAGGCCGGCGGCGCGCTCAGGTAGTGAAGCATGGCGATCTCGCGCCCGGCACGGTTGTAGCGGAACGGCTCGCCGCCCTCGGCCTTGAAACGCGCCCGCGTCTTGTCGTCGACTTTCAGGAAGCAGCGCCCGCCCAGGACCAGCGCGAACACCAGGCCGTCGTAGTACAAGGCATGGCCGCCGAACATGCGGCGCGAGGTGATCGGCCCGATGCGCGCCGCCAGCGGCCCCATCAGTTCGAGCAGATGGTCGATGAAGGGATCGGGGCGGCGTGGCATCGCGTCTGGCGCTGAGAGATGCCTTAGAGCTTCAGGCGCTGCCAGATCGCCTTGGTCGCGCTGGCCGTGTTGAGCGTATAGAAATGCAGCCCCGGTACGCCGGCCGCCAGCAAACGCTCGCACAGCGCGGTGACCACGTCCAGGCCAAAGGCGCGGATCGATTCGCGATCGTCGCCAAAGCCTTCCAGCCGCTTGGCCACCCAGCGCGGCACTTCGGCGCCGCACATCTCGGAGAAGCGCATCAGCTGCGAGGAATTGGTGATCGGCATGATGCCCGGCACGATCGGCACTTCCACGCCCATGGCGCGCACGTCGTCGACGAAGCGGAAGTACGCGTCGGCGTTGAAGAAGTACTGGGTGATGGCGGAGTCGGCGCCGGCCTTGACCTTGCGCACGAAATTCTCGAGATCGTGGCGCGGCGACTTGGCCTGCGGGTGGTACTCGGGATAGGCCGCCACTTCGATATTGAACCAGTCGCCGGTCTCGGCGCGGATGAATTCCACCAGCTCATTGGCAAAGCGGAACTCGCCGATCTCGCCCATGCCCGATGGCATGTCGCCGCGCAGCGCCACGATATGGCGGATGCCGCCATCGCGATAGGTCTTGAGGATATCGCGGATGCTCTCGCGCGAGGAACCCACGCACGACAGGTGCGGCGCGGCCTCAATGCCTTCGCGCTGGATTTCCAGCACGGCATCCAGCGTGCCCTGCTGGGTGGTGCCGCCGGCGCCGAACGTCACCGAGATGAACTTGGGATGCAGCGGAGCGAGTTGCGCACGCGTGTTGCGCAGCTTCTCGGCGCCCTCCGCCGTCTTGGGCGGGAAGAATTCGAAGCTGAAGTAGCGGTCTTGCATGATGGTGGCGCGCCGCCTATGGCGCGGCGCGCTGAAAAATTGGCATGGGACGCCAGCAGGCGTCAGGCGCTGCGGCGCTCGCCCAGCAGCAGGCTGGACAGCGCCCAGGAGATCACGCTGTAGAGGATCGAGCCTAGCAAGGCCGCGCCAAAGCCGGCGACCACGAAACCGGCCAGCAGCTTGCCCACGAACAGGAACAGCAGCGCGTTGAYCACGAAGATAAACAGGCCAAGCGTCAGCAGCGTCACCGGCAAGGTGAGGATCACCAGGATCGGGCGGATCAAGGTATTCACCAGGCCGAGCACCAGGGCGGCAATCATGGCCGAGCCGAAGCCGCCAAGATGAATCCCATCGATCAGGCTACCCACCAGGAACAGCGCGGCGGCATTGATGATCCAGACGGCCAACAGTCTCATGACGACTCCTTCGCTTGGGTGAAACGGATTCGGGGCAGCACGCCCGCGGCGTGGGCACGCCGCGGGTTGACGATCCGGGGATCGGTCAGAAACAGATCAAAAGCCGATCTGCTGATCAGCGGATCAATAGCGGTAGTGATCGGCCTTGTACGGGCCTTCCTTCTTCACGCCGATATAGGCTGCCTGCTGCTCGGTCAGCTCGGACAGTTGCGCGTTGAGCTTCTTCAGCTGCAGGCGCGCGACCTTCTCGTCCAGATGCTTGGGCAGCGTGTAGACGCCGACCGGGTACTTGCCGCTATCGCGTTCCTGCCACAGTTCGATCTGGGCGATGGTCTGGTTGGCGAACGAGCTGCTCATCACGTACGACGGGTGGCCCGTGCCGCAGCCCAGGTTCACCAGGCGGCCCTTGGCCAGGATGATCAGCTTCTTGCCCGGCTGGTCGCCAACTGCGGGGAAGACCACATGGTCGACCTGCGGCTTGATCTCGTCCCACTCGTACTTTTCCAGCGAGGCGATGTCGATCTCGTTGTCGAAGTGGCCGATGTTGCAGACGATGGCCTGGTCCTTCATCTTGGCCATGTGGTCATGGGTGATGACGTGGTAGTTGCCGGTGCAGGTGACGAAGATGTCGGCCTTGTCGGCAGCGTATTCCATGGTCACCACGCGGTAGCCTTCCATCGCGGCCTGCAGCGCGCAGATCGGGTCGACTTCGGTCACCCACACCTGGGCCGACAGGGCACGCAGTGCCTGCGCGCTGCCCTTGCCCACGTCGCCGTAGCCGGCCACCAGCGCAACCTTGCCGGCGATCATCACGTCGGTGGCACGCTTGATGCCGTCCACCAGCGATTCACGGCAGCCATACAGGTTGTCGAACTTGCTCTTGGTCACCGAGTCGTTGACGTTGATGGCGGGGAACTTGAGCTCGCCCTTTTGCGCCATCTGGTACAGGCGGTGCACGCCCGTGGTGGTTTCCTCGGTCACGCCCTTGATGGCGTCCAGGTTACGGCTGTACCAGGACGGGTCCTTGGCCAGCTTTTCCTTGATCGCGGCGAACAGGAAGGTCTCTTCCTCGCTGCCCGGCTTGGCGATCAGCGATGCGTCCTTCTCGGCGCGGGCGCCCAGGTGCAGCAGCAGCGTGGCGTCGCCGCCGTCGTCCAGGATCATGTTGGGGGTGCCGCCATCCGCCCAGTCGAAGATGCGATGGGTGAAGTCCCAGTATTCCTTCAGCGATTCGCCCTTGAAGGCGAACACCGGCGTGCCCGAGGCGGCGATGGCCGCGGCAGCATGGTCCTGGGTCGAGAAGATGTTGCACGAAGCCCAGCGCACGTCGGCGCCGAGCGCGGCCAGCGTCTCGATCAGCACGGCGGTCTGGATGGTCATGTGCAGCGAGCCGGCGATGCGCGCGCCCTTCAGGGGCTGGGCGGCGGCGAACTCGTCGCGGATGGCCATCAGGCCGGGCATCTCGGTCTCGGCGATGGCGATTTCCTTGCGGCCCCAGCCTGCGAGGTTGATGTCGGCCACCAGGTAGTCGTTCTTGAGGTCAGTCACTGCGTTCATGTTTCACTCCGATGAAGAGTGGCGACGAAGGACAAGTGCGGGGGATACGGCCGCGCCATGCCGTGGCGGAAAAAGCCACTTTGCATAACGGGCGGATAGGTCGACTCGCCTCCGTGTATGTGCCACGGATCAGCGAGCGCCGTTGAAGACAGTCCGAGCCTGGCGAATGGCACAATGGGGCCCATTCGTTGCAACGCTCCTCGGAGTGGCGGTATTGTAGCCTGCCAAAAGGCGCTGCGCATTGCCGCCAACACGTTTTTTATTTGCCGCCCGTCCGATACATGACCCAGACGACACACCGCCCCCCGCGCACCCTGACCATCGCCGGCTCCGACTCGGGCGGCGGCGCCGGCATCCAGGCCGATCTCAAGACCTTTGCCGCGCTGGGCTGCTTCGGCATGAGCGCGATCACCGCCATCACCGCCCAGAACACCCTGGGCGTGACCGGCGTGCACGCCATCCCGGCCGACATGGTGGCGGCGCAGATCGACGCGGTGGCCAGCGATATCGGGGTGGATGCGGCCAAGACCGGCATGCTGGGCACGGCGGCCATCGTCGAAGCGGTAGCCGCCGCGGTGGACCGCCACGGCATCCGCCGGCTGGTGGTGGACCCCGTGATGATCTCCACCTCCGGCGCCACGCTGGCGGACGACGCCACCACCCGGGCCATGGTCAGCCTGCTGTTCCCGCGCGCCGCGCTGGTCACGCCCAACCTGCCGGAAGCGTCCTATCTGCTGGGCCGCAAGATCACCCGGCGTGACGAAATGGAGCAGGCGGCACGCGACCTGGCCGCGCTGGGCTGCCCGGCGGTGCTGCTCAAGGGCGGGCACCTGGATCCGGAAGATGCCGGCCTGGACGACCTGCTGCTGGGCGCCGACGGCACCGTGCGCGTGTTCTCCCATCCACGCGTTGAAACCCGCAACCTGCATGGCACCGGCTGCACGCTGGCGGCGGCCATCGCGGCGCAACTCGCGCGCGGCGATACGCTGGAAGATGCGGTGGAAGTGGCGCTGGATTTTGTGGCCGATGCGATCGTGGCGGGCGCCGACTTTGAGCTTGGGGCGGGCAACGGGCCGCTGAACCACGGCTTTGCGCCGCGGGTACTGGGGTGAAACACGAGCAGCCCCCCCAATGCGAAGCGAAGCGAGCCGTGACGGCGTTAGAGGCCGTATGGGGCGCCTTCTTTGCCTACTTTCTTGGCAAGCCAAGAAAGTAGGTCGCTCCCCGCAGGGGAGTGAAACTGCCTTTGACTTTGACTTTGACTTTGAGCTTTCAGGCCCTTATCGCACCATGCCCACCCTGACCCACATCGACCTGCGCACCGACCCCGCCGCCGCCCCCTACCAAAAGCACGAAGTCGTCCAGGTAGCCTTCGCCAAGGAACCCGGCGAACTCATCAGCCTCGAAGGCCCCAACCGCTACCAGCCCGGCGACGCCATCATCACCGGCTCCACCGGCGACCGCTGGGTCGTATCGCGCGAGCGTTTCGACCCGAAGTACGAACCGCTGCAAGCCGGCACGCACGGCCAGGACGGCGCCTACCGGAACATCCCGGGCGTCGTGCTCGCCAAACGCATGAACGAAGCCTTCAGCATTGCCCGCTCCACCGGCGGCGACGTACTGCATGGCGCGGCCGGCGACTGGCTGATGCAGTACGCCCCGAACGACTACGGCATCGTCCAGCAGGCGCGCTTCGCCCAGGTCTACCGTCCGGCCAGCGGCAACGCCTGAAGCGTCAGTCGCCGCCGCTGCTCAGCGGCACCAGCTTGAACGCCGCGCGCGCCACGCACACCACCTCGCCGGCGGCATTCTTCACTTCGCCTTCGCAAAAAGCGATGCGCGCGCCGCGCCGCATGCAGCGCGCTTCCAGGTGCAGTTCACCGCGTGCGGCGGCCAGGAAGTGCGTGGACATATCGATGGTGATCACGCCGGTATCGAGCGGCGCATGCGAGCGCGCCGCGCCGCTGAGCGTGAAATCCAGCGTCGCCATCAAGGTGCCGCCATGTACGTCGCCCCGGCTGTTGACCAGGAACGGGCTGACCGGCAGGCGCGTGCGGCACAGGCCCGCCTCCATCTGCACGGGTTGCAGGCCGAGATGGCGCATCAGCGGCACGTCGATGCCGAAATAGGGCTTCTCGGGCGTGCCCGGCGCAACCGGGACAATCTGAGCGGGACTTTCCAAAACAGGGTTTCCTTGTTCGAGTTCTGCGAATTCCACCACGGCCTGGCCTTCGGCCACGGCATCGCCGGCCGCAATCGTAACGCCAACGCGATGCGCATGGTGCGGACCTGGCCGTTCACCGCACGCTCTTGTGCCCTACAGGATCTCCCGGACGAACCACGCATTGAAGCGGTAAAGCGCAATGGACGGAATCACGACAAACAAGAGCAGGCTGACGACTGCGCGCCGGGTTCTATAGAGGTAGAGCGCCATCAGATCGCGCAGCGCGTAGCTGGCGACCAGCACCAGCAGCGGAATGTAGGCCAGCAGGCAAAACAGGAATATCCAGACAAGGACACCGCCCTGCAACGCGTGGTCAAGAAAACCAACGCCGTCCATCCAGCGCGCATCCCCTGCACTGAATGTGACAAGCAGCATCAACAAGGAAGCGACCAGAGTGGGACAGCGCAGCATTCAGGTCGGCTCTTTCGCTTCGCCCGGCTCACCATCGAGCAGCACGCGCAGCACGGCGATGGCCTCCATCAGCGTGGTTTTGCCCGAGCCGTTCTCGCCGACCAGGAAGGTGACCTTGGGATGCATCGCTATCGCATCCAGCGTGCGCACCGCCAGCAGGCAGAAGGGATAGCGCTCGAAGCTGTCGACGATGTCGCGCCGCAGGCAGACGCGGCTGATGAACTGGGGCGAGATCACGGTGTTCGCCGGGGTGGATGACACGGCGCTATCGTAACGCAATGCGGCGCCTGCAGCACCAGGCGCATGGCAATGCGCTGCCGCAGGCCAAGAATGGCCTCGTGCGTCAGCACGGCGGCCAGCCGGGGGCAGAGGCCGGCGTCGTCGAGCCGGCGAAAGCCGAGGCGCGCATAGAACGGCGCGTTCCAGGGGAGGTGGCTGAACGTGGTGAGGCCTAGCGATTGCACGCCCTGCTGACGGAAAGAAACGGCTACGGCGTTCACCAGTGCGCGGCCGAAGCCGCGGCGGGCATGGATGGGATGCACATCCATCTCGTCGAGGTAGGCGTGATGTCCATGCAGGCTGGCCAGCGCGAAGCCGGCGACGGTGCCGTCGGTGGCGATGGCAACCCACAGGCGGCACTCGCGCTGCGCGCGCCGGAAGTCTTCGATCGGGGTGACTTGCTCGCGCAGCGCCGCTGGCAGGTCAACCGCAGGGAATAGCGCGGCGGCGGCGCGTTCGATGGCGGGGAGAGTGGATATGTCCGCCGGCGTGGCAAGGCGGATGTCTGCAGGTGGCATGGGTGTTATGGCAGTGGTGGCGGGCCCGGGTTCCCGCCTGGCCAACCTACGGGCCGGAGGCATTCATGCCTCCGGGAACATTCCCAGCAGGTTGCTCACCGCGGCCGGCACATCCGCCGCCTCGGTAATCGCGCGGACCACCGCCGCGCTGCCCACGCCCGCGGCCAGCACCTGCGGCAACCGTGCCGCGTCGACGCCTCCGATGCCCACCAGCGAAGGCACCACGGGCCGCATCAGCCTGACGTACGCATGGAAGCGCCCCAGCCCCTGCGGCGCGGTCGGCATCACCTTGGTGGTGGTCGGGAAAATCGCGCCCAGCGCCAGGTAGCTCGGGCCGATCATCGCCACGCGCAGCATCTCCGCATAGCCGTGCGTGGACACACCAAGCCGCAGCCCGGAGGCGCGCAGCGCATCGAGGTCTGCTTCGTCGAGATCTTCCTGGCCGAGGTGGATACCGTAGATGCCGCTGGCCGCGCTGTCGTTGCCGTGGCTGGCGTGATAGTCGATAGCCGCACGCCAGTGGTCGTTGATAAACAGGCGCGACGCGCTGCCACGCGCGGCGTTCGCAGCGCGCTCGATTTCACTGCGCACGGCCTGCGCATCGTCCGACTTGAAGCGCAACTGCACCGTGGGCACCGCCAGCGGCACCAGGCGCTCGATCCACTCGGCACTCGGCACCACCGCATACAAGCCCAGCGGCGGGCACGGCGCGAATGGCTCGACGCGCGACTCCGGCGCGACCAGCGCGGCATGGCGCACGCGTGGGAATCGCGCGAATTCCACCGGCCATTCCTGCGAGCCGGGCTGCCATGCACGCGCCAGGCAGAGTGCGTCATGCGCGGGAAAATGCAGTGCCAGGCAAGCCAGCAGCACGGCCACGAAGGCCGGCGAGTGCGCGGTGTCGCCGTCGGCATGGGCGTTGAACACCCAGGTGCCCATCGGCGAGCGCACGGTATCGCTCCATTGCCCGCCCTCGCGGTCGCTTTCGATGGCGATGGCGCCGGCGGCGCCGATGCGCGCCAGCGTGCCGGCATCGGCTTCGCCGTCGAACAGCACCACGTCGGCATCGCCGAGCGCGGCGGGCACGGCGGCCTGCGTCCATACGCGCCACGCTTTCTCATTGCTGCCGAATGTGGCGCCGTAGCGCGCCAGCAGTGTGTCGTGCAGCGCGGCGTCGACACCGGCCTGGATACTGTGGCTCGTCATGCGCGGTCCTCCACGCCTTCGGCGTGCCAGAACGGCATGCCCACCACCGGCGTGCTCGCCTGCGCAATGTCGCGCTCGGGCATGGGGCCGGCCAGGTAGGCGGTGCGGCCGGCGTCGACGGCCAGCGCGAAAGCGCGGGCCATGTTCACCGGGTAGGCGGCTTGCGCCACGGCGGTGTTCAGCAGCACGCCGTCGTAGCCCCACTCCAGTACCTGGGCTGCATGCGATGGCAGGCCAAGGCCGGCATCGACGATCAGCGGCGTATCCGGCAGCCGTTCGCGCAGCAGGCGCATGGCGTGCGGGTTGACGGCGCCCTTGCCGGTGCCGATCGGCGCGGCCCAGGGCATCAGCGCCTGGCAGCCGACATCAAGCAGCCGGCGGCACAGCACCAGGTCTTCCGTGCAATACGGCAGCACCTTGAAGCCTTCCTTGATCAGCGTCTCGGCCACGGCAGGCAGGTTGAGCGTATCGGGCTGCAGGGTGTAGTCGTCGCCAACCAGCTCGAGCTTGATCCAGTCGGTCTCGAACACCTCGCGCGCCATCATGGCGGTGGTGATGGCTTCCTGCGGCGCCATGCAGCCGGCGGTATTGGGCAGTACCGGCACGTCCAGCGACCTGAGCATCTGCCAGAAGGCCTGGCCGCCCTCGCCTTCTCCGACCGCGCCCTGGCGGCGCAGCGCCACCGTCAGCATGGCAGGCTTTGCCACTTCCACCGCGGCCTGCAAGGTGGCGGGAGACGGATAGCGCGCGGTGCCCAGCAACAGGCGCGAGGCGAACGACTCGCCATAGAGCACGAAGGGATCGCCGAGCAGGTCGCGGCGCGATTCAGCGGTATTGAGGGTCATGTTGGGTCAGCCTCCCGTCACGGGTTGCACAAGGTCGATGCGGTCGCCGGCGGCGAGCGCGGTGGCCGCATGCGCGGCGCGCGGCACGAACTGGCCGTTGAGCGCGGCGGCAAAGGGCGGCGCGATGCCGGCGCCAGCCACCGCGTCGGCCAGGGTGGCGTTGTCGGCAAGAGCCAGCGGACGGCCGTTGAGCACGATATCCATGGGCGTTCTGTTCTGTTCCGTTCAGTGCAGCACCGGCGAGCCGGCAACGGTATCAAGCGCGGCCACGATCATGCCGGGCCAGCGCAGCGCTGCCGGCACGGCATGGGCCGCGGGGTCGTCATCGAGCAGGGCCCGCACTACCTGGCAGGCTGCCTCGGTGACTGCCGGCGCGATCAGGAAGCCATGCCGGTACAGGCCGTTGAGGCGCACGATGCGGGCATGCTGGTCGACGCGGATGGCCGGCAGGTGGTCCGGGCGCGTCGGGCGGCGCTGCACATTGAGTTCCAGCACGCGCGCCTCGCCGAACGCCGGATGCAGCGAATACGCCGCCGACAGCAGTTCCAGCGCCGAGCGCACGCTCATCGGCGAATCGTCCTCGCTTTCGAGTTCAGTGGCGCCGATCACGTACAGATCGTTGGGCTTGGGCGCGATATAGATCGGATAGCGCGGATGCAGCAGGCGCACCGGGCGATGCAGCTTGACTTCGGGCGCGTGCACGCGCACCACTTCGCCGCGCAGCCCGCGCAAACCCGGCATGCTGCCGTGCGCGGCCGGCTGCCCGGGCCACGCCGCGCGCGCGCCAAGGCCGCGGCAATCCAGCACCACGCGTGCGCAGATGCCAAGCGCCGGCAGGTCGCCGGCCTCGACTTCGCCGGCTTCCCACACGCAATGCAGGCCGCCGCCAACCGCGCAGGCCAGCAACGCGCGCAACGTGCCGCGATTGTCGAGCTGGCCTTCACCGGCCAGCAGCAGGCCCTGGGAAAAGCGGCCCGCCAGCGCAGGCTCGAGAGCGGCCACGCCGTTGCCGTCGAGCGCGCGCATGCGCTCCGCCACCAGCTCGGGCGGCGCCACCGCGCGCACGCGGCTGGTGAACAGCGACATCTCGCTGCGGTCGCGGGTATGCCAGACCACCAGCGTGCCGTCCTCCTGGAAGAACACCGGCTCCGGCAATTCGGCCACCCAGGCGCGCCACAGGTCGACGCTGGCGGTGCCCAGCTCGACGATGCGGCGCTCGGCGATGGCGGATTCCGCCAGGGGCGCCAGCATCGCCGCCGCCACATGCGCGGCCGAGCCGGCGCCATCGGGGCCGGCGCGTTCGACCAGCGCCACGCGCAGGCCGGCACGTACCAGTTGCCAGGCGGAAAGGCGCCCGGCCAGACCGGCGCCGAGCACGGCCACATCAAACGACTGCGTTGTCATGGGGATGGTTGTGCCGGTGCTCGCCGCGACTGCGCGGCGGCGCGCCGGCCTCCTTTAAGTCATGGCGTGCCCTGTCCATCGGGAAGGGCACAGAACTTCGCGTGCGGCGCCCACGTTGGCGAGCGCCGCACCCATTGCATTGCCTTACGAGTAGATCTTGCTGCCGCTCTTGACGAACTCGATCGACTTTTCCTGCATGCCTTTCTCGGCTTCCGGCTTGAGCGAAGCGGCGTAGTCGCGCACTTCCTGCGTGATCTTCATCGAGCAGAACTTGGGACCGCACATCGAGCAGAAATGCGCGATCTTGGCGCCTTCGGCCGGCAGCGTGGCGTCGTGGTACGAACGCGCGCGTTCCGGGTCCAGGCCGAGGTTGAACTGGTCTTCCCAGCGGAACTCGAAGCGCGCCTTGGACAGTGCGTTGTCGCGCAGCTGCGCGCCCGGCCAGCCCTTGGCAAGGTCGGCCGCGTGGGCGGCGATCTTGTAGGTGATGATGCCTTCGCGCACGTCTTCCTTGTCCGGCAGGCCCAAGTGCTCCTTCGGCGTGACGTAGCACAGCATGGCCGTGCCCATCCAGCCGATATTGGCCGCGCCGATGCCGCTGGTGATGTGGTCGTAGCCGGGGGCGATGTCCGTCACCAGCGGTCCGAGCGTGTAGAACGGCGCTTCGTAGCAGTGCTTCAGCTCTTCATCCATGTTGGCCTGGATGCGCTGCAGCGGCACGTGGCCCGGGCCTTCGATCATGACCTGCACGTCGTGCTTCCAGGCCTTGTCGGTCAGCTCGCCGAGCGTGCGCAGTTCGCCGAACTGGGCGTCGTCGTTGGAGTCGGCGATACAGCCGGGACGCAGGCCATCACCGAGGCTGAACGACACGTCGTACGCCTTCATGATTTCGCAGATCTCGTCGAAGTGCGTGTACAGGAAGTTTTCCTTGTGATGCGCCAGGCACCACTTGGCCATGATCGAACCACCGCGCGAGACGATGCCGGTGACGCGGTCCGCGGTCATCGGCACATAGCGCAGCAGCACGCCGGCGTGGATGGTGAAGTAGTCCACGCCCTGCTCGGCCTGCTCGATCAGCGTGTCGCGGAACATTTCCCAGGTCAGGTCCTCGGCGATGCCGCCGGTCTTGTCCAGCGCCTGGTAGATGGGCACCGTGCCGATGGGCACCGGCGAATTGCGCAGGATCCACTCGCGGGTTTCATGGATGTGCTTGCCGGTGGACAGATCCATGATGGTGTCGGCGCCCCAGCGGATCGACCACACCATCTTTTCCACTTCCTCGGCCAGCGACGACGTCACGGCGGAGTTGCCCAGGTTGCCGTTGATCTTGACGCGGAAATTGCGCCCGATCGCCATCGGCTCCAGTTCGGTGTGGTTGATGTTGGCGGGAATGATGGCGCGGCCGGCGGCGATTTCCTTGCGCACGAATTCCGGCGTCATGTCTTCCGGGCGCAGCGGCAGCGCGGCACCCAGCGCATTGCCGGGGTGCTGGCGCAGCAGCGCCTTGTATTCGGGCTTGTCGTACAGCGCTTGCAGGTTCAGCGACTCGCGCAGCGCCACGTATTCCATCTCGGGCGTGATGATGCCGCGGCGCGCATAGTGCATCTGCGACACGTTGGCGCCGGCCTTGGCGCGGCGCGGGTTGGTCAGCTGGGCAAAGCGCAGGTGCGCGGTGGCCGGATCAGCGGCGCGTGCCAGGCCGTATTCCGACGACAGGCCGGACAGCACTTCGGTGTCGCCTCGCTCTTCGATCCACTTGCCGCGCACCGATGGCAGGCCGGCCTTCAGGTCGATATGGATGTCCGGATCGCTGTACGGGCCCGAGGTGTCGTACACGGGAATCGGCGGATTGGACATCTCGCCCTTGTCCGTGCGCGTGGACGTCTGCAGGATCGTGCGCAGCGGCACGCGGATATCGGGGCGGCTGCCGGTCAGGTAGGTCTTGCTGGATGCCGGATAGGCGAATTTTTTGTCGAGATCGGTTTCAAGCGACTCGAAAGATGCGGCGGGGGCGGTATTTGTGCGGGCCATGGGTGTCGTCCTCTCTCTTGCGGGGATGGACGAAACCAGGAGCCCTGTGAGCATGGCCGCGGCGCCGGGGCCGGGATCATGTGCCTTGGAGAAGGCAGGAGCTTTTCGGTAACCATGAAACTTCCCACGCCGGTACTAGCCGGATCGGGTTCGAAGGGACTCTCTCAGCCGCACGGCCCATCCGTACGGCACCCCTGTTTCATCCAACGGGGTGAATTTAAGCACAAGGCTCGGAGCTTGACCACCCCTGTTTCAATCTGGAGTGTCGTGCGTCAAGGTATGGCTGAGGGCCATGCGGCCCCCAGGCATTAACATGCACACCATTACGCTGCAACGCACCATGACTTAGCGTGCGCATGCACTGCCATTCGAACACCATTCGAACACCGCCGCGATTTCAAGCCTTGAAGGTCACCCAAGGCTTCAACCGCGCCACTGCTTCGATCAGCCCGGCCTCTTCCTGTGCCTGCAGCACCGGACCGATCGGCTTGTAGGCCTCGGGCGCTTCTTCCACCCTGCGCTCCTCGCGCAGCGTGACGCAGCGCCAGCCGGCGTTGGCATGATCGCTTTTCAAGCGGCGCAAAGCCTGGCGCCGGACACTGCGGCCGGCTCCGTGGCTGCATGACGAGAGCCAATCGGTGTGACCCAAACCGCTCACTATATAGGAAGCATCCCCCATGGAACCGGGGATCAGGGCCAGGTCGCCGTGATGCGCGGGTGTCGCGCCCTTGCGGTGGATATTGAGGCCGTTTTCGCGCAGCACCACGTTATGCGGCACGTCGACCACCAGCCGTGAAGCCGTCGCGCCGCACAACTCGGCCAGTTCCTTGCGCACGAGTTCGGCCAGCACCACCCGGTTGGCCCAGGCATAGCGTGCCGCCGTACCCATGGCCACCAGGTACTCGTGCGCCAGGCTGCCCGCCAAGCCGTACAGCCCGCTCGTCGGATGCTTCAGGCCTGCGGGCCAGGCCTGGCGCGCCCGGTCCATCCAGCGCCGGCCCACGTAGAAGCCGACATCGCGCGAGCCGCTGTGGATCATCGCCACGACATCGCCGGGCGCCAGGCCGACGCGATATGCCGCGTGCCTGTCGAAGATCTCGTCCACCACCTGCAGTTCGACAAAATGATTGCCCCCGCCCGGCGTGCCGAGACAGGGATCGCGAAAGACCTCGCGATTGCCGACGTGCGCATCCGGCGCATAGCGGGCACTCCCGCCAAACGCATCCAGTCCGACGCAAGCGGCAAGTTCGGCCTCCAGCCGGGCACGATCGACCTGCGCCCACAAGCCTTGCGGCGCCACGCGATCGATGAACGCGGCGGGTCCCTCGTCGAATAGGGCGCGGAACGCGGCGCTATGCACCGGCATGTCGCGGCCGTTATCGAGCAGCGCACGCGTCAGCCTGCTCACAAGGGCATCCTGCTGCGGCAGCAGGGCGGCTTGCTTCAGGCTTGTAGTAATCAGGCGCATGCCGCAATTGATGTCGGTACCAATCGCGGCGGGAATGACGAAATCCGCGTCGGTGGCAACGATCGATCCGACCGGCGCGATGCCGCCGGGATGAAAGTCCGGCGTGGCGCAGGCTTTGCAAACGCCATGGTGGCCGTCCGGCGAACGCACCGCGGCAAAGTCGAGCAACTGCCGTACGGCTTTCGCTTCCAGGGGAAGCGTGGCGGGCAACAGCACGGAGGCTTGCGCGTGTTCGTTGCGCAGGTGATAGACACCCTGGATGCGCTCGACATGGATGCCCTGGCGCTGCAGGGCTTTTTCAAGACGGGGAAGGGAAGACATGGCTGCCGGGAATACAAGGTACGGGGGTGCCTCCGGCGGACCGGGGCAAAAAGTACCTTCTGCGCAGCAGCGTCGAGAAAGGAGCGTGCAGTGTATCGCCGGGAAGCGGCGAACGGCAAGCGCCCGGCCCGCGAGCCCAGCCATGACGGCGCAAAGTGTTGGGGGCCGGACACAGTGCAAGCCCACGCACATAGCGCGCCGCTTGCTCTACCATGCAATCAGACATGCCCATGCGCAACGCTCGCAGAAGACCGCACAGGAGACCTCATGACTGAAGCTGCCACCCACCGCGTGTTCAACCAGGTCCCGGACCTCACCGGCCACAACCTGTTCACCGGCGACCCCGCCTTGCGCGACGCGCTGGAGCGGCTTGGCGGCGGGTGGCACGCCAGTGCGCTCGATGTCTTCGGGGCGCGCCTGGGCAAACCCGATGTCCAGCAGTGGGCGGCCGAGGCCAACCGCCGCTCGCCCGAGCTGCGCACGCATAGCCGCACCGGCGAGCGCATCGACGAAGTGGAATTTCCGCCCGCATGGCACGCGTTGCTGGCCCTGCTACGAAGCCAGCAGTTGCAGGCGCTGCCGTTCGCGCAGCCCCGGGAGGGCGCGTGGGTGGCGCGCGCCGCGGGCTATTTCCTGCAGGCGCAGGCCGAGTCCGGATCCCTGTGCCCGCCCACCATGACCTTCGCCAGCATCCCGGTGCTGCAGAAGGAAGCTGCCCTGTTCGCGGAACTGGGGCCGAAACTGTTTGCCACCGAGCACGATCCGCGCGACCTGCCCTGGCGCGACAAGCATGCCGTGATGATCGGCATGGGCATGACGGAAAAGCAGGGCGGCTCCGATGTGCGCAGCAACACCACCGTCGCGCGCGCCGTGCGCGGCGAGGGCCGCGGCGCCGAGTACGCGATCACCGGGCACAAGTGGTTTTTCTCCGCGCCGATGTGCGATGCCCACCTGGTGGTGGCGCGCATGGGCGCGGAGGACGGGCCGCTGTCGTGCTTCTTCGTGCCGCGCTTTCGCGACGACGGCAGCAAGAACCCGGTGCAGATCCAGCGTCTCAAGGACAAACTGGGCAATCGCTCCAACGCCAGCAGCGAAGTGGAATTCCGCGAGGCCACCGGCATCCTGATCGGCGAGGAAGGCCGCGGCATCCCGACCATTATCGAGATGGCCACCTATACCCGGCTGGATTGCGTGATCGGCAGCGCCGCCATCATCCGCGCGGCGCTGGTGCAGGCCATCCACCACGCGCGGCACCGCATGGCGTTCGGCCGCCTGCTGGCGGAGCAGCCGCTGATGCGCAACGTGCTGGCCGACCTGGCGCTGGAAAGCCAGGCCGCCACCCTGCTCATGATGGAACTGGCACATGCTTTCGAGCGGGCCGATGCCGATCCGCTGGCCGCCGCCTGGAAGCGCATCGTCACGCCGGCGGCCAAGTTCTGGGTCTGCAAGCGCGCCATAGAGGTGACGGGCGAAGCCATGGAGGTATGGGGCGGCAACGGCTACGTGGAGGAAGGCCCGATGGCCCGGCTGTACCGCGAGGCGCCGGTCAACTCGATCTGGGAGGGCTCCGGCAACATCATGTGCCTGGACGTGCTGCGCGCGCTCCAGCGCAATCCCGAGGACGCGGGGCGGCTATTGCAGGACCTAGGACGGCGCGCCGGCGGCCATCCGGCGGTGCGCGCCGAACTCGCCTCGCTGCAGGCGATGCTGCGCGACGCGCCGGAACATCTCGAAGCCGGCGCGCGGCGCTTTGCCCAGGGCCTGGTGCTGACCGCGCAGGCGGCGCTGATGCTCGCCCATGCCGACACCGACGATGCCGAGCGCTTCGTGGCCAGCCGGCTTGGACGCCAGCATGGCCGCGTGTTCGGCACGCTGGAGGGCGACGAAGCCGCGCTGGCGGGCGTGGTGGCGCGCGCATGGCCGGCGTGAAGCCGCCGGTGCATCGCCGCGCGTGAACGCCCAGAGGCGCCCAGGCAGCTGACACGGCCGCACGCTGTCATGCTGGCGCATGGCGCGATTCGTCCGTGCGCACCTGGCCTCGCAACATGCCCCCCCGGATTAATTCCCCGCCTCGCTACAGCCAAGGCCAGTGATGCCGTAAACCGTTGATATAAAGGGCATACATTTAATACATAAGTGCCCGATAGTCATCTTTAAATATCAAGCGGAGCGCCTTGCCGCGGCGGGCGCCGACATCCCGACATGAACATCAGCCAACGCCTGCTACTTTCCTTATCTCTTGCACTATTCGCCTTGCTCGGGGTGGGCCTTGGTGGCATCTGGCAACTCCACCAGTCGGAACAGCGCTTCGAGTACTTCAACAACAACACGCTGGACAGCGTGCGCATCCTTGTCAGCCTCAAGGACGACGTCAACGCCATGCGCATCGCGCTTTACCGGCATACCATGACCGACGACCTCAAGGGCAAGACTGAAGCCGAACAGTCGCTCGCCAGTGCGGACCAGCATTTCGACACTACCGCCGCCAAATACGAACGCGAGGATATCTCCGACGAGACCGATCGCAAGATGCTCGAGGCCGACCGGGCCGCCCTCAAGCGCTACCGCGCCGGACGCGCCGCCTTGCTGGAGAAATCGCACGCCAACGATTACGCAGCCGCGCAGGCCATGCTCGTGAGTGGTGAACTGCATGAGGCGTCGACCGCGATGCGCAAGACGATCGAGGATCACATCGCCTACAACGCGGAACTAGGCGAGCACGCCGTCCTGAACAATCGCGAGCAGTACCACACTGCAGTCATGGTGTTCTCGGTCTTGATCGCCGTAGCCGTGCTGGGCACCGGTTTCCTGGCGGTGACGCTTTACCGGCGCATCCATGGCAGCCTGGCCGAGATCGAGCAGACCCTGGAATACGTCAGCGACTCCCTTGACCTCGCGCGCCGCGCGCCGGTCGGGCGCATGGATGAAATCGGCCGCACCGCGGCCGCCTTCAACCGCTTGCTCGAACGCGTGGCGGTGGCGCTGCACGAAGTGCGCCATTCGACCGAATCCGTGGGCGTGGCGGCACGCCAGATCGCCGCGGGCAACACCGACTTGTCGGCGCGCACCGAACAGCAGGCGGCCTCGCTGGAGCAAACCGCATCGAGCATGGAGGAGCTGACCACCACCGTGCGGCAGAACGCCGACAATGCGCGCCAGGCCAGCGGCCTGGCCGGCAATGCCGCCAGCGTCGCCGAGCACGGCAGCGCCGCGGTTCAGCAGATGGTACAAACCATGGGCGCGATCAGCACCAGCTCCAGCCGCATCGCCGAAATCACCAGCCTGATCGAGGGTATCGCCTTCCAGACCAATATCCTGGCACTGAATGCCGCGGTGGAAGCCGCGCGCGCCGGCGAACAGGGCCGGGGCTTCGCGGTGGTGGCGGGCGAAGTGCGCAGCCTGGCGCAGCGCTCGTCCAGCGCCGCCAAGGAAATCAAGGACCTGATCGACAGCTCGGTCGACACCGTGCGCACCGGCTCGGCACAGGCCGAGGACGCCGGCAAGACCATGGGCGAAGTCCAGAATGCAGTAAAGCGCGTGTCCGACATCATTGCCGAGATTGCCGCGGCCTCCGACGAGCAGAGCGCCGGCATCGAACAGGTCAACAAGGCGGTCGGCCAGATGGACGAGGTCACGCAGCAAAACGCCGCGCTGGTGGAAGAAGCCGCCGCCGCGGCGCAATCGCTGGACGACCAGGCCGGCAAGCTGCGCGATACGGTGTCGACCTTCCGGCTGGCGAACGCGGCCTGACGGCGCAGTATCTTCGCAATGCCGGCCCGAGAGCCAGCGCGAGTCCGGCCCGGCGCCGGGCCGGAGCTCACACCGCCAACACCTCCGCCATGCGCAGTACCACGCGGGGACCGTGCCGGATCAGGTCATGCGCGCGCTCGCCGATCATGATGGCCGGCGCATTGGTGTTGCCGCCGATCAGCGTCGGCATGATCGACGCGTCCACCACCCGCAGCCCTTCCACACCCCGCACGCGCAGTTGCGGGTCGACCACTGCGTTCTCATCCATACCCATGCGGCAGGTGCCGACGGGATGGTAGATGGTGTCGGCATGCGCGCGGATCATCTCGCGGATCGCGCTGTCGTCGCTGCCATCCGCGCGCAGGTGCGCCGAATACAACTCCTTGCCGCCGAACGCCGCCAGTTGCGGCTGCGCAAGAATGCGGCGCACGATGCGCACGCCCGCCACCAGGCCGTCGAGGTCACTCGGGTCGGACAGGAAGCGCGGATCGATCAGCGGCGCCTCGCGGATATCGGGCGAGGCCAGCCGCACCTCTCCCCGGCTTTTCGGGCGCAGCACGCAGACGTGGCAGGAATAGCCGTGGCCGAAGCGCAGGCGGCGCATATGGTCGTCGGCCATGCCGACCACGAAATGTAGCTGCAGGTCCGGTTCTTCCAGTCCGGGATCGCTCTTGAGGAAAGCGCCCGCCTCGGCGAAATTGGAAGTCATCATGCCAGTGCGTTCGCGCCGGTATCGCAGTATCTCCGCCAGCATGCGGAAGGCGCCGCCCACCGACACGCCGAACAGCTCCGATGCCGCCACGCGCTTGTGCACGATGACGTCGAGATGGTCTTGCAGGTTGGTGCCCACGCCTGGCAGGTCATGCACCACGGGAATGCCCAGCTCGCGCAAATGCGCCGCCGGGCCCACGCCCGACACCATCAGCAGTTGCGGCGAACCGAACGCCCCTGCCGACACGATCACCTCGCGGCGCGCCCGCAGCACGGTCTCGCGGCCATCCAGCCGCACTACAACGCCCACCGCGTGGCGGCCTTCAAACTCGATGCGCAGCACTTGCGCGCCCGTCAGCACATGCAGGTTGGCGCGGCCGCCATTGCTGGCGCGGTCGGCGGCATCGCCGCGATGCAGGTAGGCGCGCGCCGCGTTCCAGCGCTCGCCGCCGTGCTGTGTCACCTGGTACCAGCCCGCGCCTTCCTGGTCCACGCCGTTGAAATCATCGTTGCGGCGGTAGCCGGCCTGCTGGGCCGCCTCGATGAAACGCTGGCCAAACGGATTGGGCGTGCGCAGGTCCGACACATGGAGCGGACCGCTGCCGCCGTGCAAGGGATCGTCGTCGCGCCCGGCCACGCGCTCGTTGCATTCCGCGCGGCGGAAATAGGGCAGCACGTCGTCCCAGGCCCAGCCATCGCACCCGGCCATGGCCCAGCCATCGTAGTCGGACGGCGTGCCCCGCGTGTAGATCATGGCGTTGAGCGAGGAACTGCCGCCAAGGCCACGCCCGCGCGGCTGGTAGCCGCGGCGCCCGTCCAGCCCCGGCTGCGGCACGGTGTGGTAGCCATAGTTGCGGCTGCCGGCGCGCGGCAGCAAAGCCGCGCAGCCTGCCGGCGTCGACACCAGCACATGGTGATCGTGGCCTCCGGTTTCGAGCAGCGCCACGCTGTCGCTGCCGCTGTCGGCCAGGCGCCCGGCCAGGGCACACCCCGCCGAACCGCCGCCAACGACAAGATAGTCAAAGGTGGTTTCCATCCGTCTCCCCGCGTGGTCGGAGGTCAGTCTGCCGGGGTTGCGCCGGACGCTGGGGCAGGCCGGGCATGCCGGGCAACCCGGTCTGGCGGGCACGCCGAGAGCATGCCGCGAAATCAGTGTAGGGCTTTGCCGGGGCGCTGGAAAGGGTAAAGGAAGGGCGATGAATACGGCTGTTTGAAGCACGAGGCTGGTGGCCAGCCTCCATTGTCAGTGGCGGCCGCATGACATATGGTGCGGGAATTGAAACGCCGCGCGCGCCACGGGCAGCGCGCGGCCCCGGGAGAACGAGAGATGAGAGAAGTGCCCGAGATGTCATCCATATTCGACGCCATGCGCGCCGCCTCGCGGCGGGACCAGTCGCCTGCCTGGGCCGTGCGTGCCGACCGTCTGCGGCGGCTGCGCAAGCTGGTGGCCGAACACCGGGACGGGATCTCGCAGGCCATCAGCGCCGACTTTGGCAATCGCGCTCACCAGGAAACCGCGCTGCTCGAAGTCTTTCCCAGCGTGGCCGGGATCGACGATGCGCTGCGTCATGGCAAACGCTGGATGCAGGTGCGGCGGGCGCGCACCGGGTTGTGGTTCAAACCCGCCACGTCGCGGCTGATGCCGCAGCCGCTGGGCGTGATCGGCATCGTGGTGCCGTGGAACTATCCGCTCTACCTGACGGTGGGCCCGCTGGCGGGCGCGCTGGCCGCGGGCAACCGCGCCATGGTCAAGCTCTCCGAGTACACCCCGCGCTTCGCCGCGCTGTTCGCGCGCCTGGCGCAGCAACACTTCGCCGCCGATGAGGTCGCCGTGATCAATGGCGACGCGGAGGTGGCGAGTGCCTTCTCCGCCCAGCCCTTCGACCACCTGCTGTTCACTGGTTCGACCCAGGTCGGCCACCATGTCATGCGCGCGGCGGCGGCCAACCTCACGCCGGTGACGCTCGAGCTGGGCGGCAAGTCGCCGGCCATCGTCGGCCCGGGCGCCGACCTGGAACACGCGGTCGAGCGCATCCTGGTGGGCAAGCTGCTTAACGCGGGCCAGACCTGCATCGCGCCGGACTATGTGCTGCTGCCGGAAGCGATGCGCGAGCCGTTCGTCGCGGCGGCACGCGCCTGCGCCGCCCGCCTCTACCCGGACCTGGCCGGCAACCCCGACTACACCACCATCATCAGCCCGCGCCACTTTGCCCGGCTGGACGGGCTGGTCAACGACGCCGAACGCGCGGGCGCGCGCGTGGTGCCGCTGTCCCAGGCACCATCGGACCCGGCACGGCGCCGGCTGGCGCCGGTACTGTTGCTTGACGTGCCCGCCGACGCCACCGTGATGCAGGAAGAGATCTTCGGCCCGGTATTGCCGCTGGTGGCCTACCGCACGCTGGACGAGGCCATTGATTACATCAATGCACGGCCGCGCCCGCTGGCGCTCTACCTCTTCGAGAAAGACCCCGGCGCGATCGACCGGGTGATGGCGCAGACCGTGGCCGGCGGCGTCAGCATCAACGAAACGCTGCTGCATATCGCCCAGGAAGACCTGCCCTTCGGCGGCGTGGGGCCCAGCGGCATGGGCGCGTACCACGGCGAAGCGGGTTTCGAGACCTTCTCCAAGCTCAAACCGATCTTCCGCCAGTCCCGGCTCAATGGCGCCGGGCTGCTCAAGCCGCCCTACGGCAAGCGGTTCGAAACGATGATCCGGCTGCTGCTGCGCTGAGGGAAGACACGCCACTGGATGTGCGGCCCGCGATGCGAAGCGAGCCGTCAAGGTTTACCTATCCCGTATGGGGCGCCTTCTTTGCCTACTTTCTTGGCGAGACAAGAAAGTAGGTCGCCCCCCGCAGGGGGGTGAAACCGCCGTTGACTTTAAGCCTTTGACTTCGAAGATGGGCCTCAACCCACCACCATCGGCCGCCCCAACATCCGCGACAACACCGCCTCAGGCGAATGCGTATGGTCCCCGATCGCCTTCGGCGACAAATAATAAGTCTGCTCCATCATGGCCCGCCCCCGCATAGCCGCGTGCAGCACCTGATCGCTGAACACAATCCAGGTCGACCCCGGCGGGAAATGGAATTCCTGCTGCGGCACGCTCGCCTGGTACGCCAGATCGGCCTTGGCAAGATCATGCAACTGCAGCATGCGATGGTCATACTCCGAACGCCGGCGCTTGGTGATATGCAGCAACTCCATCACCTTCGCCTGCCCCGGCCACATCCCCTTGGTCTTCGGCACAAAGCGCTTCGCGAAGTCGCCAAAAGGTTCGCCCACCCGCCACACGCGCGGCGCCTGCGGGTCGATATTGTGGAATACGCGCAGCAGCCGCTGACCCAGCAGCGGATTGGACGGGAAGGAGTCCACATGCAGCCGGGTGTCGTCCTTGCGCCAGCTCACCGGCCGCCCGGCGATTTCGCTCGGGCGCAATGAGGTGCCGGCGCGCACCATGTGCGGGCCATATTCCGGGAACAGGCTCAGCACCAGCTTCTCGCTGTATTCGGCATAGCGCCGAATCAGGCGGTACAGGTCCTTCAGGTCCTGCTCGCCGCCAGTCGCGCCGCGCACAGCCTGGTCGCTGGCGCGCAGGTTGATGTTCTTGGATTTGCCGTCCGACCAGCGGCTATCGAGAAAGCGTTCCTCGCCCGGCTCGAACTGAAAGCGCAACTGGGGGAAGAACAGCACCGCGCCCTGCTCCAGTTCGCGGCGCAGTTCGGCTTTGGTGCCGGCATCGACCTGCGGCGCCCACTCGGTATAGGGCTGAGGCCGGATCAGGTTGAGCGCGGGCATGCCTGCCCCTGGCGCGGTGGCCGGGCTGGGCGCGGAAGGCGTAAGGGTCGAATCAGGTGACATGGGGCATCCTCGGTATGCGGGCTCCGGCGGGCTTCAGTGCGCACATGCACACGCTGCGCCGGGATAACAAAGCGCCACTCGCCGCACCGCTTTGCCATCCCGCGATTCTACCCTCGCGACCGTGCCCCGCCATGCCCCGCATCGGCCCGCTTGATCCAGGACAAGGCTCGCCCCAAGCCGCGCGCGGCACCTGCCAGACGAAAAAACGCCGCCCGAGGGCGGCGTTCCGGTGCGGCGGGTGCAGCGCTTACAGGCCGGCGGCAGCGCGCAGCACAGCGACCTTGTCGGTCGCTTCCCACGAGAATTCCGGCTCTTCACGGCCGAAGTGGCCGTAAGCAGCGGTCTTTTCGTAGATCGGGCGCAGCAGGTCGAGCATCTGCACGATCCCCTTCGGACGCAGGTCGAAATGCTCCTGCACCAGCGCGGCGATCGCCTCGTCTGAGATCTTGCCGGTGCCTTCGGTGTACACCGTCACGTTGATCGGGCGGGCCACGCCGATGGCGTAGCTGACCTGCACCTGGCACTGGCGCGCCAGGCCGGCGGCGACCACGTTCTTGGCGACATAGCGCGCGGCATAGGCAGCCGAGCGGTCAACCTTCGACGGATCCTTGCCCGAGAAGGCGCCACCGCCGTGCGGCGAAGCGCCGCCGTAGGTGTCGACGATGATCTTGCGGCCGGTCAGGCCGCAATCGCCTTGCGGGCCGCCGATGACGAAGCGGCCGGTCGGGTTGACCAGGTACTTGGTGTCCTTGAGCATCTCGGCCGGCAGCACCGGCTTGATGATTTCCTCGATCACGGCTTCGCGGATCTGCGCCTGGCTGATATCCGGCGCGTGCTGGGTCGACAGCACCACGGTATCCACGCTGTGCGGACGACCGTCGACATAGCGCACGGTCACTTGCGACTTGGCGTCCGGACGCAGCCAGGGCAGACGTCCGTCGCGGCGCAGTTGCGACTGGCGCTCGACCAGGCGGTGCGAATAGTAGATCGGGAAGGGCATCAGCTCCGGCGTTTCGTCGCAGGCATAGCCGAACATCAGGCCCTGGTCGCCGGCGCCCTGGTTCAGGTAGTCGTCGGAGGCGCGGTCCACGCCCTGGGCGATGTCGGGCGATTGCTTGTCATAAGCAACCAGCACGGCGCAGCCCTTGTAGTCGATGCCGTATTCGGTGTTGTCGTAGCCAATGCGCTTGATGGTGTCGCGCGCGACTTGGATGTAATCGACGTTGGCGGTCGTGGTGATTTCCCCGGCGAGGACTACCAGCCCGGTGTTGCACAGCGTTTCAGCTGCCACGCGCGCGTACTTGTCCTGCGCCAGGATGGCATCGAGGACTGCGTCGGAAATCTGGTCAGCGACCTTGTCGGGATGGCCTTCGGAGACAGATTCCGAAGTGAACAGGAAGTCGTTTGCCACGAACTTTTCTCCAGGTTTGGCTATTGCGCGCCAACCTCTCAGCCCGGGCGGCGACGCTTTAGCGGTATTTTCAAGCCGTTCCGGTAGAACGGTATCGCCCCGCAAGTTGTCAGTTAACTCGGCGATACGCGCTATTATACGCGCCTGCAAGCGGTGCTGCAGCGTGTCGTTATCTTGGACTTGCTTGCATACCAGGCGCTGTCGCCAGCTAGCGCAATCCAGTTAGCGGCATACCGCTGGCTTGGCACCTGCCCGCAGGCCGTGCACGCCGCAAGGCGGGCCCCGTTACAGCATTGAATGCTTGTTGATAGCCCCACTAACGGCACCGCCCGGCAAAACATTAATTACCCACCCGGCCCACCGGGCCGCTATCGCAACCCGATGACCTTCCTGTTCTGGCTGATTTCCCGCTTGCCGCTCTGGTGGCTGCACGCCATTGGCGGCGTGCTCGGACTATYGGCGGCACGCCTGCCAGGACGCTATGGCAGGCGGCTGGCCGAAAATCTGCGCCAGGCTTACCCCGATGCCAGCAAGGCGATGCTGGCCGAAGCGGCCCGCTCGACGGGGCGCATGATCCTGGAAATGCCCTATTTCTGGAGCCGGCGCAATCCCGAGGCGCGCATGTACGGCTTTGCCGACCGGCTCTGGCCGGAACTCGACCGGCTGATGGCGCAGGGGCGCGGGCTGATCATCCTGGTGCCTCACTTGGGCTGCTTCGAAGTGCTCCCGCAGGCATTTGCACTGCGGCATCCGGTCACGGCGCTGTACAAGCCACCACACCAGGCCTGGCTGCGCGACTGGATCGTCAAGATGCGCACGCGGCCCAACCTGGCCATGGCGCCCGCGCAGCCGCGCGGGGTGCGTATGCTGGTGAAGGCACTCAAGCGCGGCGAGGCCATTGGCATCCTGCCGGACCAGGTTCCGACCGGCGGCGAAGGCGCCTGGGCGCCGTTTTTCGGCAAGCCCGCCTACACCATGACGCTGGTGCAGCGCCTGCAGCAACTCACGGGCGCACCGATCGCGGTGGTCTTCGCCGAGCGCCTGCCGCGCGGCGTCGGCTATCTCGGCCATATGCAGGTCATCAACCATCTTCTGCCCGCCGACCCGGCCGAAGCTGTCGCTGTCATCAACGAAGCCGTCGAAAAGCTGGTGAGGGCATGCCCGACCCAGTACCTGTGGGGCTACAACCGCTACAAGCATCCGGGTGGCGCGGAGTTGCCACCAGCGGATCCGCCCCGGGCGCCGCCGGGCGACGCCTCGCGCAATCCACTGGAAGTGCCGCCCACAGCATCCGCATCCCTCTCTGACGACCAAAAATGAGCCGCATTTTCACCTGGCTTGGCATCGGCCTGCTGACCGTGCTGGGCAAGCTTCCCTATCCGCTTGTTGCACGCTTCGGCGAAGGACTCGGCAGCCTGCTCTACCTGATCCCCAGCAGCCGCCGCCGCGTGGTGCAAACCAACCTGCGCCTGTGCTTCCCCGAGCGGACCGAGGCCGAGATCGAATCGCTCTCGCGCCAGACCTTCCGCAATGTCTTCCGCAGCTTTGCCGAGCGCGGCATCTTCTGGACTGGCAGCGAGAAACAGATGCGCCGCTGGGTCCAGATCGACGACCAGGCCGATCTCGTGGCGCTGGATGGTACGCCCCACATCCTTGTCACGCTGCATCTCTCAGGCGTGGAGGCCGGCGCGATCCGGCTCACCATCCATCTGCGCGAACACGTGAGGCGCTCCGGCGCATCGCTCTACACCAGGCAGAAGAACGAACTGTTCGACGGTTTCCTCAAGCATGCGCGCGGCCGTTTCGGCGCCAAGATGATTGCCCGCAACGACAGTGCGCGCGACATCATCCGCTGCCTGCGCAAAGGCGAAGCCCTGCAACTGATCGCCGACATGGACTTCGGCGAGCGCGACTCGGAATACGTGCCGTTCTTCGGCGTGGAAGCCCTCACGCTGACTTCGGTATCGCGCCTGGCGCGGCTGACCGGCGCCAAGGTCGTGCCGATCTATACCGAGATGCTGCCCGACTACAAGGGATATGTGCTGCGCATCCTGCCAGCGTGGGAAAACTATCCCGGCGACAGCGTGACCGCGGACACCCGGCGCATGAACGCCTTCTTCGAAGATTGCATCCGCCCGCGCGTGACCGAGTATTACTGGGTGCACAAGCGCTTCAAGCACCGCCCGGACGGCGAGCGCGAAAACTACTGACCAGGCAGGCACGGCGCGGGCACCACCTGTCAGATATGCCGCCCGAGCCACCTTCGATAAGCCGCCGGCAAGCGCCGGACAGCCCGACTACAATCGCACTATGAAACTCCAGTTCACCAAGATGCACGGTGCCGGCAACGACTTCGTCRTGCTCGACGGCATCCACCAGACCCTGAACCTGACGCCCGGGCAATGGCGCGCGTTGGCCAGCCGCCATTTCGGCGTAGGCGCCGACCAGATCCTGGTGGTCGAGAAGCCCACCCGCGACGACGTCGACTTTCGCTACCGCATCTTCAACGCCGACGGCGGCGAGGTGGAGCACTGCGGCAATGGCGCCCGCTGCTTCGTGCGCTTCGTCACGGACCAGGGCCTGACCGACAAGCGCTCGGTACGCGTGCAAGTGATGAATGGCGTCATCACCCTGACCCTGCAAGACGACGGCCAGGTCACGGTCGACATGGGCGCGCCGGAACTCGAGCCGGCCCGCGTCCCCTTCCGCCCCGACGGCCTGCCGACCAGGGCCGAAGGCCGCGATACGCTCTACGGGCTGGAAGTGAACGGCCGCACGGAATGGATCTCCGCGGTTTCGATGGGCAATCCGCATGCGGTGCAAGTGGTGGATGACACCGAGGCGTTCCCCGTGCTGCAGGACGGTCCCATCATCGAGCATCACGCGAGCTTTCCCAACCGCGTCAACGCGGGCTTCATGCAGGTGCTGGAGCGTCATGCCATTTGCCTGCGCGTGTTCGAGCGCGGGGCCGGCGAGACGCTGGCCTGCGGTACCGGCGCGTGCGCGGCGGTCGTCGCCGGCATCCGCCGTGGTCTGCTGGACTCGCCGGTGCTGGTGCATACGCATGGCGGCGACCTCTCCATCGCCTGGGACGGCGAAGGCGAGTCGGTGCGAATGACCGGCCCGGCCACCACGGTATTCGAAGGCAGCATTGACCTGGACCGGCTGCCGGCCTGACCATAGGGGCTTGCGGCCAGCCACGGCCGCGCCCACCATGGAGTGCCAATGTCGCTCGCCGATTTCCGCATCACCTCGGGCAAGAACTTTCGCCTTGCCGACTTCAACAGTGGCGCCAAGCCGTTCTCCAGCGGCGACAAAATCGCCGACCAGGCCCGCCTGACCGAGCTGAGCACCCAGCTCGACGCGGTGCAAGACATCTTCTACGCCGAACACAAGCGCAAGCTGCTGGTGGTGCTGCAAGGCATGGATACCAGCGGCAAGGACGGCACCGTGCGTGGCGTGTTTCGCAGTTTCGACCCGCTGGGCATTCGCGTGGTCGCCTTCAAGGCCCCTACCGCCGAAGAACTCGCGCACGACTACCTGTGGCGCATCCACGCCCAGGTGCCGCGCGCCGGCGAGATCGTCGTGTTCAACCGCAGCCACTACGAAGACGTGCTGATCACGCGCGTACACGAATGGATCGACGACGACGAATGCGAGCGCCGCTACAAGCAGCTACGCGCATTCGAGACGATGCTGCTGGAAACTGGCACCACCATCGTCAAGTGCTTCCTGCATATTTCCAAGGACGAGCAGAAATCCCGGCTTGAAGCGCGGCTGGCGGATCCGCAGAAGCATTGGAAGTTCGACCCCAAGGACCTGGAAGAGCGGCAGTACTGGAAGAGCTATGCGACCGCCTATGAGGCCGCCATTGCCGCCACAAGCACGCCGGAAGCACCGTGGTATATCGTGCCGGCGGATTCCAAGACGCATCGGAACCTGATGGTGGCTGAGATCCTGATGGAGGTGTTCACCAGGTTGAAGCCGGAGTATCCGCCGGGCAAGCCGGAGTTGGCGAAATTGAAGGTGGTGTAGGGTTGGCGGGGGCTTTAACTGCGACCGCGACCGCAGTCAAGCCTTCTCCCCGCCCAATCACGAATGCCCGTTCCCCCGATGAATATCGTGCGTGACAAACGGCTTCTCATGCGTGGGCATAGCCAGCCATTCCGGATGCTTCAACGTCTCCCGAATATCATCCAGCCCGCTGGTCCAGTGCTCATTCATCGTCAGTCGTCCAAACTGGTAATCCTTGGCATTCCCCTCGAATGTCTTATCGCGATAAATGAGCTGGATCACATTGCGTCTCGCGTCGCACGCGTACCCCGCCGCTTTCCGGTACCAGTCGTTGTCGCGCTGGCCCTGCGGCACCAGCGCCATCACTTCGCTCAGCATGCGGCGGTAGTTCTGCTGCTCGGCCATGTAGTCGGTGATGGTGCGCGTGCGGCTGGAATACTGGATGTCTTTCTGGCGCTCGGCCACGTCCAGCAGGTTGTGCGGCAACTTGCCTCGCGCGCTCCACAGGTCCACCTGGAAGATCAGCGCATCGCGCCGCGGCTGGGCGGTCAGCACCTCGGACAACGGCGTGTTGGACACCAGGCCGCCATCCCAGTAGAACTCGCCATCGATCTCAACGGCCGGGAAGCCGGGTGGCAAGGCACCCGAGGCCATGAAATGCTCGGCACGCAGCTTGCGGCGGGTGTTGTCGAAATAGGCAAAGTTCCCCGTATGCACGTTGACCGCGCCAACCGACACCCGCATCTCGTGATGCTGCTCGTTGATGCGGTCGAAATCGGCGAAACGCTCCAGCGTGCTCTTGAGCGGCGAGGTGTCATAGTAGCTGGAGGCGCCCGGCCCGGCCTGGCGTTCGAGCAGGCTGGGCCAGGGGCGTGGCTGGAAGAAGCCACGCTGTCCCTCTAAAACCGCGCGCGCGGCTTCGATGCCGTCGAACCAGACGCGCAGCGGATCGGGCCAGTGCACGGCGCTCTCGGCAACGACCTCATACGGCAGCAGGCTGGGCAGCCAGGGCTGCCGGCAGATGTACTCCCAGAAGGCGCGCAATTGCTCGACCCTGCGCTCGGGCGCATTGCCTGCAATCACCGCGGCGTTCAGCGCGCCGATCGAGATGCCTGCCACCCAGTTCGGCTGGATGCCGGCTTCGGCCAGGCCCTGATACACCCCCGCCTGATAGGAACCGAGCGCGCCGCCGCCTTGCAGCACCAGCGCCCTGACGGTGTATTCGTGGTGAACCGGCCGCTTGCTGCCGTCCCCTTGCGGCTCCGGGTCCGGCGGCGCGCAGCCGCCGGGCGGCAGGAGGTTTGGCTCCGGCGGGTCCAGCGCTTCGCTCTTGCGCGCCTCGCGCTTGATCGCCGGCGCTGCGGGGTCCGCCACAACGGCTGCCGCTGCGCTCTTCACGGCCGCCTTCGGCGCGCTCCTTCCTGGTACTGCCTGATCCTGCTTTTGCCGACGTCCGCCTGCCACGACCCCTCCTTGATTGCTTTGCTTAACAACGTTGCCTGCAGCCATGCCGGCCGGGCGGCGGTGCCGTGGCGCGCCAGCGCCCGGCCATCCCGCCGCAAGGCCGTTTCCTTGCCGCTTATTGCATGTACCAGCCGTGGCTCACGATAAAGGACTGCCCCGTCAAAGCCGCCGACGGGAACGCACACAAGAACAGCGCGGTCTGCGCCACGTCGTCCACGGTGGTGAATACGCCGTCCACCGTGCCACCCAGCATGACGCGGCGGATGACGTCTTCCTCGCTGATGCCGAGTTCCTTGGCCTGTTCGGGAATCTGCTTGTCCACCAGCGGCGTACGCACGAAACCCGGACAGATCACGTGCGAGCGCACGTTGTACTCCGCGCCTTCCTTGGCAAGCACACGCGCCAGGCCCAGCAGCGCGTGCTTGGCGGCCACGTAGGCCGATTTCAGCGGCGAGGCCTCGTGCGAATGCACCGACCCCATGTAGATCACGGTGCCGCCGCGCTTGTCCTGGTACATGTACTTGAGCGCGGCCTTGGTGGTGAGAAAGGCGCCGTCGAGATGGATGGCCTGCATCTTCTTCCAGTCGGAGAAGGCGTAGTTCTGGATCGGGTTGACGATCTGGATGCCGGCGTTGGAAACGAGGATGTCGATGCCGCCAAACGCCTTGGCGACCGCGTCGGTTGCATTGTTGACGGCGTCTTCGCTGGTCACGTCCATGGCCACGGCGATAGCGCGCCCGCCTGCTGCCTCGATATCGGCAGCGGCCTTCTGCGCCGCCTCGAGGTTCAGGTCGGCGATGGCGACCGCTGCGCCTTCCTTGGCCAGCAAATCAGCGATAGCCTTGCCAATGCCGCTGGCGGCGCCGGTAACGATGGCGGATTTTCCCTGGAGCTTCATGACGTACCTCCCTTGCGGATGATGCGGGTGGATCGGGCTGACCGGATTGACCGCATGGGTCGAGCCGATGGAGACCGATGTGGATGCAGGCCGTTCAGGCCAGATAGTCGAACACCACCTCGCCCAGCCCGAGGGTGAGGTCGGCAACGTAATGCTTGGCTCCAATGACTTCCAGCACCGGCAGGCCGGCCACCGGCGCCAGCGCATGCGGGAACAGCGACAGTGCCGCCGGCCCGGTCCAGGCGCCCTTCATTGCCACGTCCTTGAGGAAGTAGCAGACCAGTTCGCAAATGCGCGGGGTGCCATCCACGTGGGGTATGACCTTGAGCAGATAGTTGGGCGTGGTGGACAGCGCCACCCCCAATGCGGCCGCATCGAGCTCGCGATGCTTGTAGCCCATGGTGCCGGTGGCCACGCGCACCGGACCGTAGTCGAGCGTGCCGACCAGTGTATCCGTATGGACGGCCAGCTGCGGGGAGGCGAGCTTCTTCGGGAAGCCCCATAGCTCGCGCCCGCCCGCCAGTGGCGGCAGGTCGTCGAGGTACATGGCGTGGGTGTAGTTGCCGGGCTTGCCCTGGTAGGTGACGGGAATCACCTGGCCCGATTCGGTGTAGTCGCCGAAGCCGGTGGAGTCCGGCATGCGGATGAATTCGTAATTGACCACCGCATCGGCGATCTCCAGGGGTTCCGGCACCACGGCGCGCAGGAGCCCGGGATCGGTGCGGTAGGAGATGATGAAGAATTCCCGATGGATGAAGCGGTATGGCCCCATCGGATAGGCCGGACTGGTGAGCGGCATGGCGAATGCCTGCTCGCGGATCGTCTTGATGTCCATCGCCAGCTAACCTCCTGAGAGATGCTGCGTCGCCTTGCCGGGCGGCAAGGCGAATTGCCGGCGGCCGGGCTGGCCAGCCAGCTAGATCAGTCAGACCGGCGTCCTTCCTGCGCGGTTCCCGTCATCTGCTGCATTGCGACGCAACCTGCAACAGGTTCCAGACTATACGCCGTAGCGCTGCCGATAGGCAGCCACTGCCTCGCGCGAGCCGCCCAGCGCGGGATCCTGCGAAGCATCCAGGTAGGCCAGCAGGTCGGTCAGGCTGGCGATCGAGATCACCGGCACGCCATATTCGCGCTGCACATCCTGCACCGCGGAATGCGTCCCCACCTGGTCCGCGGTGCCGCTCTTTTCCATGCGGTCCAGTGCRATCAGCACGGCGGCGGGCTCCGCACCCGCGGCGCGGATCATCGCCATCGATTCGCGCACCGAGGTGCCGGCCGAGATCACATCGTCGATGATCACGACCTTGCCCTGCAACTTGGCGCCCACCAGGGTGCCGCCCTCGCCGTGGTCCTTGGCTTCCTTGCGGTTGTAGGCGAAGCCGACATCACGTCCGAGACCGGACAGCGCAACCGCCGTGGCGGACGCCAGCGTGATGCCCTTGTAGGCTGGCCCGAACAGCACGTCGAACTCCAAACCGGAGGCCAGCAGGGTTTTCGCATAGAATTGCGCCACCTGGCCCAGCATCGCGCCCTGGTTGAACAGGCCCGCGTTGAAGAAATACGGCGACTTGCGGCCCGCTTTGGTCACGAATTCGCCGAAGGACAGCACGCCGGCGTCCAGCGCGAAGCGGATGAAGGTCTGGCTCAGGTCGCCAGCGCCGGGCTGCGTCGTCGTCTGCTGCGTCATCTTTTCTCTCTGATTTCAAAATTTCCCGAGATGTTACGGATTATCAGCGCCAACCTCAACGGCATCCGCTCCGCGGCCAAGAAAGGCTTTTTCGAATGGATGGGCAAGCAGGACGCCGACATGGTCTGCGTCCAGGAGCTCAAGGCGCAGGCTGCCGACATGACGGAAGCGTTTCTGGCGCCACATGGCTACCACGGCTACTTCCATTATGCGGAAAAAAAAGGCTATAGCGGTGTCGGCCTTTACACGCGGCACAAGCCGGAGCGCGTGATCACCGGCTTCGGCGTCCCCGAGTTCGACAACGAAGGCCGTTATGTCGAGGTGCAGTATCCGCACCTCGCCGTGATCTCGGTCTATGTGCCCTCGGGCTCCAGCGGAGAAGTACGCCAGCAGGCGAAATTCCGCTTCATGGAAGCCTTCCTGCCCCACCTGCTGCAACTCAAGGCCAGCGGCCGCGAGATCGTGCTGTGCGGTGACGTCAACATCGCGCACAAGGAAATCGACATCAAGAACTGGAAGGGCAACCTGAAGAACTCGGGTTTCCTGCCGGAAGAGCGCGGCTGGATCGGCGAACTCTTCGACGTGCATGGCTATGTGGACGTGTTCCGCAAGCTGGACCCGCGCCCCGAACAGTACACCTGGTGGAGCAACCGAGGCCAGGCCTATGCGAAGAACGTCGGGTGGCGCATCGATTACCACCTGACCACGGCGAAGATCGCCGAGACCGCGCGAGCCACCTCGATCTACAAGGACGAGAAGTTCAGCGATCACGCGCCGCTGTCGATCGACTACGACTTCCCGCTGTAACGAGTACGGCCAAGGGCGCACCGGCTACGCCGAGCGCACCTCTTCCAGCAGCTCCGGGTGCCGCTCCAGCACCTTGAGCAGCTTGACCAGCGCCAGCGGCGGCTTGGTCTTTCCGGTTTCGTAGCGCGAGAAGGCATTGACGCCGCCGCCGAATATCTCGGCGGCCTCACGCTGGTCCAGGCTCAGCTTCTTGCGCACGGCCACGATGAAGGCGGGATCGACGATGGCGGCATTGACCTGCTTTTGGAACGCCACCGCCGCTTCGCCGTACCGGTCCGCCTGATCCGGATCCAGCACGATTTCCCCGCACGCCGGACAAAAGCCGCCCGAGACCGCGGAAATGATGACAGTTTCGCCCTTGTACGTATAAAGCACGTCGCGCGTGTCCTGCACCAGTTCCGCACCCCCGCATTCTGGACATTTCATGGTTCCAGCTCCTTGAATGACACAACCAGCACCGCATCGGTGACCGTCAGTTTCAGATACAGGGCACCGGCGGCGGTAATCGGCCGGTAAACGTCCTGCCATACCTTGTGATCCGCGTAGGTCGTCATGCTCTTGTAAAAGTCGGCCGAAGTCGGCGAAGCAATGACGGCGATCACGTCGGCACTGTCGAATCCGAGCTTGCGACTGTGAACGGCAGCAGAGCTGGTCAGGCAAATCAGCCCGTCGATGGCCAAGTCCTGATCACCGAGAGCCTGCAGTGAGGCGTATGTTTCTCCATCGAATTTAACCTACTAGGTTACAACTAACAAGGGAATTTGCGATGCACCGCGGCATGCACCCTGCGACGTCCCCCAACCTAGTTACAATGCTGGTTCCCATCCGATTCCGGCATGGGACCTTTCGTATTTCCGAGTGAGTCCGCCATGGTTTTCAAAGTGTTCGTAGATGGTCAGGAAGGCACTACCGGTCTCCGGTTGCTCGACTATCTCTCCGGCCGTTCCGACGTGGAGCTGCTGCGTATCGCCGATGACAAGCGCAAGGATCCGGCCGAACGAGCACGCTTTCTGAATGCCGCCGACGTCGCTTTCCTGTGCCTGCCCGATGTCGCCTCGCGCGAAGCCGTGGCGCTGGTGACCAACCCCAATACCTGCGTGATCGACGCCAGCACGGCGTTCCGCACCACCGACAGCTGGGCCTATGGCCTGCCGGAACTCACGCGCGGCCAGCGCGAGAAGATCCGAACCAGCAAGCGCATCGCGGTGCCGGGCTGCCACGCCAGCGCCTTCCTGATGGCGGTGCGTCCGCTGGTGGAAGCCGGCGTGATGCAGGCCGACTACCCGGTCTCGGCGTTCTCGCTGACCGGCTACAGCGGCGGCGGCAAGCAGATGATTGCCGAGTTCGAAGCCGGCGGTAACCCGAAGCTGGACAGCCCGCGTCCGTATTCGCTTGGCCTCGCGCACAAGCACCTGCCCGAGATGCGCGTGCAGGCCGGCCTGGCGCAAGCGCCGATCTTCAACCCCATCGTCGGCAACTTCCTCAAGGGCCTGGCCGTGACGGTACCGGTGTACCCGGATCGCCTGGCGCGCAAGGTCACGCCCGAGCAGATCGCGGATATCTACCGCAAGCACTACGAAGGCGAGCAGTTCGTGCGCGTGATGCCAGTGGGCGACGAAGCCAACCTCGACGGCGGCTTCTTCGACGTGCAGGGCAGCAACGACACCAACCGCGTCGACCTGTTCGTGTTCGGCTCGGCCGAGCGCATCGTGCTGATGGCGCGCCTGGACAACCTGGGCAAGGGCGCTGCCGGCGCCGCGGTGCAATGCATGAACGTGCATGTGGGCGCGGATGAAGCGACCGGCCTGAGCGCCTGAAGCAAGCCAACGTCCTCGAGAACAAAAAAAGAGCCACCATGTGTGGCTCTTTTTTTGTCTGGGGCCGAAGCGCCCGGACCAGCCCGCTCGGCATCCTCGCTCAGGATGCGCCCCTGTACCGCTGGCGCCTTTACTTCTTCAGCGGCTTTTGCCGGTCGTCGTCGCCGCTGTCCATCGGCGCGCCGCCCAGGTTGGCCATATTGGCGCGGTAAGGCGGCAGCTTGCCGACGCTGGAGTCGATCGCGCGGGCATAAAGCGGCAGCACCTCGGGCAGGTGCTTCTCGAGTTCGGCGATGCGGGTGCGGCCCGAGGGATGGGTGGAAAGAAACTCCGAGCCTGACTGCGCCGTGGATTGGGACACCGTGCCCATTTTCTGCCACAGCGATACGGCGGCGCGCGGGTCGTAGCCGGCGCGCGCCGCGATGTCCATGCCCACCAGGTCGGCCTCGGTCTCGTCCGAGCGCGAGAACCGCAGCGTGAGCAACTGCGCCCCGGTGCCCAGCGCCATATTGCCCAGGTTGCCGAAGCCGAACAGTTGCGAAATCACGTTGGCGCCCAGGTTGGTGATCTCGGACTTGGCGGCCCGCTCGCGCGCATGCTCCTGCAGCGCGTGTGCGATCTCGTGCCCCATCACCATGGCGACTTCGTCGTCGGTCAGCCTGAGCTGGTCGAGCAGGCCGGTGTAGAAGGCGATCTTGCCGCCCGGCATGCAGAAGGCATTGACCTGCTTGGCATTGATCAGGTTGACCTCCCACTTCCATTGCTTCGCGCGCTCGTTCCAGCGCGTGGTCTGCGGCAGGATGCGCCTGGCGATGGCGCGCAGGCGCTGCAACTGTGGATTGTTGTCGCCGACCAGCGTCTTCTTGGCCTGCGCTTCCCCCTTGATCTGCTCGTACTCCTGCGAGGCCTGCTGCTCGATGACCTCCACCGGCACGATCTGGCGGATGGACGCCCCGCCGCGTTGCACGCGGATACCCTCGTCCGCGTCCTGTGGCTGCGCCTGGCCCTGGGCCTGTKCCACTCCCATGCCAAGCGTGGCACTGGCGGCCAGCGCCAGCGCGGCCAGTTGCCGCGGCAACGCAATCCCGGCCCGCTGGTGGCGGTTCTGACAACGCTGGCGATCGGACATGGCGATTCCTCGGATGCGGTTTTCGGCAAGCAGGGCGCTGAAGGATTGGCGCGGCCAGGGCACCGCACGGACCCGGCGCATCCCGCTCACCAGGCCTGTGCTGACGGTAATGCAATAATACACGGCGCCTTGCCCCGCCTGATTGCCATCCTGATTCATGACCTTCCAAGACTATCTCGACATTTTCCGCAATCGCCGCATTGGCGCCATGCTCACGCTGGGCTTCGCTTCCGGGCTGCCGCTGGCGCTCACGTCCGGCACCTTGCAGGCCTGGATGACGGTGGAAGGCCTGGACCTCAAGACCATCGGCTTCTTCTCCCTGGTGGGCCAGGCCTATATCTTCAAGTTCCTGTGGGCGCCGCTGATGGACCGCTACACGCCGCCGCTGCTGGGCCGGCGCCGCGGCTGGCTGCTGGTGACCCAGCTCGGCCTGGTGCTGGGCATCGCGGGCATGGCCTTCTGTCCGCCGCACGAGGCGCTGTGGACGCTGGCGGCACTGGCCACGCTGGTGGCCTTCCTGTCGGCGTCCCAGGACATCGTGTTCGACGCCTACAGCACCGACGTGCTGCGCGCGCCCGAGCGCGGCGTGGGGGCGGCGGTCAAGGTGCTGGGCTACCGGCTGGCAATGCTGGTGTCGGGCGGGCTGGCGCTGTGGCTGGCCGACCGCGTGATGGGCTGGCAGCAGATGTACATCCTGATGGCGGGCCTGATGGGCATCGGCATCTTCAGCCTGCTGTGGGCGCCCGAGGCGGAATCTCCGGCGCGCACGCCGCGCTCCATGGAGGAAGCGATTCTGGGCCCGCTGCGCGACTTCTTCTCGCGCCCCGGTGCCTGGTGGCTGCTGCTGCTGATCGTGCTCTACAAGCTGGGCGATGCGTTTGCCGGCAGCCTCTCCACCACCTTCCTGATCCGCGGCGTGGGTTTTTCGGCTGGCGAAGTCGGCCTGGTCAACAAGACGCTGGGGCTGGCCGCCACCATCGTGGGCGCGCTGTTCGGCGGCACGCTGATGGTGCGCCTGGGGCTGTATCGCTCGCTGATGCTGTTCGGCATCCTGCAGGCTGTATCCAACCTGGGCTACTGGATCCTGGCGGTGACGCCGCAGCACCTGTGGACCATGGGCGCCACCATCGCGGTGGAAAACCTCTGCGGCGGCATGGGCACGGCGGCCTTCGTGGCGCTGCTGATGACGCTGTGCAACCGCTCGTTCTCGGCCACCCAGTACGCGCTGCTGTCGGCGCTGGCCTCGGTCGGGCGCGTCTATGTGGGCCCCAGCTCGGGCTACCTGGTGGAGGCCTTCGGCTGGCCGGCGTTCTACCTCAGCACCGTGGTGGCGGCGCTGCCCGGCGTGGCGCTGCTATGGGCGATGCGCCACACCGTGCACCACTACGAGGCGCAGGCCCGCGCCGCGGCCTGAGACCAGCTAGCACGCGCTTACTCTTACTGCTTGTAGTAGACGATCTGGTGCGAGGTCGCGAGCAACTCGCCCTGCGGGCTCCAGATCTGCGCGCTCTGGTCGAAGAAGCCCTGGCGGAACACCTGGGCCTGGGCGCTGCCCAGCACATGGCTGTCACCCAGCGCGGCCAGCGTGGGCGCGTCCGCATGGAAATACGTGGTCAGCGACACCGTGCCGGCCGGTACGAAACCGGCGCGCTTGAGGAAGATGCGCGGGTAGAAGGTATCGCACCATGCCGCCATCGCGGCAAAGTCCGGCGTACGCGCCGGCGCGTCGCGCAGCCAGAACTGCGTCAGGCTGTCCGGGTGCTCGGTGCCCGGTTCCGTGCTTGGCTTGGCGCCGCGCACTGGCCGCAACTCATAAGCATCCAGCCAGCGCACCTTCGCGAAGCCCGACATCGGCGCCACGGTTTCCGCCGGCGGTACTTGCGGGAACACCGCCTCGCCGCAGTTCCAGGTCTCGCGGCGCACCGCGAAGAAGGCGGTGGCCGTGGTTGCCACCTCGTCCCCCTGGCGCAGTTCGATGGACCAGTGCTGGGTGTTGCGGTTCGTGCGCACGGGGCGCGCCTCGATCACGAACGGCCCTTCGACGATCGGCCCGGCGAAGTTGACAGTCAGCGCGGACGGGTCGCCCAGCCGGGCGGGATGCTGCAGCACGGCCTGCAACAGGGTTGCCGCCGTGATGCCACCGAAGGGACCGATCATGTTCCAGTAGGCGGGCGTGGTGCGTCCGTGGAACAGATTGTCGCCCGCCGGCTCCAGCGCGATCGCGTGGTCGAAGGAATGGACGGTCTGGCTGGCTGGCGTGGCTGACATGTTGGGACCAAAAAAGTACGATCGTTCGATAATACTGCAAACGATGGACGGATGCTGGTGCCGCCGTCGAACTTCTCCTCCAGTCCGTTGGCTTCAGCCCTGCGTCCGCGCGTGCCGGAACGGATTCCAGCCCAGCTGGTTGCCGATCACTGCCAGCAGGATCAGCGCCATGCCGGCCACTTGCAGCGGCGTGAGCACGACCCCGAACACCAGCACGTCGATCACGATGGCCACMAGCGGGTACACGAAGGACAGCGTGGCGATCGACAGCACGTTAAGGCGCTGGAAGGCGCCGTACAGCAACGTGTACATCACGCCGGTATGTACCAGGCCCAGCGCCAGCAACGCCCCCCAGGTGCGCCCGCCAAACGTCTCCACGGCCGGGTGCGCAAGCGGGAACAGCAGGACCACCCCCATCACCATCTGCAAACCCGCGATCTGCCCTGCCGGAATGCCCTTGAGGCGGCGCGTGGCCATGGTGGTGACGGCGTACAGCAAGGCCGCCAGCATCGCCAGCGCCACCCCGTACAGCATGCCGCCGCTGGCGCCGCCGTGCTCCAGCCCGGTGATCAGCACCACCCCGCCAAAGGCCAGCACCAGCCAGGCAAGCCGCCCCGGGGCGATGGCCTCGCGCTGGAACGCCGCCGCAAGCAGCAGCAGGAAAAATGGCTGGGTGTGATAGACAACCGTGGACACCGATATGCCGCTATACGAATAGGCGGAGAACAGGGCCAGCCAGTTGAGGATCAGCGTGACACCGCCGAGCGCCAGCCAGCCCCAGTCCCGGCTGCGCATGGGCTGCCAGCCGCGGCGCAGGGCCAGCGTGCCCAGCAGGGCGGCGCCGCCGAAGATGCAGCGGAAAAACACAACGTCCAGCGGTGACTGTCCGCTGGTCACGACGAACCAGCCGATGGTGCCCGACAGCGTCATGGCGGCCACCATGCGCCACGCGCCGCCGCGCCGGACCGGTTCCGTGGCCGGTGACGCCGATGCGCCGGCCGGCGAAGCGGCGGCGGTGCCGGATTGATCGATGTTCATGGGAGTCTCCTGCGTACTTCGTGCCAATGGCCGCTATTGTTCCACCATGCAGGCAGGTCAACAATCCGCCCGATAAGCAATTACCATTTGACCTGTAGTCACAAATTCAGGAGACAGGCCATGCCAATCGCACAGCTGAACGCCATGGCGGTATTCGCCAGGGTGGTGGAATGCGGCAGCTTCTCCGCCGCCGCCCGCGAGCTAGGCATGACGCCTTCGGCCGTCAGCCGCCATGTGACACGGCTGGAGGCGGCCATCGGCGGCAGCCTGTTGCAGCGGACCACGCGCGCCTTCGCCCTGACCGAACTGGGACAAGCGGTGCACGCCGCCTGCGCGCGCATGGTGGCGGCCGCGCAGGAGGTGAACACGCTGGCAGGCGACCACGCCGGCACGCCGCACGGCCTGCTGCGGATCAGCGCGCCGGTGGTGTTCGGGCAGGCCTGGCTGGCGCCGCGGCTGCCGGCCCTGCTGGACAGCTATCCCGGGCTGGATCTGCAACTGACGCTGGCCGACCGCATGGTGGACCTGGTGGAAGAAGGCGTCGACGTGGCCATCCGCATTGCGCGCGAACTGGCGCCGGGGCTGGCGGCGCGGCCGATCCGCGCGGTGCGCTACCGGCTGGTGGCCGCCCCGGACTGGCTGGCCCGGCATGGCACGCCCACCGAGCCGGCGGCGCTGGCCGGGCATCGCTGCCTCTACCTGGGCTATGGCGCCTTTGGCGAACGCTGGAGCCTGCGGCACAAGCAGGACGGACAGACAGTGACGCTGCGCATCCCGCCGCGGGTCACGCTCAACAACAGCGCGGCGATTGTCGCCATGGCACAGGCCGGCGGCGGCATCGGACTGGTGCCCGACTTCTCCCCCGTGGCCGCGCTGGCGTCAGGCAGCCTGGTGCCGGTGCTGGACGACTGGGAAATCCTGGAGCCTTACGTGGGCACCGCTTTTGCCGTCTATACGCCGACGCGCCACCTTGCCCCCAAGGTCCGCGCCTTCATCGATCACCTTGTGATGCAGGCCGCCCTGGAGCAGGGCGCGGCGTGCGCCTAGACGAAGCTTCACCGCGCCCTGTCCGCTCACGCTCAGGTGGAACAGACGCGGTACACCGCCAGACTGCCGCGCCAGTTCGTCCCCCAGTTGACGGTCACACCCTCGTGCATCACCACGCGGTCAAGGATGCGCAGCCCCACCTTGGACGCCAGCGACTCGAAGTCGCTGATGGTCAGGACCCGCACGTTGGGCGTGTTGTACCACTGGTAAGGCAGCGCCTCCGACACCGGCATGCGCCCGCGGAACACAGACAGCCGGTGCGGCCAGTAGCCGAAGTTGGGGAAGGACACGATGCATTCGCGCCCCACCCGCAGCGTCTCGCGCAAGACCTGCGCGGTGTTGTGGATGGTCTGCAGCGTCTGCGACAGGATCACCGTATCGAAGCTCTTGTCCTCGAACAGCGCCAGGCCGCCTTCCAGGTTCTGCTGAATCACGTGCACGCCCTTCTGCGCGCACGCCAGCACGCCGTCGTCCTGGATCTCGATGCCGTAGGCCTGCACGTCGAGCTCATCCTGCAGCACGCGCAGCAGGCTGCCGTCGCCGCAGCCCAGGTCGAGCACGGTGGAGTTGGGTTCGATCCAGCGCGCGATGGCGCGGAAGTCTGGGCGCAGCGCCAGGATATTGGGGTTGGCCGCGGCATTCATGCGCCTATCTCCTCGGCGATGCGTTCGTAGTAGGCGCGCATCAGGTTGTGATAGCGCGGGTCGTCGAGCAGGAAGGCGTCGTGGCCGTGCGGTGCGTCGATCTCCGCGTAGCTGACCGGACGCTTGTTGTCGAGCAAGGCCTTGACCAGCTCGCGGCTGCGATTCGGCGCGAAGCGCCAGTCGGTGGTGAAACTGGCCACCAGGAAGCTGGCCTGCGTGTGCGACACCGCGCGCGTGAGATCGCCGCCGAAGGCCAGCGCCGGATCGAAGTAATCGAGCGCGCGCGTGATCAGCAGGTAGGTGTTGGCATCGAAGTACTCGGCGAACTTGTCGCCCTGGTAGCGCAGGTAGCTCTCCACCTGGAACTCGACATCGAAGGAGAAGCGGATATCGTCGGTCTTCAGCTCGCGGCCGAATTTCTCCGCCATGTCCTCGTCGGACAAATACGTGATATGGCCGATCATGCGTGCCACGCGCAGGCCGCGTTTTGGCTTGACGCCGTGCGCGTAGTAATTGCCGCCGTGGAAGTCGGGGTCCGACAGGATGGCGCTGCGCGCCACCTCGTTGAAGGCGATGTTCTGCGCCGACAGCTTGGGCGTGGAAGCCACCACGATGCAATGGCGCAGCCGCTCCGGATACATCAGGCTCCAGGCCACCGCCTGCATGCCGCCGAGGCTGCCACCCATCACCGCGGCAAACTGGCTGATGCCGAACCTGTCCGCCACGCGCGCCTGGGCGTTGACCCAGTCTTCCACCGTGACCACCGGGAAGGTGGCGCCGTAGGGCTGGCCGGTGGCGGGATTGGGGCTCATCGGCCCGGTCGAGCCGAAGCACGAGCCGAGGTTGTTGACGCCGATGACGAAGAAGCGGTTGGTGTCGAGCGGCTTGCCGGGCCCGACCATGTTGTCCCACCAGCCCACGTCGCGCAGGTCGTGCGCGTACACGCCGGCCACGTGGTGCGAGGCATTGAGCGCATGGCACACCAGCACGGCGTTGGAGCGCGCGGCGTTGAGCGTGCCGTAGGTCTCGACCATCAGGTCGTAGTCGGCGATCGAGGTGCCGTTGCGCAGCTTCAACGGCTCGGGAAAATGCATGCACTGCGGCTCGACAATGCCGACCGAGTCGGACGGCAGGGCCAGCGCGGCAAGAGGCGGAGCTACGTCTGTCATGGAATAGGCCCGTTGGCAAACGGGCGTAAAAAAACCCGACCGGCATTGCGTGGACGTTGCGAGCACATGACATCAAACATGGCATCAACGATGGCGCAGCCAAATCGGGTTTTGCACGGGTCTTGCGTCCCGCGTGCCGGTGCCTTGCGTGGCAGGGTACCGACCCACCTCTTTAGCCGCATTTATATTGGCTGCCGGTTTCCCCCGAATCAGTGACTTCAGGAGTTACCATGCCGCCGCGCGCCCGCAAGCCAGTCATCAAATCGGCGCGACCCGCTTATTATAGAGCAAACCAACGCGGCGGCGGCGCGCCACCGCAACCAACCCAGAACCGAGCCCGAACCGAGCCCAGCCTTGACGAAATCACCCAGCATCCTGGTCATTGAAGACGAATCCGCGATCGCGGACACCATCCTCTATGCGCTCGCGACAGACGGCATGGCGGTGGAGCATTGCGCGCTCGGCGGCGCGGCGCTGGAACGCCTGCGCGCGCAGGCGCCGGACCTGGTGATCCTGGACGTGGGCCTGCCCGACATCAACGGCTTCGAAGTCTGCCGCACCTTGCGCACCTTCTCCGATGTGCCGGTGATCTTCCTCACCGCGCGCAACGAGGAAATCGACCGCATCGTCGGGCTGGAGATCGGCGCCGACGATTACGTCGTGAAGCCGTTCTCGCCGCGCGAACTGGCGGCGCGGGTGCGGGTGATCCTGCGGCGCACCGGCAYGCGCGCCGCGCAGGCACCCCCCGCGCAGGAAGCCGCTCCGCCCGATGGCTTCACGCTCGACGCCGACGGCGCGCGCCTGGCCTGGCGCGGGCAGTGGCTCGACCTCACACGCTACGAATACCGGCTGCTCGCCTTGCTGCTGCAGCATCCCGGGCGCATCTATTCGCGCGCGCAGCTGATGGACCTGGTCTGGCATGACGCGGTCGACACCATCGACCGCACCGTCGACACCCATATCAAGACCGTGCGTGCCAAGCTGCGCGCGCTCGACGCGGAGTGCGACCCGATCCGGACCCATCGCGRCATGGGCTATTCGCTCGCACGCTGAACGGCGCCTTCCCTCCCCCTCTCACCTACGGCCACGCATGCATATCGGGCTTCGCATCTTCTTCGGCTTCTTCCTGATCGTCGGGCTGGCGGCATTCCTCACGCTGCGGGTGTTCGTGCAGGAGGTCAAGCCGGGGGTGCGGCAAGCCATGGAGGACACGCTGGTCGATACCGCGCATGTCCTGGCGGTGCTGGCCGCCGACGACATGAAGAACGGCCGCATCGCCAACGGCGCCTTCGCCCGCCGGCTGGCGCGGCTGCGCGAGGACAAAGTCGATGCCAGTGTGTGGGGCATGCACAAGGATGCGGTGGGCTACCGCATCTACATCACCGACGAACGCGGCATCGTGCGCTTCGATTCCGGCGAGGCGGCCGTGGGCGCCGACTACTCGCGCTGGAACGATGTCTACCGCACGCTGCGGGGCGAGTACGGCGCGCGCAGCACGCGCGCCAATCCGGACGACGACGCCAGCACGGTGATGCACGTGGCCGCGCCGATCCGCGACGGCAACAAGACCATCGGCGTGCTGACCGTGGCCAAGCCCAACGTGACCATGGCGCCTTTCATCGAGCGCAGCCAGCGCAAGATCCTGCTCAACGGCCTGTTGCTGATGGGCGGCGCGTTCGTGATCGGCCTGGGCTGCACGCTGTGGCTGGTGCACGGCCTGCGCCGCCTGCAGCGCTACGCGCGCGCGGTGGCCGCCGGCGAGCGCGCCGAGATGCCGCTGCGCGGCGCCAGCGAGCTGGCCGAGCTGGGGCGCTCGGTGGAAAGCATGCGCCTGCGGCTGGAGAACAAGCAATACGTCGAGCACTACATCCACACGCTCACGCATGAAATGAAGAGCCCGCTGGCGGCCATCAGCGGCGCGGCCGAACTGCTGCAGGAGGACATGCCCGCCGCCGACCGCAGCCGCTTCGTCGCCAACATCCGGCGCCAGGCGCAGCGGCTGGAGGAAATGATCCGCAAGCTGCTGGCGCTGGCGGCGCTGGAGCAGCGGCAGAGCCTGGAGACGCACGAGCCGGTTGCGCTGCTGGCGTTGATCGAGCAGTTGCTGCACGAGCTGGAGCCGCGCGCGCGCCAGCGCGGGCTGGCCCTGCGCCTGCTGCCGCCGGCCCATCCCGCGCCGGCGGTGAAAGGCGACCGGTTCCTGCTGCACCAGGCGCTGGCCAACCTGCTGGAAAACGCGCTCGATTTCGCCCCGCCGGCGAGCGTGGTGGAAATCGCCGTGGAGCGCCGCGACGGCCCGCCCAATACGATCGCCGTGCGCGTCACCGATCACGGCCCGGGCATTCCCGACTATGCATTGCCGCGCCTGTTCGAGCGCTTCTATTCGCTGCCGCGCCCTGGCGGCCAGGACAAGAGCACCGGGCTCGGCCTGTGCTTCGTGCGCGAGATCGCCACGCTGCATCGTGGCGAGATCGTGCTGGCCAATCGCGCGGAAGGCGGGGCCTGCGCCACGCTGACCTTGCCGGCCGCGTAGCGGCTTCACACTCGCCACACAATCGCTTCACGCAGGCTTCCTTGGCGGCTCACACGGGAGTCCTAAGCTCGCGGCATCGTCACTCCCGCGCGCCTGCCGCCATGAACCGAATCCTGTTTTTCAAATCCTCCATCACCGCGCTGCTGATCCTGCTGATCCTGATCCCGCTGCATCTCGTCGGCAACGCGGTGCAAGATCGCAAGCATTACCGCGAAGAGGCAGTACGCAGTGTCTGGCAAAGCTACGCCGGCCCGCAGACCCTGACCGGCCCGGTACTGGTGCTGCCGTACAAGGAAATCCTGCGCGTGGCGGACAACAGCGACCCCAAGCGGCCCAATGCCACCATGCTGCAGGCCGAGGTAGGGCAGGTGCTGGTGTTCCCCGCCACGCTGCGGGTCAAGGGCGAGGTGACGCCAAGCGAGCGCTATCGCGGCATCCACAAGGTACTGGTGTACGAGATGCAGAGCCGCTGGCAGGGCACCATCGCGCTGCCCGACCCGGGCGAGCTGCCGCGCTCGGTCGGCCATGTGGGCTTCGAGGTGGGGCAGCCCTACATCGCGATCGGCATCAGCGACACGCGCGGCCTGATGGCGGCGCCCACGTTCGAACTCGACGGCAAGGCGCTGAAACTGGAGCAAGGCGTGCGGCTGAAGAGCCTGACGCAAGGCCTGCATGCGGAGATCGACCTGCCGTCGGCCAAAGCCGCAAAACCGGGCCTCGACGGCAGGTCCGCGCAGGCGCAGCGCGTGGTGCCGTTCTCGCTGACCTTGCCGCTGCTGGGCGCGCAGTCGCTGGCCTTTACGCCGGTGGCCGACCAGAACGACATCTCGATCGACTCCGCCTGGCCGCATCCGAGTTTCGATGGCGATTTCCTGCCGCGCACCCGCAGCGTGAACGCGCAAGGCTTCCACAGCAACTGGAGCGTGACCTCCTACAACACCAAGGTCCGCAACCAGCTCGCCGGTCCGGGCGACGGCACGCTCGAATCGGTTTCCGTGACGCTGATCGATCCGGTCAACATCTACCTGCAGGCTGAACGCGCGGTGAAGTACGGCGCCATGTTCGTGCTGCTGACCTTCGCCGGCTTCTTTATGTTCGAGCTGGTCAAGCGCCTGCGCATCCATCCCATCCAGTACCTGCTGGTGGGCCTGGCGCTGGCGGTGTTCTTCCTGCTGCTGCTGAGCCTGTCCGAGCATATCGCCTTCGCGCTGGCCTACCTGGCGGCCAGTGCCGCGTGCATCGGGCTGCTGGGCTTCTACCTCTCGTTCGTGCTGCAGAGCTGGCAGCGCGGGCTGGCCTTCGCCACGCTGCTGACCGTGCTGTACGGCGCGCTCTATGGCCTGCTGCTGTCAGAGGACAACGCGCTGATGCTGGGCTCGCTGCTGCTGTTCGTGATCCTCGCCGCCATCATGGTGATGACCCGGCGCATCGACTGGTATGCGGCGGGCGCCGCCTGGCAGCCGCAGCGCGACAAGCCCGCCGCGGCCGTGGCCGCCGAAACCGCCGTGCAAGCCTGAGCGGGGGAGAACGCCATGCCCACCTACCTCCATTGCGCCCCGCCGCTCGCCCTGGCCGCCGCGCTGGGCCGGCGCAGGGTGCCGGCAAGCCTGATGCTGGCCGGCGTCGCGGCCAGCGTGCTGCCCGACGTCGACATGCTCAGCGTCTGGTATGCCGGGGTGCGCTACAGCAGCGTGCTGGGCCATCGGGGCCTGACGCACTCGATCGGCTTCGCGCTGGCGCTCGGCCTCGTGGCGGCGCTGGCGGCAAGGCGCTGCGGCTGGCGGCGCGGCATCGCCTTCCTGTTCGTGGCCTTGAGCACCGTGTCGCACCCCCTGCTGGACCTGCTGACCGACCGCGGCATCGGCACGGCGCTGTTCTATCCGCTGGCGGACCAGCGCGTGACGCTGCCGTGGCGGCCGCTGCCGCTGACCGGCGCCGGGCCGTTCGGCGCAACGCGCTTCTGGCTGGAATGCCTGTGGATCGGCTTGCCGCTGATGACGCTGGCGGCGACCGGTGTTGCGCTGCGCCAGTGGATCGAGCGCGACAAGCCGACCCGGCATCGTGCGCCCGCGCGCGCCTGTGTGGATTGAGGCCGACATGATCACCGCTACGAAACGCATGCCCGATCCGTTCCGCCTGCACAGCGGCCGGAACGCCGCATCCAACCGGCTCGACCGCCTGCTCACCGCGCCCCGCCCCGGACTGGCGCTGGCCGGCGCGCGCCGCGGACTTTGCGAGTTTCTCGCTTTCGGCGTCAAGGAAGCGCGATCGTGCCTGTTCGCGGGACTGTTCTTCCTGGCGGTCTTCGCCGTGCCGCGCGGCGGCTGGATGGGCATCCCGCGCTACGACCTGCTGCTGGCGGCGGCAGTCGCGATCCAGGCGGCGATGGTGTGGGCACGGCTGGAGACGATGGACGAACTCAGGGCCATCAGCCTGTTCCACGTGGTGGGCTTTGCGCTGGAAGTTTTCAAGACATCGGGCGGCATCCAGTCGTGGAGCTATCCTGACTTCGCCTACACCAAGGTGCTGGGCGTGCCGCTGTTTTCAGGCTTCATGTACGCGGCAGTGGGAAGCTACATCATCCAGGCCTGGCGCATCCTGGACGTGCGCGTGCGGCACCATCCGCCGTACTGGATGGCCGGCCTGATGGCGGCGCTGGTGTACGCGAACTTCTTCACGCACCACTATATCGGCGACTACCGCTGGTACCTGGCCTGCGGCATTGCCGGGCTGTATGCGCGCAGCACGGTGCGCTTCCGCCCGCTGGACCGGGAGCGCGAGATGCCGCTGCTGCTGGCGTTCGTGCTGATCGGCCTGTTCGTCTGGATCGCGGAAAACATCAGCACGTTCTTCGCGGTGTGGCGCTACCCCAACCAGCTAGGCGCGTGGTCGGCGGTGCATGTGGGCAAATGGAGTTCGTGGTCGCTGCTGATCGTGATGACGTTCACCATCGTGGCCAACCTGAAGCACATCAAGGCCAGCATTCATGTGCCCGCGGCCTGAAGCAGAGGCAGAGGAGGCCCCGGGCGGGGCCGCCCGCGGCGCCTAGCCCAGCAGCACGCGCAGTTGCGCGTCCGCATTCTCGCTCGGGAGCTTGCGGAAGCCGCTCTTGGCGTAGCGATGCCAGTGGCCCTGCACGGTCGCCATGATCAGCGCCGCGCGCACCGGCACGTCGGCGTCGGGCGGGAACGCGCCCTGGGTGATGGCAACCTTGAGGCACTGCCGCAGCGAGGCCTCGATGCGGTCCACCACCTGGTTGATGCGCTCCTGCAGGCGATCGTGCTCACCCACCAGCGCTTCGCCGGTCAGCACGCGGGTCATGCCTGGATTCTTCTCGGCGAAGGACAGCAGCATGCGCACCACGGCATGCGCCTGGCGCAGCCCATGTTCTTCCTGGGTGGTGATCTGGTTGATCAGGCCGAAGACGGTCTGCTCGATAAAGCCGATCAGGCCCTCGAACATCTGCGCCTTGCTGGCGAAATGGCGGTACAGCGCCGCCTCGGAAACACTGAGCTTGGCGGCCAGCGCCGCGGTGGTGACTTTTTCCCCGCGCGGCACTTCCAGCATTCCGGCCAGCGTCTGCAGGATCTGCACCCGCCGCTCGCCCGGACGCGGGCGTTTGCGTGCCGGCGCCCCGTCCGCGCCTGCGCCCTGCCCGGCCGCGGCCGGAGCCGCACCCGATGGGCGCCCGTTACTGTGCATCATGACCCTATTCTCCGAATTCGTCGTTGGAGTTGATGCATGGATTGTACTTTTACGTTCACATAACCGGGGCGATTTACGATGCGCGCCCGCACGCGCGGCGCCGATGCCGGCAGCGCTTGCGGCGCCGTCTTGCCTTGCGGCCGCGACGGCGGGTCCTGCGTCTCGGCCGCCACCAGCGTCACCGAATGCTCTTGCGCGGCGTGCCCGGCATGCTGCCTGTCCTCGGCGTCCAGCGTGCTGCGCAGCACGGCGTCGCCGCTGACGCCGTCCGCCGCCACGCTGGCTGGCATCGGCACATCGTGCGGGCGCGATGGCGCCAGCGTGCGCAGGTAGCCCGTCACCCAGGCGGTGCGAATGCCCGTGCCGGCATAACGCTTGAGGTGGGACAGCGTGTCTTCCACCAGCACCGCCCGGTGCGGCGCCACGCCTTGCTGGGCCAGCAGGCGGCGCAACATGCGGCGGTCCGGCTTGGGCCGCAGGTGTCCATGCACCCACATGTCCTCAATGGCGACGACGCGCTCGAAACAATGCTGGATACCGGCCACCTGCATGACGGCGCGCGCATATTGCGCCGGTGCGTTGGTCACCAAGATCTTGCGCCCCGGCAAGCGGCGCAGGTGGCCGGCCAGGCCCCGCTGCACGCGCACCATTTCCGCCAGTTCGGGGAAATCATGCGCGGCGCGCAGGAAGTCGGCCGGATCCACGCCGTGGTGGCGGATCATGCCGAGCAGGGTCGCGCCATAGCGCTGCCAGTACTTCACCCTTACCTCGCTGGCGGTGGCCTCGTCGCTGCCCAGCACGCGGGCGACATACGCCGTCATCAACTGGTTGATGGCGGGAAAGATCGCGTGCGACGCGTCGTGCAGCGTGTTGTCGAGGTCGAACAGCCAGACCGTGCGGCCGGAATTGTCGCCCGCGGGGCGGCGTCGGCGCGCACCGCGCAGGCTGCGGCGCAAGGGCGGGGAAGTAGATGGCACGCGGGAAGGAAAGAGGGGGTGAGGCGGCAGCGCGCGGCGCGCGCTGCCGGGAGATGCGTTCTAGTGCGAACGGATCATGGTACCGAACGCTTGTTCGGTCAGGATTTCGAGCAACAGCGAGTGTTCGATGCGGCCATCGATGATGTGCACCGAATTGACGCCGCTCTTGGCCGCGTCCAGCGCCGACGAGATCTTCGGCAGCATGCCGCCGGAGATGGTGCCGTCGGCGAACAGTTCCTCGATCTCGCGCGCCGAGAGGTCGGTCAGCAGGTTGCCGGCCTTGTCCATCACGCCCGGGATGTTGGTCATCATCACCAGCTTCTCGGCCTTGAGGATCTCGGCCATCTTGCCGGCCACCACATCGGCGTTGATGTTGTAGGCCTGGCCGTCGTCGGAGAAACCGATCGGCGAGATCACCGGGATGAAGGCATCGTCCTGCAGCGCCTTGACCACGGCCGGGTTGATCGCTTCGATGTCRCCCACGTAGCCGATATCGATGAAGGCGCCGGGATTCTCGCGGTCCGGCATCTTCAGGCGCTTGGCGCGGATCAGGCCGCCGTCCTTGCCGGTCAGGCCCACGGCCTGGCCGCCGTACTGGTTGATCAGCATGACGATGTCCTGCTGCACTTCGCCGCCCAGCACCCATTCGACCACTTCCATGGTCTCTTCATCGGTGACGCGCATGCCCTGGATGAAGGTGCCGACCTTGCCGACTTTCTTCAGGGCTTCGTCGATCTGCGGGCCACCACCGTGGACCACGACCGGATTCATGCCGACCAGCTTGAGCAGGATCACGTCGCGCGCGAAGCCGTGCTTGAGCTTTTCCTCGGTCATCGCGTTGCCGCCGTACTTGACGACGATGGTCTTGCCGTGAAACTTGCGGATATAGGGCAGCGCCTCGGCGAGGATTTCGGCCTTGAGGGCTGGGGCAATTGCGGCCACCGCGGTAGCGGCAGGCCCAGGGGTGTCGGCGTTCATGGCAAGGGACATCCGTGAGATTCAACAGGTATCATGGCAATTCTGACCGGCGGTGGACAACGGGTTCCAGGCATTCCAGACCCCGCATTGACCACATCCGGCCGCGGCAGGCGCCGATTTTACAAGAAACCGCGCCGCACGCGTGCAGACGCTGGTGCGGCAGTGGCTCAAAACCGGTGCATGCGTACTGCGGCGCACCATGGCGTCCTATCCACGCAACAGTCGGCTGACAGTTTCCCACCACCGGACAGCGGCAAGAAAAATGAGCCTGCACCCCGACGATCTTAACGCCCTGCGCCCCCATCTGCTGCGCTTCGCGCGGCTGCAACTGCGTGACCAGGCGCTGGCCGAGGATACCGTCTCCGACACCCTGGTGGCCGCGCTGGAGCACCCGGAGCGCTTCAGCGGCCAGTCCGCGCTGAAGACCTACCTGATCGGCATCCTCAAGCACAAGATCATCGATACGCTGCGCAGCGGCCGGCGCGAAGTGCGCCTGGCGCTCGGCGGCGACGAGGACGGCGAAGCCCAGTCGGATATCGACGCGTTCGACGCCCTGTTCGCCAAGAACGGGCACTACCATACGCCGCCTTCCGACTGGGGCAACCCCGACCGGACGCTGGAGCGTCGCGAGTTCTTCGAGATCCTGCAGCTTTGCGTGGACAAGCTGCCAGCCAAGATTGGCCGGATTTTCATGATGCGGGAATGGCTGGAACTGGAAACCGAAGAAATCTGTCAGGAACTGGAGATCACGACGACCAATGCATGGGTCATGCTGTACCGCGCCCGCATGCGCCTGCGCGAGTGCCTGGAACTGAACTGGTTCGGGCAAAAGGCGTGACCGCCTGTCCGACCAAAGGAAGCCATGTCTGATACGCCACCACGAGACTCCCTGCTGCCGAACTGCCGCGAGATCCACCGCCTGACCATGGAAGGCATGGACCGCCCGCTCAGCTGGATCGAACGCGTGCGCATGCGCGGCCACTTGGCCATTTGCGACGCCTGCACCAATTTTTCGGCCCAGATGCGGCTGATGCGCGCCGCCATGAGCCGGCTGGGCCTGGACGACGAGCCGCCCAAGGACAATCCGTGAGCGATCCGGCCACGGTGCTGACGGGACAATTGCGCCCGGTCGAGCATTGCAGCGCTTGCGGCGCCGGCTTTGTGTGCGGCTACGCCGCCGGCCTGCCGGAATGCTGGTGCGCCAGCCAGCCGCTCTTGCCCGCCCGGCGCATCGTGCCGGGCCAGCACTGCCTGTGCCCGGCGTGCCTGGGCCGCCGCCGCGAGGAGGCCGGTGGGCCGGCCTGATTAGCTGGCTGCTGGCGCCGGGCTGGCCGCGCCGGTCCCGGCGAACTGCACCACCACCACGCCCAGCACCACCAGCAAGGCGCCGGCCAAACGTCCCGGCGTCACCGCGCGCACCGCGAAGCCGGCCAGGCCGAACTGGTCCAGCAGCAAGGCCCCCGCCATTTGGCCCGCCACCACCGCCGCGATAAAGCCGCCGGCGCCCAGGCGCGGGGCCAGCAGCAGCGCCGCCGAGATATAGAACACGCCCGCCACGCCGCCTGCCCACGTCCAGGCTGGCCCGCGCGCCGCCAGCGCCAGCGCCGGCATGGGCGCCTTGAGCAGCAACAGCAGCGGCAGCACCACCATCAGGCTGACCAGCAGCGAGGCCACGGCCGCCCACAGCGGGTGGCCCAGGCTACGCCCGAGCATGGCATTGGCGCCCGCCTGGAAGGGGATCACCGCCCCGGATGCGATGGCCACCAGTACGGGGATAAGGCCGGTCAGCGCCGGCGAAAAGTTACTGATTCCTGGCATCGGGGCATCTCCATACGGACAAATATGATGCCCCCAGTGTGAAATATTGCGCCGCGAATTTCCAATTCTCGTTTCATAGCGTTAATATGCGCCGCATGAATGATCTACGCGGTATCGACCTGAACCTGCTGGTGGTGCTGGAAGCCCTGCTGGCCGAACGACATATTTCGCGCGCGGCGCTGCGGCTGCACCTGAGCCAGCCCGCCGTCAGCCATGCGCTGGGCCGCCTGCRCCAGTTGCTGGACGACCCGCTGCTGGTGCGCGGCCAGGGTGGCCTGGTGCCCAGCGCGCGCGCGCACGAACTGGCGGGGCCGCTGGCCGAGGCGCTGGCGCAGGTGCGCATCCTGCTCGGACCGTCCGGCTTCCAGCCCGCCACGGCGCGCCGCAGCTTCCGCCTGGCCATGTCCGACTACGGCGCCATGGCGCTGCTGCCCGGCCTGCTGCGCGCGGTGCGCAAGATCGCGCCGGGGATCGACCTGGTGGTCAGCCAGGCCAGCCGCGAGGCCATGACGGCCAAGGTGGCCGACGCAGAGATCGACCTGGCGCTGGGCGTGTTCGCGCAGACGCCGGAAGGCGTGCGCAGTACCGAACTGTTCGAAGAAACCTATGGCTGCATGGTGGACGCGGCCACGGTGCGCGGCCTGGGCAAGCTGGATCAGGTCGCCTACCTGGCCCGCTCGCATGTGCTGGTGGCAGCCCACAGCGAGCGCGTGGATGCCATCGATGCCGCCGTGGCCAAGGTCGGCGGGCGGCGCAAGATCGCCTGCGTGTTGCCCCACTGGAGCGTGGCACCAGCGTTGATTGCCGGCACCAACCTGGTCCTGACCACGGCGCGCCGCAGCCTGGCCGCGTTCGAGGAAGACCCGCGCTTCGCGGTGTTCGATCCGCCCTTCCCTTTGCCGGGCTTTGTCTTCAGCCTGATCTGGCACGACCGCACCGACGCCGATCCCGGCCATAGCTGGTTGCGCGAGCGCGTCATGGCGGTGGCCGCAGGGGACGAACCCGACGACGCGATCAGCCTGCGCAGCTAGGCAGCAGCCGGGCTGCCTGGCTGCCCGTAGCGCTTCAGTGCTTGTGATCGCCGTGCGAGCCGGCGGCCGGCGCTGCGGCAGCAAGGTCGCGCACTTCGGCGTCGACCTTCTGCTCGATCACCTTGCCGCCTTGTTCGATCTTGAGCGTAAGCGGCACGGTATCGCCCTTCTTCAGCGGCGCCTTGAGACCCATCAGCATCACGTGATAGCCGCCCGGCTTGAGTTCGACATCCTGCATGCGCGGCAGGTCAAGCGCGCCGATGGCGCGCATGCGCATCACGTTGCCATCCATCTTCATCTCATGGACCTCGGCCGTGGCGGCCGCCGGCGTGCTCACGCCGACCAGCTTGGCGGGCTCGTGGGCATGCAGGGTCATGAAGACGCCGGTGGCGGTCTGCGCCGGCACGGTGCCGCGCGCCCAGGCGTTGCTGACGTCGACCTGGGCGAAAGCGGCGTTCGAGCACAGCGCGGCGAGCAGGGCGGCGGGCACCGCGGCGAGGAATCTGGCTTGCATTGGGATCATCTCCACTGAACTTCACAAAGGAATCATTAGACCATGTCGTCCATGGCGGCGCGAGCCAGGCGGCAAGCCCCGCAGCTAACCGGCCAGTCTGGCAGCGCCTGCGCCGCCGACCAATGCGGCACGGTGTCGCACAGGGCGGGCCCGGCCCTTGTCGTTGTTAAACTCGCGGCATGGATACCACCGCAGCCGTGCCGCCAGACACGGCCACCTCCCACGCCGGTCCCGCCACGAGCCACACTGCGGGCTTTGCCCCGGTGCGCCACAACCTCATGAGCCTGCGCCGCCTGTTCTGGCTGCGCTGGGCGCTGATGGGCGGGCAGTCGGTGCTGCTGGTGTCTTGCGAGGCGGTGGCCGGCGTGATCCTGCCATACAGCCCGCTGCTGGCGATCCTCTCCCTGCAAGCGGTGTTCAACCTGCTGACGGGCCTGCGCATGCGCATGCATGGCGGCCGCGGCACCATGCCCAGCGACGCAGAGTTGATGGGCCAACTGATGGTCGACCTGACGGCGCTGTCGGCCAACCTGTTTTTCACCGGCGGTGCTACCAATCCCTTTGTGTCGTTCTACCTGCCGGGCCTGGCGATCGCGGCCGCCATCCTGCCGTGGCGCAACGTGATCGCGCTCGCGGTCTACGCGATGGCCTGCTACAGCCTGATGCTGATCGAGTATGTGCCGCTGAACCTGCGCAACCCGGACAATGCCGTCAACTACCACCTGGCGGGCATGTGGCTCAACTTCGTCGCCAGCGCGACCATGATCGCGGTGTTCGTGGCACGGTTGTCCGGCGTGCTGCGCCAGCGCGATGCCGAACTCAACCTGGCGCGCGAGCAGTTGCTGCGCGATGCGCGCGTCGAAGCGCTGAACGACCAGGCCGCCGCGGTCGCCCACGAGATTGGCACGCCGCTGGCCACGCTGGCGGTCATCGCCGGCGAGTTGCGCGCCGATGCCGCGGACCCGCGCCTGGGCGGCACGCGAGTGTCCGCCTACCTGCCGGACCTGCAGACCATGGAACAGCAGCTGGAGCTGTGCAAATCGATCCTGGCGCGCCTGCGCGACGACCACGAGACCGCGGCGCCGCAGCGCATCGATGCGTGGCTGGACGGTTACGTCGAGCGCTGGCAGTTGCGCCACCCGCATGCCCGCCTCGAAGCCAATGCCATCGGCGAGGCAGCCGCGCTGCCGGTCGAGGCCGCGCGCGTCGGGCAGATTCTGACCATCCTCCTGGACAACGCCGCGCGCAGCCAGCTGGCCGCGGGGCACGAGCAGATTCCGCTGCGCCTGGCCATCTCCCTGGAGAACCACGGCGCGCTGCCTACGCTGACGTTCCGCGTGACCGACCGCGGCCTCGGCATCCCACCGTCGCAACGCGCCCGGCTTGGCGAAGCCCCGGTGGCCAGCATGCACGGCGGCCAGGGCATCGGCGTGTACCTGGCGCAAAGTGCCGCCCAGCAAATGGGAGGGCGGCTGGCCTGGCACGACCATCACGAAGGCGGCACCGTGGCCGAACTGCGCCTGCCCACCCCCTCTGCGGCGTCCTTCCCGGATGCCGCTCCGTTCGCCTCACCCCTGACAACGAATCCGCGATGACCGACGCCCTCAATAATCCCGCCGCCGACGGCGCGCCCTTCCTGGTCGTCGACGACGATGCCGTCTTCGCCGGCGCGCTGGCGCGCGCGCTGACGCGCCGCGGTTATGCGGTGCAGATCGCGCACAACCGCCAGCAGGCGCTGGCACTCGCCGCGCAAACGCCGTTTGCMTATATCACCCTGGACCTGCACCTGAGCGCGCCGCCGGAAGCCGGCAGCACCGCGCCGGCGGAGTCCGGCCTGCAACTGGTCGCCCCGCTGCGGGCCGCCTTGCCCGATGCGCGCATCCTGGTGCTGACCGGCTACGCCAGCATCGCCACGGCGGTGGCGGCGGTCAAGCATGGGGCTGACGAATACCTGGCCAAGCCGGCCAATGTGGATTCGATCCTGACGGCGCTGATGGCCGGGGTATCGGAAGACGCGGCCGAAGCCGCCATGGAGGAGCCGGTGCCGCTATCGGTGGCACGGCTGGAGTGGGAGCATATCCAGCGGGTGCTGGCCGAGCACGACGGCAATATTTCCGCCACCGCGCGCGCGCTCAATATGCACCGGCGCACGCTGCAGCGCAAACTGGGCAAGCGGCCAGTGTCGCGCTAACGTCCGCTAGCGCCCGCGCTCAGAGGCGCAACTGCACGTAGTCCCAGTCCAGATCGTCCTCCCGGCCGGCGGCTTGCTCGGCCAGGCGCAGGGCGTCGCTGGCATGGCGATCGGCACGCGAGCCCAGGTCGCCGGCCTGCACCGCCAGTTCCACCGCGGCTTGCGGGGCGGCGCGAGTGTGCACGGCACGCTTGAGCGCCACGGACGCGCCCGACTGGCGCAGCGCGGGCGCCGCCTCCGGGCGCGCGCACAGGAACACGGTTGCAGCGGCGAGGCCGCACAGCACCCCGAACGAAGACAGTAGCTCGCGTTTCATTTCGGTTCTCCTGCCTGGTTGGTTTGTGAGTGGGTGGATGCGAGCCGGTGAGCGGCGGTGGCGGCGAATTCTCGAATCCGCTTGGGAGCGGTCGGGATTCCGTGACTCGCGGAACCGGCGCCGCGCCGCTAAAAACCCGCCGGACATGCATCGCGGCGGGTGGTAACCGGCCGGCTGCGATCATTGGACCGAGCCGGCCGCCACTTTGGCATTGCATCGCTGTGCGCACCAGTGCGCTTACGAATGCTTACCTGCTTTACTTTTGTCTTTTTATCTTTACTTTTTTAAGCTTTACCAGCGTGTGTCACGCTCCCACGCCTTCAGCTCATCTTCCACGCGCTCCTTCGTATAGCCGTAGCGCTCCTGAATCCGGCCGGCAAGCTGATCCCGCTTGCCCTGGATCTGAGTAAGGTCGTCGTCGGTGAGCTGGCCCCACTTTTCCTTCACCTTACCCTTGGCCTGATCCCACTTTCCTGCGATCTGATCCCAATTCATGGTCGACTCCTGGTTCGTGTTTGCTGCGATCAGCCCGCAGACGGGCTGATTGGGTATTTCGTGCGTGGCTATGACTTACTTGGCGTACTTGGCCTTCACGTTGGCCTGGCACTTGTCCTTGGCATCGCCGGACATGGCATCGCACTTTTCCTTGTCAGCCTTGTAGGCAGCTTCCACGGTGTCCTTCCTGGCATCGGCGCGCGCTTCGGCGACGTCGGTGCTGGTGCCGGTGGCGGCAGCCTTCTCGACCTTGGCCACACCGAGGGCTTGCTCGTGGGCCACCTTGGCTTCCTTCACGCATACGTCCTTGTCATTGCCCTTGCGGTCGTCGCACTTTTCCTTGGCCACGCTGTAGTCGCCATCCGCCTTGACCTTGTCCGCCTTGGCGCGCGCCTTTTCCGTGCCATCGCGGGCGGCCTCCGCGTTGGCCTTGGCCACGTCTTCGTCGCGCTTGGCTTCCTTCACGCAAACGTCCTTGGCGTTGTCCTTGAGGCTGTCGCACTGGGCGCGTGCAGCCTTGTAGTTGGCGTTAGCGGTTTTCACGGCCGCGTCGTAGTCCGCTTTGGAACCTGCTGGTGCGGCATGCGCCAGCGTGAAGGCGGCAGGGCCGGCAAACATCATCGAACACACTGCTGCGCTCAGCCATTTCTTCATCATGTCGTGCTCCTTTTCAGTGGCGGAATATTGTGGAGAGCGGCCTCGTCGCCAGGCACCTGCCTGGTGCGATCCGCGTTTGCCCACACCGTAGATACAGAGTACGTACAGGCCCTTCCCGCAATCAGGCGTCACGCTCCGAAAGCCGCGTAAGACAAATCCGACATGATTCCCGGGCCACGCAGCCCTGCGGCGCTCCGCCGCAGCGCCGAGGAGCGCCATCGGCGCTAGACTGGCGCGCTTCCCAGGAGAATCCACATGACCGCATCCCGCCTGCTGCCCGCAGTAACCATCGCGCTGGCCTCGCTCGGCGCAAGCTGGGCCCCCGCAGCGCTCGCGCACATCGTGTTCGGGCAGAAGACCGCCACCGCCGGCAGCTACTTCAAGGGTGCGCTGATGGTGGGCCACGGCTGCAACGGCAGCGCCACGCGCGCCATTACCGTGACTATCCCGGAAGGCGTGCAAGGCGCCCATCCGCAACCCAAGGCAGGCTGGCAACTGGAAGTGAAGCGCGCGCCGCTGGCCAAGCCCTATACCTCGCACGGCAAGACCGTGAGCGAGGACGTGCGCACGCTGCGGTGGTTCGCCGGCTCGCTGGCCGACGCGCATTTCGATGAATTCGTGATGTTGATGAAGCTGCCGGAGCAGGCTGGCAAGCTGTATTTTCCGGTGGTGCAGGAGTGCGAGGACGGCCGCACCGAGTGGACACAGATCCCCGCCGACGGCCAGAGCCTGCGTGAGCTGAAAACGCCTGCGGCGGAACTGGAACTGACCGCGCCGACGCCGGCGGGGCATGTGCACGCGCATTGAACGGGCGCAGCAAACGACAAAAAGGGCGCACCGTGATGCGCCCTTTTTGATCCTGACTGCTATCGACTACAGCACGTAGCGCGACAGGTCTTCGTTGCCGGCGAGATCGCCCAGGCGTTCGTCCACATAGGCCGCATCGATGGTGACCGTCTCGCCCGAGGACCTGGTGGCGTGGAAGGACAGGTCCTCCAGCAGCCGCTCCATGACCGTGTACAAGCGGCGCGCGCCGATGTTCTCGACCTTCTCGTTGACCGAGAAAGCAATCTCGGCCAGGCGGCGGATGCCGTCCGGCGCGAACACCAGCTGGACCTGCTCGGTGTTCAGCAGCGCCTGATATTGCTTGGTCAGGCTGGCGTCGGTCTGGGTCAGGATGGCTTCGAAGTCGGCAACCGACAGCGATTCCAGCTCGACCCGGATCGGGAAGCGGCCCTGCAACTCGGGGATCAGGTCGCTGGGCTTGGACAGGTGGAAMGCACCCGAGGCRATGAACAGGATGTGGTCGGTCTTGATCATSCCGTACTTGGTGTTGACCGTCGTGCCCTCGACCAGCGGCAGCAGATCGCGCTGCACGCCCTGGCGCGACACCTCGCCGCCGCCCACTTCGCTGCGGCTGGCGATCTTGTCGATCTCGTCCAGGAACACGATGCCGTTCTGCTCCACATTGGCAACCGCCTTGTGCTTGACCTCTTCGTCATTGAGCAGCTTGGCGGCTTCCTCGTCGATCAGCAGCTTGAAGGCCTCGTGCACCTTCATCTTGCGGCGCGCCTTCTTGCCCTGGCCCAGGCCCGCGAACATGGTGCGGATCTGCTCGGTCATGTCTTCCATGCCCGGAGGGCCCATGATGTCCATATTGGGCGAGCCGGCGGAAACCTCGASCTCGATCTCCTTGTCGTCGAGCTGGCCTTCGCGCAATTTCTTGCGGAACACCTGGCGGGTGTTGGAATCCTTTTCCTCGGGCTGGTTGAAGCCGATATCGCGCGGCGGCGGCAGCAGTACGTCGAGCAGGCGGTCCTCGGCGGCTTCCTCGGCCTTGGTGCGCACCTTTTTCATTTCGGATTCGCGGGCCTGCTTGACCGCCATCTCGGCGAGGTCGCGCACGATGGTGTCGACGTCGCGGCCCACGTAGCCCACCTCGGTAAACTTGGTGGCCTCGATCTTGATGAACGGCGCATCGGCCAGCTTGGCCAGGCGGCGCGCGATCTCGGTCTTGCCGACGCCGGTCGGTCCGATCATCAGGATGTTCTTGGGCGTGATTTCCTGACGCAGGGGCTCTTCCACCTGCTGCCGGCGCCAGCGGTTGCGCAGCGCGACCGCTACCGCCTTCTTGGCCTTGTTCTGGCCGATGATGTGCTTATCGAGTTCGGAAACGATTTCCGACGGGGTCATGGTATGCGACATGGTATCCGTTCAGTGGAAGACGGGCCGGAGCGCGGCGGCCCCCGGTCCCAGGCGGCCGCGCGTCGAGGGACTACGCGGCCGTCCGACGCTCATTCCAGCGTCTCGATGACGAAATTGGTGTTGGTGTAGATGCAGAGTTCGCCGGCGATGCCCAGCGACTTTTCCACAATGTCCTTGGGCGAAAGCTCGGTGTTCTCCACCAGCGCCTTGGCCGCCGACTGCGCGTAGGCGCCGCCCGAGCCGATCGCGGCCACGCCACCCTCGGGGTCGAGCACGTCGCCGTTACCGGTGATCACCAGGGTGGTGTCGCGGTCGGCAGTGATCAGCATGGCTTCGAGCCGGCGCAGCGCGCGGTCCGAGCGCCAGTCCTTGGCGAGGTCAACGGCGGCGCGGGTCAGGTTGCCCTGGTACTTCTCCAGCTTGGCCTCGAAGCGATCGAGCAGCGAGAAGGCATCCGCGGTACTGCCGGCAAAGCCGACCAGTACCTTGCCGTTATAGATGCGCCGCACCTTGCGTGCGGTGCCCTTCATCACAATATTGCCAAGAGTGACCTGGCCGTCACCGCCGACTGCAACCTGGTTGCCGCGCCGGACGCTGACGATGGTAGTGCCGTGATACTGTTCCATGGTGGCTTCGCGAGAATATGTCTTGGACGTAGGTGGCGACGGGTGCGGGCGAATTCAAGGGCCACCGCGCCGGCCATCCCTGGCGCCCTCCACCGGACCGAAAGCAACCAGATCAATATAGACGAGGAGGCCACAGCAAGCGCGGGGGCGCGGCGGGCCGTGGGATGAAAAACAAAAAGGCCACGCATCGCGCGTGGCCTTTTCTGCATCCGGGCTCGCGCCCCGCGGGTGGCGGCGATCAGTCCGCGTAGACGCCGGCCTTCTTGATCACCGGGCTCCACTTGCCGATTTCCGCCGACAGGAAGGCCTTCAGCGAATCCGGCGTGGCGCGCTGGGCGGGCACTGCCTCCGCACCCAGCTCGGCCATCTTGGCCCGGAAGGTCGGGTCCGTCACGGCCTTCTGCAGTGCGGCGGAGAGCTTGTCCACCACCGGCTTGGGCGTGCCCTTGGGCGCGTACATGGCGTGCCAGATCTTCACTTCGACACCAGGCAGGCCCTGCTCGGCGGCCGTCGGGATGTCCTTGAAGGCTTCCACGCGGCGGCTCTGCATGGCGGCGTACGGCTTGAGCGCGCCCGCCTTGAGCTGGCCGGCGATATTGGTGGTCTGGTCGCACATCAGGTTGACCTGGCCGCCCAGGATATCGGTCAGCGCCGGCGCCGTGCCTTTGTAGGGCACCGTGGTCAGGTCGGTCTGGATCGCGCTCAGGAAGAGCAGGCCGCACAGGTGCGAGGCAGAGCCGATGCCGGCGTTGGCCATCGACAGCTTGCTGGCATTGGCCTTGATATAGGGCASCAGKTCCTTGAAGYTGGCSGGCGGCAGKTKCTTGTTGCCGATCATCACCATCGGCACGTCGGCGATCTCGCCCACGGTTTCGAAGTCCTTGAGCGGATCGAAGCCGAGGTTGCGGTACAGCGCCGGCGCGGTGGACATGCCGATATGGTGGATCAGGATGGTGTAGCCATCGCCCTTGGCCTGCGCAACCTTCTTGGCGCCGATGGTGCCGCCCGCGCCGCCCAGGTTCTCGATCACCATCGTGGTACCCAGGTGCTTGGACATGATCATGACCAGCTCGCGCGACACCTTGTCGGTCGGGCCGCCCGCGGCGAACGGCACCACCACCGAGACCGGCTTGCCGCCCGGGAACTCCTGTGCCTGCGCGCCCGCATGCATCCCCATCACGCCGACCGTCAGCGCGGCAGCCACAAACTGTGCAACTCGTTTCATGCTTTCTCCTGGATACCCTTCTGTTCCCGTACCGGCACTGCCCCGGCCGGAGTGGCGCGCCCTGTCGGGCGCGGCCGCCCCTGCGCCGCCGGCCCGATCGGGGCGGCGGCGCCGACCATGACGCGGGCGCAGCGCATACGGCCGGCGCGGCTTGGGCCGCGCGACCGGAGCGCAATGCTATCAATGTCGAAAAATGGCAAATATCCGGAAATACCCGCTAAGACATTTCTTCGCCGCGACACACCAAATGTATTCAATGCGCTACAGACAAGTCTTGAGCTGGCTCAACAGAGGCTCAACAGAAGAAGGCGAGCATTTCCTCCTGCAGCACCCCGGGCGCTTCCTCGGGAATGTAGTGCCCGCACGGGACCGCGCGGCCGCTGACATCGCTCGCCACCTCCTGCCACAGCGACAGCGGCTCGAAGCAGCGCGCCACCACGCCGTGCTCGCCCCACAGCACGCGCAGCGGGCAATCGATCTGGCGGCCATCCGTGCGGTCGGCGCGGTCGTGATCCTGGTCGATGGTGGCGGCCGCACGGTAGTCCTCGCACATGGCGTGCACATGGGCCGGATCGCGCATGGCGGCTGTGTAGGCGGCCATCGCGTCAGGCACGAAGGGACTCAGGCCGGCGTGGCGCAGGCCCATCAGCTTGTTAAGGTAGAACTCCGGCTCGGCATTGATCAGCGTCTCCGGGAACGGCGCCGGCTGGATCAGGAAGAACCAGTGCCAATAGGCGGCGGCAAACGCCATGCTGGTGCGTTCGTACATGGCCAGCGTAGGGGCGATGTCGAGCAGCATGGCGCGCGAAATCCGGCCGGGGTGGTCCACGCACAAGCGGTGCGCCACGCGGGCGCCGCGGTCATGGGCGCATAGCGCGAAGGCGTTAAAGCCCAGGCGCGCCATCACCTCCACCTGGTCCTGTGCCATCGCGCGCTTGCTGTAGTTCTCGTGGCCGGTGTTGCCCGGCGGCGCACTGCTGTTGCCATAGCCGCGCAGGTCGGTGGCAATGACGGTGAAACGGTCGGCCAGCGCCGGCGCCACCTTGTGCCAGATCAGGTGGCTCTGCGGATGCCCGTGCAGCAGCAGCAGGGGTGGGCCCGAGCCGCCCCGCACGCCGGCGATGGCGACCTCGCCGAGCTGCATGCGGAAAGGCTCGAAATTGGGAAACAGCAGGGCGCTGGCATCGTTCTGCATTCGGGTCTCCTCGGATTCTCCGGAACTGCGGCCGGTCTGCGGCGCCCATGCTTGCCCTTGCGCCTCGCGTGCCGCCTGCTGGCGATGATAGACGCAAAGCAGGCGGGCGGCGGCAAAGGCATCAAGCAGCACCGAGTTGACGCAACTGAATTGCATCACCTGGGACGCTATGGTTAAATCGGTCCATGAGCAGCAGCCCCTCCCCTACCCAGGACATGCCTTCCTCCGCCATGACACCCGCGCCGGGCACCCTGGACGCCGCCCACGAGCGCCTGCGCGAGCTGGGCGCCCGTGTGACCCAGCCGCGCCTTGGCATCCTGGCCTGCCTGATGGAAAGCCATGAGCCGCTGACCCACCAGGCCGTGATCGATCGCATGCCGGCCGACGGCGAAGCGATCGACCGCGTTACCGTCTACCGCGTGCTCGACTGGCTGGTCGAGCAGGGACTGGCCCAGAAGCGGGCCGGCCACGACCGCGTATTCCGCTTCAGCCTGGTCGAGCACGAGGCAGCCCGCGCGCAAGTGCACCGGCAGCACAGCCATTTCCACTGCAACCGCTGCGACCGCACCTTCTGCCTGGACGGCGTCAGCGCGCCGGCACAGGCCGCGCCCAAGGTGCCCAGCGGCTTTGCCGTGGAGCACGTGGAACTCACCGTCAACGGCGTTTGCGCCGAATGCGGCGCACGCACCCATGGCCGGCAAGGCTGAGCGAGGGGGCTGCTTGCCCGCCCCACACAAGAACGAAGTTATCCTGGCCACACTTGCCCGCGCACACGACAGGCCAAGCGGCATCCCTTCCCGGAGAAAACAATGTCCAAACTGACCCCGGTCACCATCCTGACCGGCTTCCTCGGCAGCGGCAAGACCACCCTGCTCAAGCGCATCCTGAATGAGCAGCACGGCATGAAGATCGCCGTGATCGAAAACGAGTTCGGCGAAGAAAACATCGACAATGAGATCCTGGTGCAGGATGGCCGCGAGCAGATCGTGCAGATGAGCAACGGCTGCATCTGCTGCACCATCCGCGGCGACCTGGTGGCGGCGCTGTCGCAACTGATGACCCGGCGCGATGCGGGCGAGATCGATTTCGACCGGGTAGTGATCGAAACCACCGGCGTGGCCAACCCCGGCCCGGTGGCCCAGACGTTCTTCATGGACGACGAGATCGCCCAGCGCTACCTGCTCGACGCCGTGATCACCCTGGTGGACGCCAAGCACGCCAACCAGCAACTCGACAAACAGGAAGAGGCGCAGCGCCAGGTCGGCTTTGCCGACGCCATCTTCATCACCAAGGCGGACCTGGTGGCGGAAGACGACATCGGCGACCTGCGCCACCGCCTGCTGCACATGAACCCGCGCGCGCCCGTGCGCACGGCGCATTTCGGCGAAGCGCCGATCGACACCATTTTCGACCTGCGCGGCTTCAACCTGAACGAAAAACTGGAAATCGACCCGGATTTCCTGCGCGCCGAGGCCGAAGAGCACGATCACGACCATGGGCACGAGCACGCCCACGGCGAGCATTGCGGCGACGACTGCGGCCATGACCACCACGATCACGGCCACAAGCACGACCACCACCACCATCACCATCACACCGATCGCATCGGCTCTTTCGTCTTCCGTAGCGAAAAACCCTTCAACTACGGCAAGCTGGAGGAATTCCTGTCCGGCATCCTGTCGGTCTACGGGGAAAAACTGCTGCGCTACAAGGGCGTGCTCTATATGGACGCGGTGGACCGGAAAGTGGTCTTCCAGGGCGTGCACCAGTTGATGGGCAGCGATATCGGCGCCAAATGGGGCGATGAAACCCCCGGCACCAAAATGGTCTTCATTGGCGTGGACCTGCCCAAGGACGCCATCCTGAAGGGCCTGGCCACCTGCCTGGCCTGAGCCCTCCGGACCCCGCAGCCCGCCCTGGCGCCCCCCTCCACCGGAGGGAGGCGGGGATATCAGGGAAAACTCCCCGCTTTTCTCCCATATCTCCAAATTTTTTGTTCAAGTACAATAGGCTGGATTTAGTGCGGGTAACGTAGCCTTTTGTCTTTTGGTCATGGCGCCCGCAATGCAGGGCGGCGGTCGTCGTCAGCATGAGGCGGGCTGCCGGCAGGTGCGGTCGCAGTGCTTGATGCGGAGACCGCCCTCCGCTTGGGGCACCCGTCACGCGCCGTCATCGATCGACGCGAGAGAGAGGTGTCCCATGGTAGCCGCAACGAAAACGAAAGAAAGCCGCAGCAAAAGCAGCAGCGCTGCGGCCGAGACGCTGAAGGCGCAGTCCATGGAGGCTGCGCCTGCTCCCCGCGGCAGTACGGCGCACGCCGGTGCGGGCGAGGCCAAGGGAGGCACGCAAAGCAGCAAGACTGCAGCCAGCCAGAGCGAAACGTCCGCACCGCGCAAGCGGCCGGACACTGCACCCGAGCGGACCAAGACGCCGCCGGTCGCACCAACAAGAGAATCAGCAGCAACCATGAGCAGCAATAAACTTCTGACTGAAGCTGAAATCCTGAAGATGGGCGACAAGGATTACATGAACGAGGCGCAACTCGCCTTCTTCAAACATCGCCTTGAGCAGCTGCGCGACGATATCCTGAAGAACGCCGATCAGACCACCGAGCATCTGCGCGAAACGGTCATCGTGCCGGATCCGGCCGACCGCGCCACCATCGAGGAAGAGCATGCGCTGGAACTGCGCACGCGCGACCGCGAGCGCAAGTTGCTCAAGAAGGTGGAGCAATCGCTGGCCCGCATCGAATCCGGCGACTACGGCTGGTGCGAGGAAACCGGCGAGCCGATCGGCGTGCCACGCCTGCTGGCGCGCCCCACCGCCACGCTCTCGCTGGAAGCCCAGCAGCGCCGCGAACTGCGCCAGAAGCTGTTCGGCGACTGATCCGCGGCCTGCCCGCGCTTCCCGACGGCCCGGTTCTCCGGGCCGTTTTGCTTGGGCACATGCCACTGGCCGGGCACGGCGCCCTTTCGTCTTTCGCCTTTGTGGTGTCACAGTCACGGGCCTATCATTAGGAACGGCGGGATTCTTGCGGCCAACGCGCCTTGAATTGCCTGCTTTCCCGACCGCTTTCTGATACAGTCGCAACTTTGTTGCAATAACGCGTGCCGCCCTGCCCCGGCGCGCCTAGATGCCATGGCCGATCGCCTGCCCGTCACCGTGCTGTCCGGATTCCTCGGTGCCGGCAAGACTACCCTGCTCAATCATGTACTGGCCAACCGCGAAGGCAAGCGGGTGGCCGTGATCGTCAACGACCTGGCCGATGTCAACATCGATGCCCGGCTGCTTGGCGACGGCATGCTGGCGCAGGCCGGCGAGCGCCTGATCGAACTGACCAACGGCTGCATCTGCTGCACGCTGCGCGAGGACTTGCTGACCGAGATCGGCAACCTGGCGCGCGAGGGCCGCTTCGATTACCTGCTGGTGGAGTCGACGGGCGTGGCCGAGCCGCTGCCCATCGCCGAAACCTTCACCTTCGAGGACGAGCACGGCGTGGCGCTGGACAGCATCGCCCGCCTCGACACCATGGTGACGGTGGTCGATGCCGCCCACTTCCTGCAGGATTTCAACGAAGCCGATTTTCTCCAGGACCGTGGCCAGGCCCGCGACGAGGACGACGACCGCACGGTGGTCGACCTGCTGATCGAGCAGGTCGAGTTCTGCGACGTGATCGTGCTCAACAAGCTCGACCTCGTCAGCGAGACCGAGCGCGAGCGCCTCGCCGGCATCCTGCATTCGCTCAACCCGCGCGCCAGCATCGTACCGGCGAGCTTCGGCGAAGTGCCGCTGGACAGCATTCTCGACACTGGCCGCTTTGACTTCGATGCCGCCGCCGCGGCACCGGGCTGGCTGGCCGAACTGCGCGGCGAGCACGTGCCGGAGAGCGAAGCCTACGGCATCGGCAGCTTTGTCTACCGCCGCCGCCGCCCCTTCCATCCGCAGCGCTTTGCCGACCTGATCCATACCGAGTGGCTGCGCGAGCATGGCACAGTGCTGCGCTCCAAGGGCTTCTTCTGGCTGGCCACGCGCATGCACGCGGCCGGCACCTGGGGCCAGGCCGGCGGCGTATGCCGCCACGGCGGCGCCGGCGCCTGGTGGGCCGCGCTGGACCCGGCCGAATGGCCGGAGGACGAAGCAGGCCGCGCCGAACTGCTAGCCGACATGACGGTGGACGGCAAACCCGCCCCTTATGGCGATCGCCGGCAGGAACTGGTGCTGATCGGCCAGGATCTGGACCGCCCCGCGCTCGAGGCCCTGCTCGATGCCTGCCTGCTGACCGATGCCGAAATGGCGGACGGCCCCGACGCCTGGGCGCAGTATGCCGACCCGTTCCCGAGCTGGGATGACGGCCTGGAGGGCGAGGGCGACGATCACGAGCATGGTGAGGACTGCGGTTGCGATGACCACGGTCATCACCACATGCACGTTCACGGCGGGCATGGACACTAACCCCCCGCCGCTCTGGCAACGCCTGCAGCGCCGCCGCGCCCGCGGCCTCGGCCTGTGGCCGGCGCTATGGCTGGCGCTGTGCCTCTTGCTGGCCCAGCATGCCGGCCTGACGCACCGCATCCATCACGGCGGGCTGCTCAGCCCGCCACAGCAGGCGAACACCAGTAACGGCGAGTTTGACGCTGGCCACGACGGAGCCGCCGTCACGGCCTCCGGCACCGACGCGATCCAGGCCGCCGACCCCGGCCAGCCCTTCTCGCTGAAGCTGGCGGGGCACTTCTGCGTCTTGTTCGATGGCGCCACAGTGGCCGCCAGCCATTGCGGCACGCCGGTCATGCCGGCGCTCACGCACCTGCAATCGCCGGTTCCGTTCAGCGTCGGCTGGCGCCGGCCTGACCTGCGGCATCCCCAGCCTTTCCGCTCGCGCGCACCTCCGGCCGTTCACGCTCAAGCCTGAACCCCGGGCGGCGGCCACCCTGCCGCTGCTCGCCGCCTGACGCAACGCGCCACGCTTCCGAACCGCCCTGCCCGCCGCCGCCCAGCGCATTTCGCGCCGGGCGGTGCATGGCCGGCGCTCGCATGCCAGCGCCCAGCGTTCGATAGCATCCAAGAACACCGCGAGCCATGTCTTTCCGCCTCCAACAAGAACACCGCGTGCGGCGCACGCCGCTCGCCGCCATTGCGGCCCTGATCGCCTCCGCCTCCGTTTCCACCGGCGCCTTCGCGCAAGGCGCTCCCGCCGCTCCGGCACCTGCCGCCGCCCCCGCCAGCGAGGCAACGCCGGCGCCCTCGGCCACCCTGCGCGAGGTGGTCGTCACCGCCAACCCGCTGGGCAGCGAGCTCACCGACCTGGTGGCGCCGGTCTCCTCCCTCGGCGGCGATGCCCTCACCGTGCGCCAGGGCAGCACGCTGGGCGACACCCTGGACAAGCTGCCGGGCGTGTCCTCCAGCTACTTCGGCCCCAATGCCAGCCGCCCGATCATTCGTGGCCTGGACGGCGACCGCATCAAGGTGCTGCAGAACGGCGGTAGCACCATCGACGCTTCCACGCTGTCCAACGACCACGCCGTGGCGCTCGACCCGCTGGTGGCCGAGCGCATCGAGGTGGTGCGCGGCCCGGCCGCGCTGATGTACGGCGGCAACGCCATCGGCGGCGTGGTCAACGTCATCGACAACCGCATTCCCAAGGAGCCGATCGAGGGCATCGGCGGCGCGGTCGAAGCCAGCGCCACCGCCGGCGGCGACGTCGCGCGCAACTCCAGTGGCCTGATCGAGGCCGGCAACGGCCAGATCGCCATCCACGCCGATGCCTTCGTGCGCAAGACCAGCGACCTGCACATTCCCGGCTACGCCCGCAGCGCCGCCCTGCGCAACAGCCAGCCGCTTCCGGACGGCGAAAGCGAAGCCTACGGCCGCCTGCCCAACACCAGTTCGCAGCAGCAAGGCGGCTCGCTGGGCGGCTCCTACACCTGGGCCGACGGCTTCGTCGGCGCCAACTACAGCGAGTACCACAACGCATACGGCACGCCGGCCGAGAGCGACGTACGCCTCCAGATGCACCAGCAACGTTTCGCGCTGGAGGGCGAGGCTCGCAACCTGACGGCCAATACCGGCGGCTTTATCGAATCGGTCAAGGGCAAGTTCAGCTATACCGACTACGAGCACAAGGAAATCGAGGGGGGCCAGACCGGCACCATCTTCAAGAACAATGGCTGGGATGCGCGCTTCGAGGCCAAGCACGCGCGTATCGGCAACATGACGGGCGTGATCGGCACCCAGTTCGGTTCGACCCGCTTCTCGGCGCTCGGCGAGGAGGCCTTCGTGCCGACCACCGATACCGACAATGCCGCGCTGTTCGTCTTCGAGGAAATGCCGCTGACCGCCGACGGCGACCTCAAGCTCAACCTGGGCGGCCGCATGGACCACACCAGCCTGAAGTCTTACGCCAACGGCAACGACCGCTTCGCCGACGCCAGCCGCAGCTTCAACGCCGGCAGCGCCTCGGCCGGCCTGCTCTACAAGCTGGCGCCGGCCTGGTCGCTGACCAGCAATCTGGCCTACACGGAGCGCGCTCCCACCTTCTACGAGCTGTACGCCAATGGCCCCCACCTGGCCACCGGCTCATGGGAGCAAGGCGACCCCAACGCCGCCAAGGAGCGCGCCACCTCGCTGGACCTGGGCGTGCGCTTCAAGTCCGGTCCGCACAGCGCCGGCATCTCCGGCTACTACAGCCGGTTCTCGAACTACCTGGCACTCACCAACACCGGCACGGCACGCGACGCGGAAGGCGATTTCGTGACCCCAGGCAGCGCCGGCGCGCTGCCTGTGATGCAGTACATGGGCGTGCCGGCCACGATGTATGGCTTCGAGGCCGAAGGCAAGGCGCGCGTGGCGCAGAAGCTGCTGACCGGCAGCGACACCCTCGACCTGGAAACCCGCGCCGATTACGTGCGCGGCGAGAACCGCAGCACCGGCCAGCCGCTGCCGCGGCTGGCGCCGCTGCGCCTGGGCGGCTCCCTGGTCTATGGCGCCGGCCCCTGGGGCGCGCGCGCCGACGTGACCTACGCGGCCCGGCAAACCCGTGTGCCGGCCAATGACACGCCCACCGATGCCTACACCCTGCTCGGCGTGTCCATCACCTACAAGTTCAAGGTGGCGGGCTCCCAGACCCTGGTCTACCTGCGCGGCGATAACCTGACCAACCAGGATGCGCGCATGGCCACCTCGATCCTGCGCGACATTGCGCCGCTGCCGGGGCGTAGCGTCAAGCTGGGCGTGCGCACGACGTTCTGAGCACGGCCCGGGGCGCGAACGGGGGTGCAGCCCCCGCTCCGGGCCTCAGGCAATCCCGTTGCGGCCGTGCCGCGCGAATCCTTCGCGCGCGCCGAGCCGCTCGAAGTAGGCCGCCACCGCGGGGAAGGCGGGGTGCGCCAGCGGCGTGGCATACCAGCGGTTCACCGACAAGCCGATCGGGATGTCCGCGAGCGTGAAGCGCTCGCCGGCGACATAGGCGCCGGTGTCTGCAAGCTGCCGCTCCAGGATGCCGATATGCCTTGACCAACTGGCGACGGAGACGGCGCTCTCCCGCTCGTCCCGGTGCAACGGCGATTGCCGAACCAGCGCCATGAAAGCGTAGCGCCACGCATTGTTCAGCTCCGTCGCCTGCCAGTCCATCCATTGATCCACCCGGGCGCGCTCCCGCGCGGTGCCTGGGTAAAGGGTGCCATCGCCGTAGCGCGACGCCAGGTAGCGGATGATGGAGTTCGACTCCCACAGCACGAAGCCATCGTCGTCGATCACCGGCACCATGGCGTTCGGATTCAGCACGAGGAATTCCGCGCTATCCGTCGCGCGATAGCCTGAACCCCAGTCCTCGCGCACGAACGGCAAGCCGAGTTCGTCGCAGCACCAGAGCACTTTGCGGACATTGATGGAGGAGGCTTTTCCGAGAATTTTCAGCATGGATGGGCGGCGCCGCTGGCGGAGTGGATGCGGCGTCCACTATACGGCGCGACTGTCAGGCCGCACAGGAACAGTTGCGCTGTTTCACGGCGAGCCACTCCGCCCGTTCGTGCCACACAGCAGGGAAAACACGCGGCAAAACGGCACGCCGGCTGTGCATGGCCGCATCGTGCCGGTGCATCCGGCGCTGCGGGTCTGCCCGCCTTGACATGGATGTCTGCGACTCCCGACAATCCCTGCACAGCATCTTGCGCATCTTGCGCATCACGCCGACCAGGGACTCATCGATGACCATCATCCGCCGCGCCCTCGGCGCCGCAGCGCTTGCCACGAGCCTTGCCTGCGCCGCCCTCTCCCCGACCGTTTTTGCCGCGGGCCTCACCATCGGCCTGTCCGGGGACATCACCTCGCTGGATCCGCATTATCACAACGTCACGCCCAACGCGAACGTGGCCGAGCATATGTTCGAAGCCCTGATTGCCAAGGACGAGAAGATGCGCTTCAAGCCGGCGCTGGCGCTATCGTGGAAGCCGGTCGACGACACCACCTGGGAGATCAAGCTGCGCCCCGGCGTGAAGTTCCACGACGGCAGCGAGTTCACCTCGGCCGATGTGGTCTACTCGCTGAACCGCCCCGCCACGGTCAAGAACAGCCCCTCGCCATACACCATCTACACCAAGGGCTTCAAGGACATCGTCGCGGTCGACAAGCTGACCGTGCGCATCACCACCCACGGCCCCTACCCGCTGGTGCCCAATGACCTGTCCACCATCTACATGGTGTCGAAGAAGGTCGCCGAGAACGCCACCAGCGAAGACTTCAACAGCGGCCGCGCGATGGTGGGCACCGGCCCCTACAAGTTCGCCAGCTTCCGCAAGGGCGACCGCGTGGAACTGACCCGCAACGAAGCCTACTGGGGCAACAAGCCGGAGTGGGACACGGTCTCGCTGCGCATCCTCACCAACGATGCGCCGCGCGTCGCAGCATTGCTTGCCGGCGACGTGCAGGTCATCGAGAACGTGCCCACGTCGGATATCCGCAAGCTCTCGGCCGATCCCGGCGTGAGCGTGTTCAAGGTGTCCACCTTCCGCATGATGTACCTGCACCTCGACACCAATCGCGATGTCACCCCCTTCGTCACCGACAAGGCCGGCAAGCCGCTGGCGAAGAACCCGCTGAAAGACCCGCGCGTACGCGCCGCGATCTCGCACGCCATCTCCCGCCAGGCCATCGTCGACCGCGTGATGGAAGGCGCCGCCGAACCCACTGGCCAGCTGGTCAACGCCACGCTCTTCGGCTATGTGCCGGGCCTCAGGCCCGATACCTTCGATGCGGCTGGCGCCAGGAAGCTGCTGGCCGAAGCCGGCTACCCGGACGGCTTCCAGCTCACGCTGCATGCGCCCAACAACCGCTACGTCAACGACGAACAGGTCGCGCAGGCCATCGCCTCCATGCTGTCGCGCATCGGCATCCAGGCAAAGGTGGAGGCCATGCCGTCCGCCACCTTCTTCACGCGCGCCAACAAGCTGGAGTTTTCCTTCTTGCTGGCCGGATGGGGTGCGGATACCGGTGAAGCGGGATCGTCGCTGAAGTCGCTGCTGGCAACCTATGACCCGGCCAAGGGCTGGGGCGCATCCAACCGCGGGCGCTACAGCAACCCGGCGCTGGACGCCAAGCTGACCACCGCGCTGACCACTATCGACGATCGTGCCCGCGAGAAGCTGCTGCAGGAGGCCACGGAAATCGGGATCAAGGACTATGGCGTGATTCCGCTCTATTTCCAGATCAATGTCTGGGCGGCGAAGAAGGGATACAAGGTAACGCCGCGGCAGGATGAGCGCACCTACGCGTTTGCCATCACCAAGGGTTGACGGGCGCAAGCTGTCGAGCTGGCCGATCTCGTATTCGATGGCCTGGCACAGACAGCTTCCCTTCGTTTCATGTCTCCTTGCCCGCGGCCGGGCCGGCATTGCGGTACCACGGCGGCACCAGCGAATACATCGCCGCCGCGCACGGCACGCCGTGCAGCACCAGCCGGTTGCGCGCGATGCATTCGAACTGCGCGCCGATCCTCCCGGCCACGGCGCGGCTGGCCACGTTGTGCTCCGCGGCGACCACCTCCAGCCGCGTCAGCCCGAGCCGGTGGAATCCATAGCAGGCCATCAGTTCCGCCGCGCGCGCGCCCAGTCCCTGCCGCTGCCGGCTCTGGCGGATCCAGTAGCCCAGGTTGGCGAAGTTGTAGTCCCGGTTGATCTGGTTGATGGAGACGCCCCCGTACAACTCCCTGCCGTCCGGCGCGAACACGCCGACATCGTAGGCCTCGCCGATGCCCATGTTCTCGGTGCACATGTCGACCCAGTTCTCCGCATCGCGCACGGTGTAGCCCGCGTGGCACCACGGCAGCCACTTGCCCACCGTGTCGAGCGATTCGTGCACGGCCGCCACGAACTGCGGCACGTCGGTATAGCGAAAGGGACGAAGCAGAAAGCCTTGGCCGTGGAGGGATTGCATGATGCGTCCTTGCGACTAGGTCAGCGGAGGAGTTGCCGGCACCCACTCCCGGCGGTGCATCGGGCGCTCCCTGCCAGTCAGTGTAGCAACCCGCCGCTCATCGCGCCTTCCTGGCTTCGGCGATCAGCAACCGGGCCTGCACGCGCGCATGCAGCAGTGCCATGTCGGCATGGCGCAGGCGGGGGTTGCGGCTGAGTGCGGCCATCACCTTGCCGGACTGATGCGCGGTAGCGATGCCGGCTTCGGCAGCGGTGTTGTCGATCAATGCATCGAGCTCCGGCTCCGACAGCGGATGGGAAATGTGGGCGCTCAGGCTTAGCGCGGTGTCGTCGAAGCGGGCGCCGTCGTCGAAATGAATCCAGCCTTCAAGCGTCACGGGCAGGCCGTGCGGGTCGAGCTCGCCGAAGCGCAGCTCGCTGACGTCGACCGCGTGATGGCGGCCGTCGACGTAGATCGAGCCGTCGATATAGCCGGGCTCCGGGTTGAGCGGGAACAGCAGGCGCCGGCCTGCCAGTCCTTCCAGGCTTTGCGAGGGCAGGCTCACGCCATCGAGACGGATCGCGGTACGCACCGGCGCGCCGCCGAGCACGAAGGGCGCCAGTTCGATCTGCAGGTCGGCGCCGTGCGCGTGGATGGCCGAGGGCAGGAGATGCGCGACCAGCGGCTGGAGCAATGCGACGGGAAAGGCAGGCATGGGCGACTTCCTCGCAAGGGATCGGGGCAGGCGCAAGCGCCAGGGCGGGGCGCCGCCGCTCAGTCCCGGTTGTACACCTCGCCGTCTGCCAGCGCCAGCGCGCCCGCTGCGGCGAGGGATTCCAGCACCCGGTCCAGGACCTGCGCCATGTCCTGCCCGGCCATGAAGCGCGCGTGAATGCGCTGCATCAGGGGCGCCTGCGCCATCCACGCCAGCAGCGTGTCGCGCGGCATGCGCTGCTGCTCCAGCAGCTTGAACTTCACCAGCACCTTGACCGCGTGCACGGCGTTGCGCCCGGCATCGCCGCTCAGGTAGGCCAGGCGCCCGCCGGCAACGTCGAGCGCGGCGGCGACGTTCGTGAACGGCCGCCCGTGGCCGGGAATCACCACGCGCACATCCAGCCCGGCGATGCGCTCCAGCACGGCCGCCTGCTCGGCGAAACCGCTCTCGCCGTCGAGTTCCGGGAAGATCACGCCGAAGCCGCTCTCCCACAGCGCATCGCCCGAAATCAGGATGCCTTCCTGCGGCGCGAACAACATCACCGCATGGGGATCGTGGCCGGGCGCCGCCACCACCTGCCAGTCCATCCCGCCCAGGCGCAACACATCGCCGTCCTGCACCACGCCGTCGAAGCCGAAGCGGTCGCACTGCTGGCCGGTGGCGCTGTAGCTGAGGGCGTCCACATCCCACGCGCGCACCGCCCCGGCCTCCGCGGCGGGGATCAGCGTGCGCGGTTGCCAGCGGACCTGCAGCGCGGCATTGCCGCCGCAATGGTCGGAGTGCAGATGCGTGTTCACGAGGCGCCGCAGCGGCCGCCCCCGCAGGCCGGCCTCGACCAGCGCCAGCGTCTGCGGCGCATGCGTGACATAGCCCGAATCGACCAGCGCGGTGTCGTCGCCGTCCACAAAGAGGATGTTGTTGGCCGACAGCCAGCCGCGCTCGAAGACGCGCATGGTGGATGGCAGGGTGGGAGGCGCGAAGGTGGCTGGCATCGGGCTATCGGTTAGTCAGGGCTAATATCAGCGGCCGGCGGCCGGGGTGGGCGCATCGGCGCGCCCCGTTCCCACCGGCAAGTCGGCGGCGGCACGGAACGCGCCGGAGGCAAAGAAGGGGTCATGGTTCAGCCGTGCAGCCAGCATGTCGAGCGCATCGAGGCCCCAGAACAACTGGCCCTGGGCGTCGCCCTGCAGCACGGCGGTGGGCACGCCGAACACGCCGCGCGCCACGGCTTCGTCCCCGTGTTCGCGCAGGCGCGCCTTGACCGCGTCCCGCGCCAGCGCAGCGGCGGGTACGCCAAGCAGGGCGCACAGCGCGTCGAATTCCGCCTGCTGCTGCGGCACATGGCCTTGCTGCCAGACAAAGCGGAAGACCGGCGCCAGGGTGGCGTGCGTTAGCCGGCCCTCGAGTTCCAGCGCTACCGCCAGGCGCAACAAGGGCAACGGATTGAAAGGATGCACCGCAGGCATGGCGAGCCGGATGCCGTCGCGGTGCGCGATCCATGCCACATGTTCGAAGGTGAAGCGGCGCTTGGGCGCGATCTCGGCCGGGCCGACATTGCCCCAATGGCGCAGCAGCCCGGCAAACAGCAGCGGCACGTAGCGTACCGTGGCATGGGCCGGCAAGGCCCGGGGCAGCCGCTCGAACGCGAGGTAGGCGAACGGCGAGATCGGGTCGAAATACCAGTCGATGGCGTTTGTCATGGCCGGATCACTCCGTGGTGTTGGGGTGGACACGCATGGCAGCCGCCGGCGCAGTCAAGGCGCCGCCCGTGCGGCGAGTTGCGCGGCGCGCGGCGGCAACAGCAGCCAGATCCTGCGCCGCTCGGCCTCGTCGCTGCCGGACCATGCGGCAATCTCGCCGATGGTGCGCAGGCAGCCTTCGCAGTAGCCGCTGGCGGCATCCATGCGGCATACATTGCGGCAAGGCGACGGTACGGGCTGCGCGCGCTGCGCGGCTTGCGCGCCGCGCGTGAGTTCGGCGGCCAGGCGGGTGGCTTGCGACATCGGATCAGTCCCTGCCAGCCATGGGCGCCTGTGCGGCGGCGGTCGCGGCGCGGGCGATGCCGGGTGCGAGTGGCGGCTTCATGCGGAATCGCGCTGCGCCACATCGGCCACTTCGGCCCCGGTCATGCGCTGCAGCTCTTGCGGCGTGAGGTTGAACACCGCGTGCGGATGGCCGGCGGCGGCCCACAGGCTGTCGTAGCGGAACAGGTCGCTGTCGAGCAGCATCACCGGCGCCACCGCGTGGCCGATCGGGCAGACGCCGCCGATGGCGTAGCCGGTCTTCTCGCGCACGAACCTGGCGTCGGCCTTGCCGAGCTGGCCCACCACGGCGGCCACCTTGGCTTCGTCGACGCGGTTGCTGCCGCTGGCGATCACCAGCACCGGCGCGTCGTCCGCCACGCGGCGAAAGATGATGGATTTGGCGATCTCGGCCACCGAGCAGCCGAGCCCGGCCGCGGCCTCGGCCGAGGTCTTGCCGGTGGCGCGCAGCATGACCACCGGCTTGTCGTGGCCGAGGCCGGCCAGCAGGCCGGCGACGCGCTGCGCGGCTTCGGGCAACGCTGCCGTGTCCCCGGCGTTGTCAGGAGTGCGAATGTTCATGTCGGTAGGGTGCGAATGGCAATGCCTTACACGCAGGCGGGCGCGGCGTCGGCACCGGCGCCCCACTTCGTCAGCAGCGCGCGTCCGACGCGCGAGCTGTTGGCGCGGCCGATCGACTGCGAGATGAAGTCGCCCGCCCGCACCACCTGCTCCAGGTCCACGCCGGTGTGGATGCCCATGCCGTGCAGCATGTACAGCACGTCTTCCGTGGCGACATTGCCGGTGGCGCCCTTGGCATAAGGGCAGCCGCCGAGACCGGCCACCGACGCGTGGAAGATCGAGATGCCGACCTGCAGGCTGGCCAGGATATTGGATAGCGCCTGGCCATAGGTATCGTGGAAATGGCCGGAGAGGCGGTCGATGGGGAATTCGGCGGCCACCGCGTGCATCACCTCCTGCACCCGGCCCGGCGTGCCCACGCCAATGGTGTCGGCGATGTCGATCTCGTCGCAGCCGAGATCGCGCATGCGGYGCACCACATCCACCACCGCGTGCACCGGCACTTCGCCCTGGTAGGGGCAGCCCAGCGCGCAGGAGACGCTGGCGCGCAGTCGCAAGCCTTTCTCCTTGGCGGCGGCGGCCACCGGCTCGAAGCGCGCGATGGATTCTGCGATCGAGCAATTGATGTTCTTTTGCGAGAAGGCCTCGCTGGCGGCGCCGAAGATCACGACCTCATCGGCGGACGCGGCCACCGCGCCTTCGAATCCCTTCATATTGGGCGTGAGCACCGAGTACAAGGTGCCGGGCCGGCGCTGGATGCGCGCCATCACATCGGCGCCGTCGGCCATCTGCGGCACCCATTTGGGCGAGACGAAGGAAGCGGCTTCGATATTGACGAAGCCGGCATCGCTCAGGCGGTTGATCAGCTCGACCTTGACCTCGGTCGGCACCATGGCTTTTTCGTTCTGCAGGCCGTCGCGCGGACCGACTTCGACGACTTTCACATAGTGGGGCAGGTTCACGATGTCTCCTCGTTTCGGATAGCCGCGCAGGCGCGGCGTATCCGGTGCATGGCACCGGGGCGCTCCGCCCCGGTGCCCGGTTCGTTCAATAGCCGCGTTGCAGGTCGACCACGCCGGCGATCGGCTGGCCCGCGCGCAGCGCGCGGATCTTGCCCGCGATCTGTTCAATGCTGTCTTCGCGCAAGGTCAGCGCCGCAATATGCGGCGTGATGGTGATGCGCGGCTCGGACCAGAAGGGATGGTCGGCAGGCAGCGGCTCGGTGCGGAACACGTCGAGCATGGCACCGGCAACCTGGCCGGATTGCACCGCGGCCAGCAGGTCTTCCTCGACCAGGTGCGGCCCGCGCGCCACGTTGACCAGGTAGGCGCCCTTGGCGAGCTTGCCCAGCAGTCCGGCATCCAGGATGTTCTCGGTTTCCGGCGTCAGCGGCAAGACATTGACCAGCACGCGCAGCCCGTCCAGGAAGCCGGCCTGGCCAGCCTCGCCGGCAAAGCCCTGCACGCCTTCGACTTCGCGCGCCGTGCGGCTCCAGCCACGCACCGGGAAACCGAATCCGGCCAGCGACTTGGCGATCTGCGCGCCCAGCGTGCCTACGCCCATCACGCCGATGGTGAAATCGGCGCGGCGGTGCGGCTTGAGAAAACGCCAGGTACCGGCCTGCTGGGCCAGCGCGTATTCGTCCAGGCGGCGGAAGTAGCGCAGTACCGCGTGCGTCACGTAGTCGATCATCTGGGCGGCCATGCCGGCATCGTCCAGGCGCACGATGGGCACGCCGGCCGGCAGTGCGTTCGCGTCGGTGTCGCGCAGGCTCAGGATGCCATCCACGCCGGCGCCGAGATTGAAGACCGCTTTCAGGTCGGTACGCCCGCGCAGCATCTCCAGCGGCGGCCGCCAGACCACGGCGTAGTCCACCTGCTCATTCTTGCTGTCTTCCCAGGTCAGGCATTGCGCCTCGGGCAGGGCTTCGGCAAAACCGTCGATCCAGGGCTGGTAACGGCCGTCCGGTACATACAACTGCAACTTCATCTCATCTCCACTCTGGTTTTGTTTCTATTTTCGCAGAGGATGGGCGTTGCCTGCGGTTTTCTTGCGGCAGGCGCGCCCTGGAGGCGGCGGCCCGGCCGTTTCCGGCCCGGAAGGACAGCAACCGCGCGCCTTAACCGGCGTCTGCCAGCGGGCCGGTCCAGACAGGTGCCACGTGACGCTGGCCGCTGAACACATGAAAGGTATCACCTTCCGCATGGCCCTGCCCGCAGTGCAGGGCACTTGCCGGGATCGACACGGATGTCGCCGGCGGCGCACCGCACCCCCGAAAGGCGCGGTGCCGGGATCCGCAGTGCGGAACGCCTGCGATGTCACCAACCGGGCGCAGGCAAAGCGGTCACGGGGCCGGCCGGCTTACCCGGCGTAGCCCTCGGTGCGGATATCCAGCCGGGACAGCAGGGCGCGATCGCGGTCGGCCTGGGGATTGGCGGTGGTCAGCAGCCGGTCGCCGTAGAAGATGGAATTGGCGCCGGCCATGAAACACAGCGCCTGCAGCGCATCGTCCATGGTCTCGCGGCCGGCGGACAGGCGCACCATGGCGCGCGGCATGGTGATGCGCGCCACCGAGATGGTGCGGACAAATTCGAACGGGTCGATCGGCGCCGTGTCGGCCAGCGGCGTGCCCTTGACAGCCACCAGGTTGTTGATAGGCACCGACTCGGGGTACGGGTCGAGGTTGGCGAGCTGCGCGATCAGCCCGGCGCGCGCCTCGCGCGATTCGCCCATGCCGACGATGCCGCCGCAGCATACGTTGATGCCAGCCTCGCGCACATGGCCGATGGTGTCCAGGCGGTCCTGGTAGGTGCGGGTGCCGATGATCTCGCCGTAGAACTCGGGCGAGGTATCGAGGTTGTGGTTGTAGTAGTCCAGCCCGGCGTTCTTCAGGCGCTGGGCCTGCTCGGCCTCCAGCATGCCGAGCGTGACGCAGGTCTCCAGGCCCATGGCCTTGACCTCCTTCACCATCTCGATCACCGGCTCCAGGTGACGGTCCTTGGGGCTGCGCCAGGCGGCGCCCATGCAGAAGCGGCCTGCGCCGCTGGCCTTGGCGGCGCGCGCGGCTTCCAGCACTTCGTCCAGTGCCATCAGCTTGCCGGCCGTGACGCCGGCATCGTGGTGCGCGCTCTGCGGGCAGTAGCCGCAATCCTCTTCGCAGCCACCGGTCTTGATCGACAGCAGCGTGGAGAGTTGCACGGCATTAGCATCGAAATGCTCGCGGTGCACCTGCTGGGCGCGGAACAGCAGGTCGTTGAACGGCAGCGCGTACAGCGCGGCAACTTCGGCCACGGTCCAGTCTCCGGGCCTGGCCGCGGGCGCGGTCTCGGTGAAGCGGCGGGCTGTCTGGCGCAGGGTGTCGGCGGAAATGGTGGCTACGGTGTCGGTTGCGAGGGAAGTGGTGGTCATGATTGTTATCTGTTCCAGTAATGCTTTCGGTGTATTCGGTTTCTGCAAGGCGCGCGTTCAGGCGGCGGCGACCGCGGACCGCGCATGGCAGGCGGCCAGCAGCGGCGCCAGCGCGAGCTGCCCGGCGGCATCGGCGGGCGCGGYCTGCCACGGCAGCGTGCCCAGGTGCGGGGCATCCAGCGCGGCACGCAGTGTGTCGATGTTCTCGTCGGCGAGATCCATGGCCGGGTCGATGCGGTTGGCGATCCAGCCGGCCAGGTGCAGGCCGCGCGCGCGCACGGCTTCGGCGGTCAGCAGCGCATGGCTGATGCAGCCAAGGCGGATGCCCACCACCAGCAGCACCGGCAGGCCGAGCATCACGGCGAGGTCGGCGGTATCCCAGCCGCCCTCTTCCGGCGGCGCCCCGTCGAGCGGCACGCGAAAGCCGCCGACGCCTTCCACCACCACCGCATCGGCCTGCGCCCGCAGCGCGGCAAAGGCGGCACKGATCGGCTCGCGCGTGATGCGGGCGCCTTCGATGGCGGCGGCGAGGTGCGGCGATGCCGGCGTGCGCAACAGGAAGGGACAGGTCAGCGCCTGCGGCACGGCCAGCGCGCTGGCGGCACGCAGCTGCGCCACGTCGTCGTTATGCCAATGGTCGCCGCGCCACTCGCTGCCGCTCGCTACCGGCTTCATGCCAACCGCGCGGTAGCCGGCGGCGCGCAGCGCGTGCAGCAAGGTGGCGCTGGCGTGCGTCTTGCCGACGCCCGTGTCGGTGCCCGTGACAAAGCAGGCGATGGCGGCACGCTCGCTCATGACGCCTCCATGTGCGGCACCACGCTGCGCAGGCTGGCCAGCAGGCGATCCACATCGGCCAGGGTGTGCGAGGCCGATAGCGTGATGCGCAAGCGGGCCGTACCCACCGGCACGGTGGGCGGACGGATCGCGCCCACGCGGATACCGTCGGCCTCCAGCGCCGCGGACAACGCCAGTGCGGCTACGTTGTCGCCCACGATCACCGGCTGGATCGCCGTGGTGCTCTCACCCAGGCGCCAGCCCGCGGCGCGGGTCAGCTCGGCCAGCCCGCCCCGCAGCGTGCGGATCAGCGTACCGAGCTGCACGCGGCGTTGCCGCCCTTCATCCCCGGCGATCAGCGCCAGGCTGGCGGACAAGGCGTGCGCCACCGCCGGCGGCGCGGCCGTGGTGTAGATGTACTGCCGCGCGGTATTGACCAGGTGGTCGATGATGGTCTCGTGCGCGGCCACGAAGGCGCCCGCCACGCCGGCGGCCTTGCCCAGCGTGCCGATATAGATGAACCGCGGCGAAGTCAGGCCCAGGTGCTCGAGCACGCCGCGCCCTTGTTCGCCCAGCACGCCGAAGCCATGCGCATCGTCGACGATGATCCAGGCGTCGTGGCGCTCGGCCAGGGCCAGCAGCTCGGTCAGCGGGGCGAGATCGCCGTCCATACTGAACACGCTGTCGGTAACGATCAGCTTGAGCGGGCTGCTGCTGGCGGTCAGCAACCCCTCCAGCCCGGCCACGTCACGATGGGCATAGCGGCGGACTTCGGCACGCGCGAGCCGGGCGCCGTCGATCAGCGAAGCATGGTTGAGTTCCTCGCAGAAGAGCGTGGCATCGGCGCTGCCCAGCGCGGTCAGCACCGCCATATTGGCCATGTAGCCGGTGCAGAAATACAGTGCGCGCGCGTGCGGGATATGCGGCGCGTACCACTCCGCCAGTTCGCTCTCGAGCCGGTGGTGCGCCAGCGAGTGGCCGCTCACCAGATGGGACGCCCCGCTGCCCGCGCCGAACTGGCGCGCGCCGTCCGCCATCGCCGCGATCAGCGCGGGATGGTTGGCCAGGCCCAGGTAGTCGTTGCTGCAAAAGGTGAGCAAGGAGTGCATTTCGTCGCCGCAGGCGTCGCTCACGGCCTGGTGCGGAGCGCAGGCGGAATACGCAGTGCGGCGGCGGCGCGTCAGCGCCTTTGCGTCACGCTCGGCGGCGGCGAGGGTCAGGTGCTCAAGCAACATGGCGAATCTCCCTGGTGGCGCCGGCATCGTTGCCGGCGCTTTCGTTCTTGTCGAGGCCGCCGGCCAGCACCGCGTCGAGCGTGGCCTGCAGGCGGCCGGCCAGCCAGTGCGCCATGTCGGCGTCGAACACATACGGCGGCATCACGTAGAGCGTGCGGCCGATCGGACGGATCAATACGCCGTGCGCGCGCGCGGCATGATGGAAACGCGCGGAGAATTCACCAGCATTCGCGGCATATTCCTCGCGCACGTCGGCGGCCCAGATCAGCCCGCGCTGGCGCACATGCTGCAGCCGCGCATCCGCTGCCAGTCCCGCCATGGCTTGCGTGAGCCACCGGGCGCGCTGGCGGTTTTGCGCGATCACGTCCTGCCGCGCGAACAGGTCCAGCGTGGCCAGCGCCGCGCGGCAGGCGAGCGGGTTGCCCGTGTAGGAATGCGAGTGCAGGAAACTGCGGGCGCGGTCCGGGTCCCCGGCGTCCGCAACGAAGGCCTGCTGGATCGCGCTGCGCGAGAGCACCAGCGAGAGCGGCAGGTAGCCGCCGCTGATGCCCTTGGACAGGCACAGGAAATCGGGCCAGAGGTGCGCCGGCAACGGCGCGCCCGGCGCATCGCCGGCGCCGCGCGCCTGCTCCCAGGCGAAGAAGGTGCCGGTACGGCCGCAGCCGACCGCGATCTCGTCGGCGATCAGGTGCACGCGGTAGCGGTCGCACAGCGCGCGCACGCCCTCCAGGTACAGCGGATCGTGCATCGCCATGCCGGCGGCGCATTGCACCAGCGGCTCGATGATAAGGGCCGCGATCTGTCCGCCGCGCGCGTGGAGCAGCGCCTCCAGCTCGTCCAGCGCGCGCTGCGCCACCTGCGCGGCGCTCTCGCCCGGCGCGGCCTGGCGCGCGTCGGGCGACATCACCACGTGCGAGCTCATCAGCATCGGATCGTAGGCATCACGGAAGATCGCCACGTCGGTCACCGCCAGCGCGCCCACGGTCTCGCCGTGGTAGCCATGGCGCAGGCAGATGAATTCGCGCTTGCCGCCCAGGCCCGTGTTGCGCCAGTAGTGGAAGCTCATCTTCAGCGCGATCTCGACAGCCGAGGCACCGTCGCTGGCATAGAACGCATGGCCGAGCGCGCCGCCGGTCAGGGCCGACAGCCGCTCCGCAAGCTCCACCGCGGGCGCATGCGTGCAGCCGGCCAGCATCACGTGCTCCAGCGTGTCGAGCTGCTCGCGCAGCGCGGCGTTGATCTCGGGATTGGCATGGCCGAACAGGTTGACCCACCAGGAGCTGGTGGCGTCGAAATAGCGCTGGCCGCCGGTGTCGTGCAGCCACGGGCCTTCGCCGCGGGCGATGGCCAGCGGCGGCTTGCCGGCATCGGGCCGCAGCGGCGTGCACGGATGCCAGACGGCGCGCAGGCTGCGCTCGCCGAGCGTGGCGGGCGCGGGGGATGCGGAATTGGACTGGTCTTCCAAGGAAACCCTCCTTTGTTGACCGCGCGGTGGCCTGCCCGGCCGGGCAGAGCCTGGCGTGGCGGCACTTGCGTGCGGGTTGGGGAGAGTCATGGTAGGGAGCTCCCCGGCCACTTGGCAAACAGGACCGGATTTACACGTTAGCAGCGCGTTAAACGAAAAAGCGGGGAGAAGGGCGTATCGTCGCCACATCTCCATGCCAGCATGCCCTTATCTCCACACCCTGCGCCGCCAGCGGGATTGCTTGTCGGGGTAAACCTTCCGCCGGCAGGAGCCTGTTGATGCTCCCGCTGATGCTCCGGCTTATGGCAGGGGATCGAAAGGAAGCCCGATTTCCTTGAAAAACCGCCCGACTTCCGGCAGCCAGATAGGCAAGCCGGCCCGGCTGCCGAACATGGCGTGCGAATCGCCCGCGAAGGTGCCGAAGTCCACCATGCGCGTGTTCGCGGCAGCGCCATGCGCCTGCGCCTTGTAAGCGCCGAACATCTTCTCTGGGAGCGGCTGCGGCCAGTAGCTGTCGTTATCGCCATACATCCACAGCGAGGGATAGCGCGCCTGCTTGCCGTAGTCGCCAAACGCATCGATCAGGTTGAACTCCCAGCGGCTGCACGATTCATCGCGCAGCCCGCCGGCAAAATTGACCAGGCCGAGCACGCCGGGGTACGCAAGGGTGCTGAATGCCATGGTGGTCAGCCCGCCGTGCGACTGGCCAATCACAACGATGCGCGACTTGTCGACATAAGGCTGCTTGACCATGTAGTCGAGCGTGGCAACCACATCCTCGGCCTGCACGAGGCCATTGCTTTCCACATTGCAGCCCGCGCCGATATAGGCACCGCCGGATCTGGAAAAGCCCTGGCGCATCGGCAGCGCCACTACATAGCCGCGCTTGACGAATTCAGCGCTCTGGGCGGAATAGCGTGCGCGCGGCTGGAATGCCGGCTTGCCCGACGCCTTGCCGTGATTGAGCACGATCAATGGAAAAGGGCCTTCGCCGGGCGGCTTGAAGATGGTGGTTTCGAGCTCCACCGAGAACAGCACCCCCGGCTTGGGGATCATTGCGACTTGCTCCGCCATCTTGCCAGCCGCCACGGGTGAAGACGCCGGCGCGGCGTCCTGCGCGAGCGCAGGCCCGCCCACCACAAGCGCCAGCGCCACGGCCAGCCCCGCTATCGATCTCACGATTGCCTGTGCCTCTCTTGTCCCGTGCCCACCGCTCAGCCGGCCCGTTTCGGCRGCGGATGGCCGGGCAGGAGCGCATAGGGATGCTGCCAGCCCGGCAGCGCGCGCAGCCGCTCGGTCCAGGCGTGGATATGCGGATATTCCTTGCGCCAGTGCACGCCGATCTCGTCGTCGAAGTAGACATAGCCGGCCAGCGAAAAATCGGCAATCGTGAGCCGCTCGCCGAGCACATGGGCGCGCCCGGACAAATGCGCGTTGAGCACGCTCCATGCGCCTTCGCAGCGCTGCCGGAGGAACTGCAGCACCGCCGGGTCCGGCGCCTTGGCAAAGGTGCGCAGGAAGCGGTAGGTCGCGGTATAGGAGCTGAACTTGTGGTTGTCGAACAGCAGCCAGCGCAGCACTTCGGTACGCTCGGCGTCATCGGCGGGGCCATGGATGCCAAGCCGCTGCGCCAGCACGTCGAGGATGGCGCCCGATTGCGACAGTCTACGGCCGTCGAACTCGAGCACCGGCGCCTCGCCCATCTCGTTGATGGCGCGGTACTCCGGGGTGTGCGTCTCGCCGTTGAAGTAATCTACGAAGCGCGGCGCCCACAGCTTGCGGCCACGCTGCACGCCGACCGTTTCCAGCAGCAGCGCCACCTTGTAGGTGTTGCCGGATTGCGCGAAGCCGTACAGCACGTAGTCGGCATCCGGTGTCGCACCCGCGGCAGTCTTCGGTTCCGTCATGGTTTCTCCCCCAGCATTTCACCATCCACATAAAGCCAGCGCGGCGCCTCGCTGGCGTCGCGCGGCTCGCGTACGAAGCGGCTGCGCTCGTGCAGCCGCCAGGCGCGCCCGCCCACCTTGTAGCGCGCCACGAATTCCACCTCGGCGTGCGTCTCGTCCTGCTGCGCATGCGCCTTGACGGCCAGCCCGAGCCAGCGCGTACCGGTATCTGGCGCGAGATCCGCCGGGCAGGTGGACGGATGCCAGGTATGGCGCAGCCAATCCACGTCGCCCAGCACATAGGCGCTATAGCGCGAACGCATCAGCTGCTCGGCGTTGCCCGGCAGCGCCTCGCCACGATGAAAGCGTCCGCAGCAGGTGGCATAGTCGCCGCCGCCACAGGGACAGCCGCCGGCGCCGGACGCCCGCGCCTTCATCCGATCAACCCCCGCAGCTCGCGCATATCGGTGAAAATGCTGCCAGCGCCGACCGCCAGCAGCGATTCGGCGGCATTGCGCGCGGCATAGCCGAGCACGGTCATGCCCGCGGCTACGCCGGCGGTAACGCCCGTCGGGCTATCCTCGATCACCACGCAGCGCGCGGGCTCCACGTTCATGGTGCGCGCCGCCAGCAGATACACGTCAGGCGCGGGCTTGCTGCGCTCGACCTCGGTGGACGAGAAAATGTGCTCGCGCTCGTCCTGCTGGAACAGCTCGACCAGGCCGGTGCGGGTCAGCTGCAGCTTGACCTTGATGCGGTCGGCGCCGGACGCCACGCAAACGGGCAGGCCGGCGGCGGCGATCGCGGCAACCGCCTCGCGAACGTACGGTACGGCTTGCACTTCCGCCTCCAGCACGGCATTGCGCCGCGCGAACCATTGCGACAGCCAGTTCTCGGGCAACGGCGCGCCGCGCCGGCGCTCGATGTTCTCAAGCTCCTCGCGCACCGCGCGGCCGAGGAACCATTTGGTGGATTCCTCGATCGAGATGCGGATGCCGAGTTCGTTGAGCATCTCGTTGAGCACGCGGTTGACGATGGGCTCGCTGTCGACGAGCACGCCGTCGCAGTCGAAAATCACGCAGTCGAAACGGGGATGGCGGATCGGCTTGATGCTGGGGTTCATGCGGGCTTCTTTTCCTTGCTGCTGTCTGTGTTGCCGAGTGTATGGCTGTCCGTGCTGCCCACCGCGCGCAGCGCCGTCGGGCGCTTGCTCTTGAGGTGCGCCTCGATCTGGTCGAAGCGGTCGAAGCCCCAGAACGGCTCGCCGTCGATGATCACGAACGGGGAGCCGAACACGCCCTTGGCCATGGCCACGTCGATCTCGGCCTTGAGCTGGTCCTTGATCTGGAAACTGCTGGCGCCAGCATCCATGGCATGCGCGTCGATGCCCAGCGGCTCGGCCAGCTTCACCAGTTCGGCCGGCTCGGCGATGTTGATGTCATCCACGAACAAGGCGCGATAGACCGCCTTGGCGAACGCGGTGGCGATATCGTCGCCGTGATGGTTCTGCAGCCACAGCATGGCACGCGCGGCCTGCGTGGTGGGCAGCGGGAAGTGCGTCGGGCGTTTGTACTCGATATCGTGGAAGCGCGCGGTGCGCTCGAAATCGCGCCACGCGTAGTCGCCCTTGAGCGGCACGTGCGGCAGCGGCGAGCAGCCGGTGGTCTTGAAGACCACGCCGAGCAGGATCGGATGCCATGCGACGATGCGTCCGTACTTCTGCGCCAGCTCGTCGATGCGCGTGCTGGCGAAATAGCCGTACGGCGAAGAAAAATCGAAGTAGAAATCGATGGCAGCAGTCATTGTCTGGGGGCTCCTGGCGTCTGGCCGTTGGGTTCGATACTTCGGTGCTGCATTGGTGAAATGGTTCCGCGATCCGCAGGCGAGGCGTCAGGCCAGCGCCCGCGCGATCAGTATCTTCTGGATATCGCTGGTGCCTTCGTAGATCTGGCAGACGCGCACATCGCGGTAGATGCGCTCGACCGGGAAGTCGCTGACATAACCATAGCCGCCGAAGACCTGGATGGCGGCCGAGCAGACTTCCTCCGCCATCTCGCTGGCGTACAGCTTGGCCATCGCGGCTTCCTTCAGGCAGGGCCGCCCCGCATCCTTGAGCGACGCGGCGTGCCACACCATCTGCCGCGCCACCYCGATCCTGGTCGCCATGTCGGCCAGGCGGAACTGCACCGCCTGGTGCGCGAACAGCGGCTGGCCGAAGCTCTCGCGTTCCTTCGCGTAAGCCAGGGCCGCCTCGAAGGCGGCGCGCGCCATGCCGATGCTTTGCGAGGCGATGCCGATGCGGCCGCCTTCCAGCCCGGACAGCGCCATCTTGTAGCCGGCGCCCTCCTCGCCCAGCATATTGGCGGCCGGCACGCGGCAATCCTCGAAGAGGATCTGCGCGGTATCGGACGAATGCTGGCCGAGTTTTTCCTCCAGCCGCGCCACGATGTAGCCGGGCGTGGTTGTCGGCACCAGGAAGGCGCTGATGCCACGCTTGCCGGCAGCCTTGTCGGTCACGGCGAGCACGATCGCCACATCGGCATTCTTGCCGCTGGTGATGAATTGCTTGACGCCATTGAGCACGTAGTCGTCGCCATCCTTCACCGCGCTGGTACGCAGCGCCGCGGCGTCCGAGCCCACGTGCGGCTCGGTCAGGCAGAAGGCGCCGAGCATCTCGCCGCGCGCCAGCGGCACCAGCCACTGCTGCTTCTGCGCCTCGCTGGCGAAGGCCATCAACATGCTGCACACCGGGCAGTTGTTGACGCTGATGACGGTGGAGGTGCCGCCATCGCCGGCGGCGATTTCCTCCAGGATCAGCGCGAGCGACAGATAGTCGAGCCCCGCCCCGCCGTATTGCTCGGGCACCGCCACGCCGTACGCGCCAAGCGCGGCCAGCTCGCGGTGCACCGCATGCGGGAAGGTCTTGTCGCGATCCCACGCGGCGGCGTGCGGCGCGATCTCCTGCTGCGCGAACTGGCGCACGGCGTCGCGGATCATTTCCTGTTCTGGCGTTAGCAGCATGTCAGCTCACCAAGGTTGTCGCCGCTGCGGGCGTGACGAAGGATGCATCGGCCATGGCACTCACCATGGGATCACGCTGCCATCGTAGTTGCGAAAGCCGCCGTTGTCCTGCCGGGTCGCGCCGGCGATCACCGCGCGCATGCCGGAGACGCTCTGCTGCGGCGTGAGGTCGGCTTCCTTGCCGCCCATCTCGGTCTGCACCCAGCCAGGATGGAAGGCCAGGCAGGTGGCATGGCGCGCATCGAGCGAGGCGGCCTTGAGCGCCGCGTTGGCGGCGGCCTTGCTGACCCGGTAGAGCCAGCTGCGGTTGCTGTCCATGGTGCCGATGCTGCCCATGCGCGAGGCCAGCACCGCCAGTACGCCGCCCTTGCCCGAACGTCCGGTCTCGACCAGCGGCAGCAGCAACGGCAGCGCCATCATCGGCCCCAGCACGTTGACATGCATCACCTTGTCGAAATCCTCGCGGGTCACGGGCTGCGCGCCTTCGGTACGCGGGCCGATCACGCCGGCGTTGTAGATCGCTACGTCGATGGACTCGCCGTCCAGCTTCCAGCCCAGCCCGGCGACCTGGCCCGCGTCGGTCAGGTCGGCGCGCAACGCCTCCGCACCAAGCGCTTCGATGGCCTTGATGCCGTCGTCGCTGCGCGCGACGGCCAGTACCCGCCAGCCATCGGCTCGGTACTGGCGCACGAATTCGAGACCGATGCCACGCGAGGCACCAAGGATGAGAGCGGTTGGCAAGGCAGTACTCCTTTCTCTATGTTGTTTGCGGTGTGGCTGCCGCGCGATGGCGGCAGCCACTCTGTTGCGGGCGGTACCGCGGGTTCAGACGATCTCCAGCCCCACCGCGGTGGCTTCGCCGCCGCCGATGCACAGGCTGGCCACGCCGCGCTTGCCGCCGGTCTTGCGCAGCGCGCCGATCAGCGTGGCCATGATGCGCGCGCCCGAGGCGCCGATCGGGTGGCCAAGCGCGCAGGCGCCACCGTGGATGTTGACCTTGTCGCGCGGGATCTTGAGGTCGTGCATGGCGGCCATCGGCACCACGGCGAACGCTTCGTTGATCTCGAACAGGTCGACGCTGTCCGTGGTCCAGTCGAGCTTGCGGTAGAGCTTGTTGATGGCTTCCACCGGCGCGGTGGTAAACCAGCCGGGTGCCTGCGCATGCGTGGTGTGACCCAGCAAGCGGGCCAGCGGCACCAGGCCGAGGCGCTTGGCGGTGGATTCGCGCATCATCACCAGCGCGGCGGCACCGTCGTTGATCGACGAGGACGATGCGGCGGTGATGGTGCCGTCCTTCGCAAAGGCCGGCTTGAGCGAGGGGATCTTGTCGACCTTGATGCGACGCGGGCCTTCATCCGTATCGATGACAGTGTCGCCACCGCGGCCAGGCACCGTCACCGGCGCGATCTCCCAGCGGAAATCGCCGCGCTCGGTCGCCTGCTGTGCGCGCCGCACGCTCTCCATGGCGAACGCATCCTGCGCCTCGCGGGTGAAGTTGTACTTGGACGCGCAGTCCTCGCCAAAGGTGCCCATGGAGCGGCCGCCGCCTTTCTCGTCCTTGATATAGGCGTCTTCCAGGCCGTCCAGCATCATGTGGTCGAAAATCATGCCGTGGCCGATGCGGTAGCCGCCGCGGCCCTTGGGCACCAGGTATGGCGCATTCGTCATGCTTTCCATGCCGCCGGCGATGGCRATCTCGAACGAGCCCGCGATCAGTGCGTCGTGCACGGTCATGGCGGCACGCATGCCGGAGCCGCACATCTTGTTGACGGTGGTGCAACCCACGCCCAGCGGCAGACCTGCCCCCAGCGCTGCCTGCCGCGCAGGCGCCTGGCCCTGCCCGGCGGGCAGCACGCAGCCGAACACCACTTCCTCGATCTGCTCCGGCTTGAGGCCGGCGCGCTCCACCGCGGCGCGGATGGCGGCGGCGCCCAGTTGCGGGGCGGTCAGGGCGGAGAACTCGCCCTGGAAGGCCGCCATCGGGGTGCGGGCGGCGGATACGATGACAACGGGATCATGCATGGGGTGTCTCCAATGATTAGGGGCGCGGGTTGGCGCGATACGTGGCGGCGATTGTTGGCTCTTCCTGAATCTCTCTTTGCTTGCCGATGCGTGCGAGGCCGGCGCTTAGCGGATCGACGCCTGCGGCGGATCGCCGAACTGGCGGTAGGCCGCTTCGAGCTGCTCGTGCAGTTCCTCATTGCTGCTGGCAGCCATGCCGAGGTCGCGCAGCAGGCCGTCGGACACGCCGTAGACCCAGCCGTGCACGGTGACTGGCTGGCCACGGTCCCAGGCATCCTGCAGCACGGTGGTCTGGCACACGTTGTTGACCTGCTCGATCACATTGAGCTCGCACAGCCGCGTGTGCGCGTCTTCCTCGCGGGTGATGGTGCCGAGGTAGGCGCCGTGCTTGTCGGCAACGTCGCGCACGTGGCGCAGCCAGTTGTCTGCCAGCCCGACGCGCTGGCGCTTGAGCGCGACCTTGACGCCGCTGCACCCATAGTGGCCCACCACCGTGATGTGGCGCACCTTGAGCAACTCCACGGCAAACTGGATCACGGAGAGCGCGTTGAGATCGCTGTGCGCGATGACATTGGCGATATTGCGATGGACAAACACTTCGCCCGGCGCGAGCCCCAGGATCTGGTTGGCCGGAACGCGTGAATCGGAGCAGCCGATCCACAAGTACTCGGGTGCCTGCTGGTTTGCCAGGTTCATGAAGAAACCCGGATCCTCCGCGTTCACGCGGTCGACCCACTCCCGATTGTTGCGGAACAGCTGGGCGATGGCGTCACTCATGCGACTCTCCTTGCCGGTTCTGGCTGGTCGCCGGATTTAGCCCGGGTTGAGGCTGCGGCGGCATAGCGATTGACAAAGCGTTCTGAAACGTCATAGGCATAAAAATCGTGAATTTGTCCGGCCAGCAGCCGGTCCTTGTGCCCCTGCCACATGGCAGGATCGAAGAAATCTTTGTGGTGGCGCAGGAAGGCGGCGCGCACGCGCGGGTCGCCCAGCAGGAAACTGCGGTAGGTCTCGGGGAAGATATCGTGCCGGCCCACGCTGTACCAGACCTCGCCCGACATCTCCTCCTCTTCGTTGCGCGGCTGCGGCACGTGGCGGACATTGGTGTCCGTCATGTACTCGATCTCGTCATAGTCGTAGAACACCACGCGGCCGTGGCGCGTGACGCCGAAATTCTTGTAGAGCATGTCGCCGGGGAAGATATTGGCGGCGATCAGTTCCTTGATGGCGTTGCCGTACTCCACGATGCCGTGCTCGACCTGCGCATCGGAGCCCTCCTGCAGCCAGATATTGAGCGGCGTCATGCGGCGCTCGATGTAGACGTGCCGCACGACGATTTCCTCGCCGCCGTCCTTGCCGCGCTGGTACTCGATCATCGACGGCGCGTGCAGTTCCAGCTCGCGCACCAGCGCGTCGTCGAAGCGCGACAGCGGAAATGCCACGTCGGAATACTCCAGCGTATCGGCCATGCGGCCCACGCGGTCGTGCTGCTTGACCAGCTGGTACTTCGACTTGATCAGCTCGCGCGTGGTCTCCTTTGGCGCCGGATAGTAGTCCTTGATCACCTTGAACACGTAGGGATACGATGGCAGCGTGAACACCAGCATGACCAGGCCCTTGATGCCCGGCGCGCTGATGAACTTGTCGGACGAATGCTGCAGGTGATGCAGGAAGTCCCGGTAGAACAGGTTCTTGCCCTGCTTCTGCAAACCCAGCGAGGTGTAGATCTCCGCGCGCGGCTTGCGCGGCATGACGTCGCGCAGGAAGGTCACGTACGCCGACGGGATCTCCATGTCCACCATGAAGTAGGAATGCGTGAAGGAGAACAGGATCAGCAGCTGCACCTTCTTCAGCAGCACCGTGTCGAGCGACAGCTTGCCGTCGGGCGTGTGCACGATGGGAATCGCCAGCGGGAAGGTGCGGTCGGCGTTCAGGATGCGGCCGATGATGAAGGCCGACTTGTTGCGGAAGAACAGCGACGACAGCACATGGATCTGGAAATTCGGCGCAATGCGGAAGTCGCCGAAATACTCGGTGACGGCGCGCACCACGTAGCCGATATCGCGCGTGAGATCGGCAAATGGACGCTCGATCTGGTAGTTGTGGACGATGCGCTCGAAGCACGCCGCCATGCCCGCGCGGCTGCCCGGATAGTAGGCACGGAAGGTCGGCCTGGTGGGAGACTCCTCGTTCTCGATGTACTCGGTCGAGATGGCCGGGCGCACGAAGATGAAATCGTTGTTGAAGTACGAACGGTGCAGGATGCGCGTGCACACCGAGTTGAAGAAGGTCTCGGCCAGTTCCGGCTGGTGATGGTTGGTCAGCAGCCCGATGTAGTGCAGCTTGATCTGCTGCCAGATTTCGTCCTCGATGTTCTCGGCGTCGTACTCGTCTTCCAGGATCACGCTGGTTTCGCGCACCCGCTCGTTGTAGAAGGCGATGCGGTCGCGTTGCAGTTGCTGCAGGCCTTGCCAGTCGGCCGCCTCGAACTTCACCTTGGCCTGGTGGCTGACCTCGCGGAACAGCCGGTAATGCTTGTCGAACCCGTCCAGCATGGTGCGGGCCACGTCATAGGCAATCTGCGAGGACAGCAGCTTTGGGAAGTGGGACATGACGCAGGCCGATGACGATTGGGGGTTCCGGAGATTGTAAATTGGTTCGGCGGCAGGGCGAGTGCTCTTTCGGTCAATCCGGCATGGCCGGCGCGGCGCCAGACCGGGCGCCATCGCCATGCAGCGCCGGCATCACATGGTTTGCGAGAACAACTCCCTTCCGATCAGCATGCGCCGGATTTCCGACGTGCCCGCGCCGATCTCGTACAGCTTGGCGTCGCGCCACAGCCGGCCGACCGGGTATTCGTTGATATAGCCGTTGCCGCCCAGGATCTGCACCGACTCGCCGGCCATCCAGGTGGCCTTCTCGGCGGTGTACAGGATGACCGCGGCGCAGTCCTTGCGCACCTGGCG
>NZ_JBFTSG010000029.1:0-106781 GCF_056399885.1 Cupriavidus sp. 01L45 | reverse complement strand
CCGTGAAACGACTCCACGCCGATGATAGTGCGGATACCCGTGTGAAAGTAGGTAATCGCCAGGCTCTCCCTTGAAACCCCCCAGTACGAAAGTACTGGGGGGTTTTGCTTTTGCGGCTTCGAAATTGTCATCCGTCGCGATCACGGCTGATCGGCGAAAGTCGGCTGCGTCATGTCTTTGACATCAAAACAGCCTACCTTGCACAGTGTTGAACCTAACCCATGGAGACCAGCATGAACTTCACCCCGGAACAAGTCGCGGCTGTCCATAAGGCTAATGTGGAAACGCTGTTCGGCCTGACCACCAAAGCCTTCGAAGGTATTGAGAAGCTGGTCGAACTGAACCTGCAAGTGGTCAAGACGACTTTCACCGAAAACGTGGATAACGCCAGGAAGGCGCTCGCCGCGAAGGATGCCCAGGAGATCCTGGCCATCCATGCCTCGTTGGTCCAGCCGATTGCCGAAAAAGCCATGGCGTATAGCCGCCACGTGTACGACATTGCCTCGGAGACCCAGTCAGAGTTCACCAAGGTCGCCGAAGTCCAACTGGCTGAAAACTCGAAGAAGATACAGGCCCTCGTCGAGAGCTTCGCCAAGAATGCGCCCGCAGGCGCCGAGTCGACCGTTGCCATCGTAAAGTCCGCGATCAGCGCCGCCAACAACGCCTACGAGTCAGTGCAGAAGGCAACCAAGCAGGCCGTTGAAACTGCTGAAAGCACTCTCCAGGCCGCAGCCGTCGCCACTAGCAAGGCCGCCGAGCAGGAAGGCGCCACCGCTGGCGCGGCAGCCAAGAAGTCGACCGCCGCTTGATCCGCTGATCAAGCGGCTGGAATGCGACCGGCCTGCGGCCGGTTCGCCCGCACGACGCTTGTGACACCGGGCTGTGCAGGCGCCGCGTGCTAGCATCCATCGAAATGGAAATGGAGCTAGGACGCAGATGGAAAGCGGCACCACGGAATACAAAGGCTATGTCGTCCACGTCTACTGCAAGACGATCAAGGACGGATTGCACATTGCGTCGTGCGCGATCTGGGAGGATGGGGCGGTAGTGCAGGATGCCAGGTCGATTGGCCGCAATCATGCCTCGTCCGCCGACGCGAAGGTGGCGGCCTATGAATGGGCGAAGCTGTGGATAGACGGCAATGGCTGAGCGTTTTTGGAGATATTTTCCAGGCGAGTGTGGAGCAGGTGCGATGTACATGTGGCGCACGCGAGGCCAGTTGTCCTTCACTTGCCACATGGATCAGACGCCGCTTGCTTACGCAAATGGCCGCTTGCCTTAGCACTTTCCAGTTCTTTTTGTATTAGGGGTATCCAGATGCTCTTAATCCGCGTATATTCTCTTTCGCGGGGTGGAGCAGTTGGCAGCTCGTCGGGCTCATAACCCGAAGGTCGCAGGTTCAAGTCCTGCCCCCGCAACCAACACCAAAAGCCCGTCCGGTTCATGCCGCACGGGCTTTTTGCTTGGCCTGCCGCCGCATGCACGCTAGGCGAAATCACCTGGGGGATCGTCTGGGATGGTCCACTTTTCAGGCTTCTTTTCGCTGGCCGGGGCGCTCTTCGGCAATGGCGAAGGAGGGTGGGGTGTCATCTGCAACAGGAGTTGTACTGACGATACATCGACGGTTTCCTCATCGCCGTCTTCAGACCAATACCTGAGCGTCACTGTCATGTTCCTCTCCGGTAAGTGACTCAAGGAATCCCGGATGCCGTCATGGCGCAGGCGGGGCAAGCTTTCACCTTAGAGCGATTTCGCTTTCCTGCATGTCGTCAATGGCGATGGCCATGGTGGGGATCGCCATGCCGCCGTCCGCAGAGATGGCGTCATGGGTGTCGTCAATCCCGCGCCCCCTGAATATTCAGTAGTGCCGTCCCCGTTTTCGTCATATATGGCGAGAACAAGCTCATCACCTGTGACGCCCCCCAACTGATGTGTTCCCGCTTGATGGAATCAATTCCATGACGGGACCGGAGATAGTCGATCCAGTAGGTAGACACGATCCAGGTGTTGACGACCAACTGGTCAAGTTGCTCGGGCGTGGCACGCAACAGTCCAGCGGATTCCATGCAGCCGAACACGCGCCGGACATGATGCTGCCCATCGTTGGCCAGCAATTCGCTGCGTGATCGCAATGCCGGTGCAAGGCCACGGATGGACGCCGCGTCGCGATAAAAGAAGCGCCACTCCCACATCAGGCTGAACCAGCCGCTCAGGTAGCTTGCAAAACGGCCGGGGTCATCGCCCTGCGCCAGATCCGCTACCGAGGTCTCACGTAGCGCCCGCTCGAAATCGTCGAAGAGTGCCTCGAGAATTTGCTCCTTCCGGTGGAAGTGGTAGTAGAGGTTGCCCTCCTGGATGCCAACCGACGACGCGATTTCCGCAGTGGTGACCACGACCGGGCCGCGCTCGTTGAACAGGCTCAGGCAGGCATCCAGAATGCGCTCGCGCGTCTTGGGACGCCGGGCCGGCGCACCTTCCGCCGTCATGGCCGGCCAATCCTGTCATGTTTCGTCATCTGCATGTTTGCTTCGCTGGGTCTTAGGGGTAAGCCCTAGATCTGGCAATCCCGGTTGATTAATTAGGGTGAACACCCTAGTCTAGTCTGAAGACAACACGGATGCACGTTGATAATTCGGCGCGGCAAGCGTCCGGCCCGGTTTGGTCAACAGGAGACTATCGATGCTATCAGGCAACGCGGAACATCCGCATTCCCAGGCCCATGCCGGCACGTCGGCCGAAGCGTTGAAGGCGGGGCACGCCGCAAATGAAGGCGCGGCGCAACACGTCGATGTGCTGATCGTTGGGGCGGGGCTTTCCGGTATTTGCGCTGGTTACCACCTGCAAACCAGTTGCCCCGGCAAGAGCTTCGCCATCCTGGAAGGGCGCGAGGCGATCGGCGGTACCTGGGACCTCTTTCGCTATCCCGGCGTGCGTTCGGACTCGGACATGTATACGCTCGGCTTCAGTTTCCGCCCCTGGCGCAGTGAAAAGTCGATCGCCGATGGCGACTCCATCCTGGCGTACATCCGCGGTACGGCCCGGGAATTCGGCATCGAGCGGCATATCCGCTTTGGCCACTGCGCCACGCAGGCGTCGTGGTCGACCGAGACCGCGCGATGGACAGTCGAGGCAACGGCCGGTCCGCATGGCACGCCGGTCCGTTTTACCTGCAGCTTTCTTTACCTGTGCAGTGGCTACTACGATTACGCCGATGGCTATATGCCAGGCTGGCCTGGCATGGAGCGCTTCGGCGGCAAGATCGTGCATCCGCAGCACTGGCCGTCTGACTTGGCGTATGACGGCAAGCGCGTGGTCGTAATTGGCAGCGGCGCGACCGCCGTCACGCTGCTGCCGGCGATGGCGGAGCGCGCGGCCCATGTGACCATGCTGCAGCGTTCGCCAACCTACATCGTGGCACGGCCGTCGAGCGATGCCGTTTCCGCATGGTTGCAGCGGCGTTTGCCGGCGGGGATGGCCCATCGTGTCACGCGCTGGAAAAACGTCCTGTTGGGCATGTATTTCTACAATCTGTCGCGCAAGAAGCCGGATCTGGTCAAGCAGAAAATCCTCAAGGGTGTGCGCGCGCAGCTCGGCCCGGACTACGATGTCGACAAGCATTTCACGCCGTCCTATAAGCCGTGGGACCAGCGGCTCTGCCTTGTGCCGGACTCCGATCTCTTCAAATCCATTCGTTCCGGCAAGGCGTCGGTAGTCACCGACCAGATCGAATCGTTCACCGAGACCGGACTGCAGTTGCGCTCAGGCGAGCGGCTCGATGCCGATGTCATCGTGACGGCCACCGGACTCCAACTGAAGGTGGCGGGCGGGATGAAGATCGAGGTGGACGGAACCCCGATGAACCCGGCGCAGGCCTTTATGTACAAGGGCATGATGTACAGTGACATGCCGAACCTGGCGGTCGCCATGGGCTATGTGAACGCCTCCTGGACCCTGAAGGCGGAATTGTCGTCGACCTACGTGTGCCGCCTGCTCAATCATATGGACGCGCATGGCCATGCGTGGTGCGCACCGCGCCGCACGGATCCGTCTGCCGGTGAGGAGTCTTCGTTGTCGCTGAGTTCCGGCTATGTCCGGCGCGCCAGCAACATTTTGCCCAAGCAGGGTTCCAGGCGGCCCTGGAAGGTCCACCAGAACTACCTGTTCGACCTGATGGCCCTGAAGTTCGGCAGGGTCGTGGACAGCGAGATGGCGTTCGGCCGCGCCGGCGCGGACGCCATGCGGCCCGGCCCGGCGGTGGCTGCCGGCATGGCCGCCGATTCCGTTAACAGTTGAAAGGATAGACGCAATGGCCATATTGATTGCCTGCATTGCCATCGGTGGGATTGTTTTGCTTGGGTTGGTGGCATTTACCGGACTCATCGCGCACAAGGTGGAAAAGGCGCTGCCGCCCAAGGGCAAGTTCATTGAGATCGATGGTGCCCGGCTTCATTACATCGACAAGGGCCAGGGCCCCGTCATTGTCATGGTTCACGGGTTGGGCGGGCAGACCGGGAATTTCTCGCACTCCTTGCTGGAGCGGCTGACCAGCCGGTTCCGCGTCATCCTGGTCGACCGGCCGGGTTCGGGGTACTCGACCAGGCCAGCGGCGATGTCGGCCCGCCTGAGCGCGCAAAGCGCGGTCGTGGCCAAGTTCATCCGGGCGCTCGGCGTGGAGAATCCCCTGCTGGTTGGCCATTCCCTGGGTGGCGCGGTTGCCCTGGGCGTTGCACTCGATCATCCCGGCGCGGTCGGCGGCCTCGCCCTGATCGCGCCGCTGACCCATCCGGTGGAGGGCGTGCCGCCCATGTTCCGCGCGTTGTCGATCTCGTCCGCCACGCTGCGTCGCGCCATCGCGTGGACATGGGCGGTACCCAGGTCCATCTTGCGCGGGCGGGCAATGCTCGATCTGGTTTTCAGCCCCGATCAGCCGCCCAAGGATTTTGCGATTGCCGGTGGCGGGCTGCTTGGCCTGCGGCCCGGCAGTTTCTACGCCGCGTCGTCCGATATGGTCAGCGTGGCGGAGGATCTCCCCGGCATGGCGCAGCGCTACGCATCGCTGACCCTGCCGATCAGCATCCTGTATGGGACCGCCGACGCCGTGCTTGACTGGCAGGCGCACGGCAAGGCGATGAAGGACAAACTGCCGGCGCTGGATCTGGAACTCGTGCCGGGCGGGCACATGCTGCCGGTCACGATTCCGGATAAGACCGCGGCTTGGGTCACGGCGGCTGCCGCGCGGCTCTGACGACGGCACCACCGGCGCGCGCGTTGCGCACGCGCCAGCACCGCGGCTTAAGCGTCGATGGTAAAGCCGATCTCCTTGATGAATTCCCCCCAGCGTAAATAGTCTGCCTTGACCTGGGCGGCGAAGGCCGGCGGCGTAATGGACTGCGGCGGCAATACACCGACCGCGAACAGCCGCTTGTGATAGGCCGAATCAGTCAGCACTTTCTGGATGGCCACCGAGACCGCGGCGACGACATCCGGTGGCATGGCCTTGGGACCGAACAACGCGAAGTAGCCGCTCAATTGCTCCATGCCCGGAAATCCCTGCTCGCGGAACGTGGGAACACCCGGCGCCATGTCCGAGCGTTCCGGCGTGGTGATGGCCAGAGCCTTGGTCTTGCCGGACTGGTACAGCGGTACCGCGGTGGTCAGCCCGTCGATCATCACTGGCACCACGCCGCCCACGAGGTCTTGCGTGGCGGGCGCCGAGCCTTTATACAACACCGGCTCCAGCCTGCTGCCGGCGAGCTTGTTGAGCAGCAGCGGGCCAAAGTGCGACGACGTGCCCGGGCCGTAGGAAGCCGAATGCAGTGGCGCTTTGGCGCTCTTGGAATACGCGATCATCTCGGCGAGCGTGGAGAAGGGCGCATTCTTGGTTGCCACCAGCAGCACCGGCGCGCGCGCCGCTTCGGCCAGTGCCGTCAGGTCCGTGAGGGGGTCATAGGGCACCTTGTTGATATGCGCGCCGGAGGTAGCCGAGGAGCCGAGCGTCATTAGCAGCGTGTGGCCATCCGGTTTGGCGCGAATCACGTCCAGCGTCGCGGGAATGGTTGCGCCGCCGGGCTTGTTTTCCACGACCACCGACTGGCCGAGGGACTTGCCAAGGAAGTCGGCGAACAACCGCGCCACCACATCGGTACCGCCGCCGGCGGGATAGGCTACGACCAGGCGCAGCGGACGACTCGGCCAGCTATTGGCAAACGCGGGGGCAGAGCCGACAGCCGCGGCGGCTACCGCGGCGGTAAGGAAATGACGACGATCCATGCTTGTGCCTCCTGACGGTGATGAGCAGATAAGTGCTCTTTTCAATGCGTAAGGAGGATACTCATGGAGGAGGGGCCGATGATGGAATCGGGCGATACCCTTCCCATGACGGCGTGCATGAATGTGCGGGTGGCCCGGGCCGGGCCCCTGGCGCTATTGCGTCAGGCCGGCCATGCTAGGATCCTGTCTCCGATTCAAAGTGAGCAAATGATGTCGACTGCCTTCCAGATACACACTCCAGCCCCGTCCGAAGATGGCGAGCTCATCGGCTTCTCCATCGTGGCGGACGGCGTGGCAGGCAGTGGCTTTGTGTCGCGTTCGGCACTCGATGCGCTGGCCCAGGGCCAGATCGGCAGCCACCTGGGTATTTTCGAGCGGAATCTTGGCCGTATCCAGGAGGCGGCATGGGCGAAATGGTCCGCGGACCGCTCGCTGAACCCCGTGTTGCTGGAAGAGCACGACTTCTGAAACCTTCGCCTGGCGATTTGTCTGGCGCCAGGCGCATGCCGGCCCGGGATTGGCAACTCGCGCGTGTCAGGTCTGGGAGAACGTGCGCACGAGCTTGGTCTTGAGCGGCCAGGGGCGGGCCGCGAGGATCCAGATGCAGAGCAGTGGGCCRATGAGCGGGATCAGCGCCAGGTAGGCGTACAGCCCACCAAAATGCGCGGCCTTGAAGACCTTCCTGAATGGGAAGAACCACAAAGCTTCGAAGAGTAAAAATCCGAGAACGTAATACATCATGGTCATGCGTCCTGTACGGCTGGCTGGCGTGGCATCTGCGCCGCGCTGCAGCATTGTAGAGTCCCTTTGCTGACTCATAATCCCGCCGCTTTGGGGGATTTTGGAGCGCGGTGCGTCCATGACTGTGTAGTATTCGCGTGATTTACCGCAGCGCCCGCTGCGCCACGGCAACCAGTGCCACACCCACGCAGGCGAAGGCCAGCAGCGCGAAGAGATTGCTCACCGCAATCAACTGCGCTTGTTGGTCGATCAGTGCCGACCAGCGTGTCAGCGTGGCGGCATCGAAGCCGTCGGGCAGGTCGAACGGGGTGATCCGGGCCACCAGTTGCGTGCGCGCCATTGCCTCGCCGTACTGGAGCCACAGGCTGGCTACGCCGGTGCCGCCGGCCGTTGCGATCTGGCGCATGATGTTCTTGAACTGATACGCGTGCGCAAAATCCTCGACGCTGAAGTCCGCATAGGTCAGGCCTGCCACCAGTGCCAGGATGAAGGGCGTGGTCAGGCTCTGCAGCGTCAGGGCCGGCAGCAGGACGGCCATGGATGCCCCCGGCATCATCCGCTGGCTCAGGAGCCAGGCCGCGCCGGCAAACATGAAATAGCCCAGGGCGATGTAGCGCCGCTGCCCCTTCAGCCTCGTGCCCGCATAGGTAAAGGCGCAAAGACCCGCAAAACCGATCAGCCCGGTGATGGTCAAGACCTTGCCCGCGGTCTGGAACGTGAAGCCCAGCCCGGACTGCAGCGTGCTGGGCACTACATATCCCCACAGTCCGTTGAGGAAGTAGTACAGGGTGTAGAAGCCTAGCCCGACCAGGTAGCGGCGGCCGAACAACAGCTTGGGATTGAGCCAGGGATCGGGATGGCGGTGCTGGTGGATGAAGACGCCCGCAACAAGCGCCAGTCCGGCGAGAGGGGTGATAGCCACCGATGGCGAACTGGTCAACTCATAGAAGCGCAGGTCGCCCAGCCCGTGCAGCAGGACCAGCGCGCCCGTGCCCAGCAAGATCACTGTAATCCAATCCATGCCGCCGACGTCCACTTCCCACGGTGCAAGCGATGCCGCGAGCCGTCGTGGATACGAGACGAACACCAGCAGGATCGCCGCGGCCGACATGCCTGCCTGCACCGCGAAGATCATCCGCCAGCTCGCATCCTCCACCAGCACCGCCGTGAGCCACGGGGCCAGCGCCGCCAGGCCCATGCCGCCGGCATTGAAGCCGAGAAAGAGAGGGCGGCGCTCTTCGCGGGCCGCCACCAGCTGGATGATGATGCGTGAGGCGGTGAACAAGCCGCCGGCGCCGAAACCTTGCACGGCGCGCGCCAGGCTCAGTTCCAGTGGCGTATTGCAAACGGTGCACAGTACGGCGCCCACGGTGGCGATGGCCAGGCCGAGCAGGGTATAGCCGCGATAACTGATGTCCTGCGCGATGCGCCGCAGCACCAGGTTGGCGGCCATGGCCGCGGCGGCATAGGACGTGAGGCTCCAGAGAAAATCCTCCGGCGAGGCGTGGATGCCGCCCCGGATGTGCGTACCGGCGACGCCCATCATGGATGACGCCACGAAATCCACGCCAGTAGCGCAGCCCAGCGTGAACGCAAAGAGATATACCTGCGCCGGTGACAGATCGGGGTGCTTGGCCAACGTCGCGCTGCCAGTTGCCATGACGGTCTCGTCCATCGCGTGAATGCAATCCGCGGTCCGGTCCGCTCGCATCTGGACGCTGGGGCAAGCCGGGCCGAAGCACCGTGCGGCGAGCGAGGACGGCCAGCATTCCCAGTATCGGCCAAATGAGCGGAGCGCCCAAGCCGAACATCGGGAGCGTGTTTCAGGACCGCCGTGCGTCGTGGCGACAATCGCTCGGCGCGCGCCATGCCGCCCTGGCGCCGTCCGGCTCACGGCAAATGGTTATATCCCTGAACGATGCCCGGATATTGGGCGCGAGTTTGCGCGCCAATGGTGATACCGCGCACGGGTCTACGTTATCGAAACGGTTCGCGCTGGGATTATTATTCTGCGCATTATCGAGATAATGCACGCCTTGACGGTGGGGCGAATCGCTGCAGTCCCGTGCGGAAAGATCCAGGCTCTGCCGGAGAGGCGGTTCATACGCCTGTATTCCCGCCCGACAACATATTGTCTTGACTCAGGCTGCCGGATTGGCCGGAAAGCGGAGGGCAAGACGCGGCGCGAGTATGCCGGGACGAGGCGCGGCGTAACGGGTGTTGGTTCGCTTCCCCGCATTGTTCACCGTGGTTTAATTGACAAGTACCTTGCTGCGGAACATCATCGCTCGGGGAAAATAATCGCACCTCCGCGCAAGGATGTCGTCCGTTCGTCGGCGATAGCGCGTGGAAGGTCGCCAGTCCGACGAGGAACCGGGGTCATGATGATTTCGCTACGCCGAATAACGAGTGCGCTTGCGCTCGGTCTGCTGTTGTCCGCCTGTGCCACGGGCCCGCAATCGTCCGCCGTGCCGCAAGCCTCCTCGCTGCCGTCCGATGCGGCCAACAAGGCCTTGTCGACCGAGGTATTCGTCTACGCCTATCCACTGGTGCTGATGGATGTGACGCGCGAAGTCATGACAGCGCGCACGCCCGTCAATACTTTCTCGCACAAGCGCAGCTTCCCGGACGCTTCTTTCACCGAGGTGGTCAGCCCGAATGCGGATACGCTTTATTCGACGGCATGGCTGGACTTGTCCGCCGAGCCGGTGATCCTGTCGCTGCCCGATACACACGGCCGCTATTACCTGATGCCGCTGATGGACGCATGGACCAATGTCTTCGCGTCTCCAGGCAAGCGTACCACCGGTACCAAGCGGGCTGTGTTTGCCGTAACCGGTCCTAAATGGAAAGGCACATTGCCAGCGGGTGTAAAGGAAATTCGCGCCCCCACGGATATGGTGTGGCTGATTGGCCGTACCCAGACCAACGGCAAGCAGGATTATGCGGCGGTCCGCCACTTGCAAGACCAGTATCGGCTGATGCCGCTCTCGGCATGGCAGCGGGGTGGCAAGGCGCGGCCCAAGGCCACGCAGCCAAGCCTGACCGAAGCGGTTGCCGTGGACGTGGAGACGCCACCTGTGGAGCAGGTGGCAGCCATGGACGCGCAGGCGTTCTTCACGCGTTTCGCAGCGCTGCTGCCCGCCAATCCGCCCGCGGCGGCCGACGCCGCCATGGTGGAATCGACCAAGAAGCTCGGCATCGTCCCGGGCATGCCATTCTCCGTAACTGCGATGGAGCCCTCGACGGCGCGCGCGGTGCAGGAAGGCGCCACGACCGCCCTGGCGGGCATCGTCGCAGCCGCCAGGCGCGGCGGCGAGCCGGGGATTCAATGGACCGTGCACCGGGATCTCGGCAATTACGGTACGTCCTATGGCAAGCGTGCGGTGGTGGCATGGGTGGGGCTGGGCGCCAATTTGCCGGAGGACGCGCTCTACCCCATTACGCGCGTGGATGCCGCGGGCCAGCCGCTGAGTGGCGCGCATCGCTACCGGATGCATTTCAACAAGGGCCAGATGCCGCCGACCGATGCCTTCTGGTCATTGACCCTCTACAACAGCAAACAGGCATTCGTCGCCAATCCCCTTGGCCGCTACGCCATCGGCGACCGCGACCGGCTCAGGTATAACCGCGACGGCTCGCTCGATATCTTTATCCAGAACGCCCGCCCGCAGGGCAGCCGCGCCGCCAACTGGCTGCCGGCGCCGCCAGACGCCTTCAACCTGACGCTTCGCGTGTATTGGCCCCGGCAAGCGATGCTGGACGGTGCATGGAACGCGCCCGCGGTGGAACGGGTGGATTGATTTCCGGGCGGTTTCAGCCACAGGAATGAGAAAAACCCGCCTTGGCGGGTTTTTCTCATCAGGATGCCAGCGAACTGCCTGCCGGCTCAGAACTTGTATTTGATGCCGGCGTAGAGCGCGCGGCCGGAACCCGGGTAGAACACCATGGTGTTTGCGGTCCGGGCATCGGTCACGGTGCTGAAGTCGCTCACATAGCGCTTGTCGCCGAGGTTGCGCGCGTCGAGGAAGACTGTCACGCCGCGCTGGAATTCATAGCTGGCTTGCAGGCCAAACAGCGCATAGCCGGGTGCGCGCAGCGTGTTGGCGTAGTCGACATAGGCGCCGCCCGGCACCCAGTCGATGGTGCCGGCCACGCGCAGCCCGGCCGCGCGGCTGTAGGCGATGGTGGTGCGCAGCACGTGCTCGGGCACGCCGGCGATGCGGTTATTGCCGTACTGCGGATCGTTGTCGAAGCGGAAGTCGCTGTAGTTCCACAGTTGCGACAGCGTGAGCTTGTCGCCCGAGCCGAACACGTTTTGCAGCACGTCGCTCGAGACGCCAAGCTCCACGCCTTGCAGCGTGGTGCGGTTGGCGTTGAAGGTGGCGGCCGGGATATTCGGGTTTGTGGTGTATTGCAGCAGTTGGTCGCGTACCAGCGAGCGGTACGCGGTCACGTCCCAGGAGAATCGCTCGCGCTTGCCGCGCGTGCCCAGTTCCAGCGTCCAGCCGTGCTGGGCGCTCAGCGGCACGAAACGGGTGGTGGCCGCGAAGGTCTGGGTCAGGTCGGTGAAGTCGGGCACGTCCGCGCTGCGCGTGATGTCGGCAAAGGCCTGCACGTCGCGAACCGGCTCCCACAGCACGCCGAACTTGGGGTTCACGCCGCTATAGGCGACGCTGTCGGACTTGGCTGTAGGGTCGGCCGGCAGACCGCCGTAGTCATGGTAGTTGCGGACATTGCGGTAAGCCTTGGCGCCCGCCATCAGCGCGACAGTCGGCGTTACGTAAAGACGGTCTTCGAGATAGGCCTCGTAGTTATACGCGTCCTGCGCCGCATTGAGCGTCTGGGCGCCACGGTTGCCCGCGTTGTTGATGTACTGGCGCGCATCGTTGTTGCCACCGAAGAAGCGCGCGCCGACGATAAGCTGGTTGCGCAGGCCGCCAACGGTCTGCGTGCCGGTGTAGCGCGGGGCGAACCCGTAAGTCCAGGAGTCCTGGTCGATGACCTGGAAGATCGGGTGGTACAGGCTCTTGTGGATGACCCAGGTGGTGAAATCGAGCTGGCCGCTGTCGAGCTTGACGGTGGTCACGTTGGCAACGCGCTCGGTACGCGTATTGCGCGCCTGGTCGCCGGCCACCGCGGCGGGCGAGGCCTTCGTCGGATTGTTCAGTGCATCGGACAACGACAGCGAGCCGGGCAGCTTCTGGTCGACGATATAGGCACCGAGGTAGAAGCGCGTTTCCACCGCCGGGCTGAAGCGGTAGCCGAAGTTGGCATTGAACTGCTCGTACTGGCCGCGCTCATGAGCGCGGTAGCCATCGGCGTGGTTGACGCTCAGGTTGGCCAGGAAATCGAAAGCGCCGATCTGGCGCGAGACCTGGCCGCTGGCGCGCACGGTGCCGAAGCTGCCGCCGTCCACGCGCAACTGGTTGGGCGCGTCGGCGGTCAGCGCGGTGGGCGTGGTGAAGTTGATGGCGCCACCCAGCGTGGTGCTGCCATAAGCCAGCCCATTGCCGCCCTTGTAGATTTCCGCGGCGCTCAGGCCGAGCGGATCGATCTGGTAAAAGTCGCCGCTGCCATCCGCGAAGTTGGTGGGAATGCCGTCTTGCAGGATTTCGAGGCCGCGCGTGTGATAGCCGCGCGCAATGCCCGACCCTCGAACGGATAGCCGGAGTTCCTGGCCGTAGCGCTCCTGCACATAAACCCCTGGCGCATCCTTGAGGACGTCGCGCAGGTTGCTGGCGTAAGTGTCGCTGTAGGACGCAGCGTCGACAAAGCCTACCGAGCCGGCCGTCTGGTCCAGCGCCTGTTTCTGCTGCTGGACATTCGGCACGGTCAGCGATCCCGGCGCCTTGGCTGTCACTGTGGTTATGGGCAGTGTGACAGCGGCGTCCGCCGGGGCCGGGCTGGCGGCTTGTGCGAGGGCGGCGCTGGTGAATGCCGCGGCGGGCAGGGCGGCGGCACGCCGCTTCCAGTGTCTGGCTCGTTTCATGTTTTCCCTTGTGACGCCGGACCTGCTTGGGGCCGCGCCTTTTCGTCGTGCTTGGATAGGCGCGTACGATACGGAAGACCCCCTGCCGCGCGCTATGTGACACAGTGCCGCATTAATTGCACCAGGGCACATCCGGCGATGTGGACGGCAGGGCGAAGCCGTTCCTTTTACCCGTCGGGAAACAAAAAACAGCCAGCTTTCCGGCATGCTTCGCACACCGGAAAGCTGGCTGACGTATTTGCTAACTCGATTTAATTCGATTTAATTCGATCTAAGCCGGCTTCATTCGATGCCGGGTTGCTCAGGCCGCGTGGCTCACGCAATCGACACAGCCCGCTGCGTGGCCCGTGCCATGCTGTGCCGCGTGCCCGCCGAGGCCCGCCCGGCGGGTGGTGCGCTGCCAGGTGGGGGCGCCCGTCTTGCCGATCTGCTCGCGCAGGCTGCGCGCGGCGGCCACCATATTGGCCAGCGCGGCTTCGGTTTCCGGCCACGCGCGCGTCTTCAGCCCGCAGTCCGGATTGACCCACAGGCGTTGCGGCGGGATGACCTCGCAAGCCCGTTCGAGCAGGTGCGTGATGGCTTCCACGCTCGGCACGCGCGGCGAGTGGATGTCGTACACGCCCGGTCCGATCTCGTTGGGATAGTCGAACGCACCAAAGCCTTCGAGTAGTTCCATGGCCGAGCGCGAGGTCTCGATGGTGATCACGTCGGCATCCAGCGCGGCGATGGCSGGCAGGATGTCRTTRAAYTCGGCATAGCACATATGCGTGTGGATCTGCGTTTCGTCCGCCACCGATGCGGCCGAGATCTTGAACGCGTGCACCGCCCATTCCAGGTACGCTGCCCAGTCGCCCTTGCGCAGCGGCAAGCCTTCGCGCAAGGCGGGTTCGTCGATCTGGATGATGCGGATGCCGGCCTGCTCCAGGTCGGAGACTTCATCGCGGATGGCCAGCGCGAGTTGCAAAGTGGTGGTGGCGCGCGGCTGGTCGTCGCGCACGAAAGACCATTGCAGCATGGTGACGGGACCCGTCAGCATGCCCTTCATCGGACGCTCGGTCAGTGATTGCGCATAGCGCGTGGTTTCCACCGTCATCGGCTCGGGGCGGTACACATCGCCGTAGATCACGGGCGGCTTGACGCAGCGTGAACCATAGCTCTGCACCCAGCCGTTCTCGGTGAAGGTGTAGCCGCACAGTTGCTCGCCGAAATACTCGACCATGTCGTTGCGCTCGGCTTCGCCGTGCACCAGCACGTCCAGTCCCAGGGCTTCCTGCTTGCGCACCGCGGTCTCGATTTCCGCACGGATGCGTTGCAGGTAGTCCAGCGCGCCGATCTCGCCGCGGCGGTAGGCGGCGCGCGTCTGGCGGATCGCGGTCGTCTGCGGGAAGGAGCCGATCGTGGTGGTCGGCAGCGCCGGCAGCTGCAGCGCGGCGCGCTGGCGTTCGATGCGGGTCTGGAAGGGGCTCTTGCGTTCCGCCATGGCGGCGCTGACCGCCGCGACGCGTGCCTGCACCTGCTGGTTGACCACGCGGCGCGAGCTGCGGCGCGAGGTGAGTGCGGCATCGGTAGCGGCAAGCTCGGCGGCTACCGCGGCCTCGCCTTCATTCAGCGCGCGCGCCAGCACTTTCACTTCGGCCAGCTTTTCGGTGGCGAAGGCCAGCCAGGTCTTGATCTCCGCATCGAGCTTGTGCTCGGCATCGAGAGAAACCGGCACGTGCAGCAGCGAGCAGGACGGCGCGACCCACAGGCGCTCGCCGAGTTCGGCGTGCAGCGGCGCCAGGATGGCCAGCGCGCGGCGCAGGTCGGTGCGCCAGATATTGCGGCCGTCGATCACGCCGGCGGATAGCACCGCATTGGCCGGCAGCACCTTGCGCCAGGCGTCGAGCTGCCGCGGCGCGCGCACCAGGTCGATGTGGAAGCCTTGCACCGGCAGGGCGGCAGCGCGTGCCGCGTGGTCGGCGGCGCTGTCGAAATAGGTGGCAAGGAGCAGCTTTACGCCGGAGCCGGCCAGTTCGGCGTAGGCGCCGTCATACGCATCGAGCCACGCCGGCGCCAGGTCCAGGCACAGCGCCGGCTCGTCGATCTGCACCCATTCGATGCCGCGCTCGCGCAGGCGGGCCAGGATGCGGCCATAAGCGGCCACCAGGCCGGGCAGCAGGCTCAGGCGGTCGAAGCCGTCCACATGCGTCTTGGACAGCCACAGGTAGGTGACCGGCCCGATCAGCACCGGCTTGGCCGTCAGGCCCAGCGCCAGCGCTTCTTCCACTTCATCGAAGAACCAGTCCACGCCGCCATCGAAGCGGGTATCGGGTGCGAGTTCGGGGACCAGGTAGTGGTAGTTGGTGTCGAACCACTTGGTCATTTCCATGGCGGGCTGCGCCTTGTTGCCGCGGGCCAGCTCGAAATACTGCGCCAGGCTCAGTTGCCCGGGGTCGAAGCCGAAACGCGCGGGCAGGGCGCCAAGCAACGCACTCAGGCTCAACACCTGGTCGTAGTAGGCGAAGTCGCCCACCGCGACGCTGTCCAGCCCGGCTTGCGCCTGCGACTGCCAGTGACGCTGGCGCAGCCCGGCCGCCACCTGGCGCAGGCTGGCTTCGTCGGTTTCGCCGCGCCAGAAGGCCTCCTGGGCGAACTTCAGTTCGCGCTGCGCGCCGATGCGGGGAAAGCCGGGGATATGGGTGCGTGCCATGCAATGCTCCGTATGTGAGATGTGACGATGGCGCCCAGTTTGGAATCCGGAGTAAAATGAATCAAGCGATAAGATTTAATCAACGTATGAATCAATTTCATATCAATCCGACCAGGCGCTGCCCGGCCCAACGCAGGAGCCAGCCGTGATCGAAGTCAGGCACCTGCGCTCCCTGGTGGCGATCGCCGAGTCAGGCAAGCTGGCCTCGGCCGCCGAGCGCGTGCATGTGAGCCAGTCGGCGCTGTCCCACCAGATCAAGGGCATTGAGGCGCACTACGGCCTGCCGCTGTTCGACCGTACCCGCCAGGGCCTGCGCTTTACCCCGGCCGGCGAACGCCTGCTGGCGCTGGCCCGCGAGACACTTGCCGCCATCAGCACGGCCGAACGCGATCTAGCCCGGCTCAAAGGCGATACGCGCGGGGAGTTGCGCATCGTGCTGGAGTGCCATACCTGCTTCGACTGGCTGATGCCCGTGATGGACGAGTTCCGCCGGCGCTGGCCGGAAGTGGAGGTGGACCTGGTGGCGGGGTTCCACGCCGATCCGCTGGCCTTGCTGGCCGAGGGACGCACCGACATGGTCATCGGCTCGCTGCCGCCGGCCAAGCGCGGACTGGCGGTGGCGCCGCTGTTTCGCTTCGAGATTCTGGCGGTGATCGCCAACGAGCACCGGCTGCGCAACAAGCGCCGGATCGAGGCGGCCGACCTGGCCGGCGAAACCCTGATCACCTACCCGGTGCCGGAGCAGCGCATCGACCTGATCCGCGAAGTGCTGGAGCCCGCCGGCATCAAGCTGCAGCGGCGCACGGCCGAGTTGACGGTGGCGGTGCTGCAACTGGTGGCCAGCCGCCGCGGCGTGGCCGCGCTGCCCAACTGGGGCGTGAAGAACTACGTCGACCACGACTATGTGCTGGCCAAGCGGATTGGCGCCAAGGGTTTGTGGAGCGAGCTGTATGCGACCACGCCGGCCGCGCTGGCGGAGCGGCCCTATGTGCGCGATTTTGTCTCTATCGTGCGCGATACCTGTGCCGCCGAGCTGGACGGGATCGAACTGCTGCCGGAGCTTGCATAGCGCGGACAGCAGCGCGCGCCGCCGCTATTGCACCAGTTGCCCGCTGCGCTCCGCCACGCCGATGCGTGCCTCGGTGCCCGCATTGAACTGCAGGAAATCCGCTTCGATGCCATCGCTGAAGATCACGCCGGACTCGGGCATCAGCGAGCGCAGCACGATCTGCTCGCCGCGCGGGATGTCGCCATACACCAGGGTGGCATCGGTGGCGCGGCTGGGAAAGGGCTCGCGCACGGCAAATACCAGCCGGTCGGTATCCCACGGCAAGGCCTGATACGGTGCGTCCGCCTGCGCGATGGCGCGCGCGCCGGTGACGATGCTCTTGAGCCAGGCCGTAGAGCCGAGCCCGGTCGAGACAATGACCCCGCTCGACGATTGCACCTCGCACTGCGCKCCGAGCCGGACCTCATAACGCGCCGAGGTGTGGCTGCGCGGGCCGATAAAGAAGTCGTTGACCGCGTACAGCACCTGCTGGTCCGACAACTCGGCGCGCGCCATGGTGACTGGCCGTGCAGGGCGGCGATCCTGCATCGCCTCGGCCAGCACGCGCGCGAGGTCGCCAGCCTGGAACGGCAACAACACGCCGTCATAGCGCGCCGGGTCGGGATTCACGCCGAGCAACGGCTGGCCATTGAGGTACTTCATGGTGTTGGCGACCAGGCCGTCCTGGCCCAGCGCGACGACGATGTCGTCCGGGCCGAACAGGAAATTAGGCAGGAACTGGCGGTCCACCACCTGCCTGCGCAGGTAGCGCGACAGCACGGCGGCGACCTGCTCGCGCGCGGCCAGGTAGGTGTCGTGCTCGCGCCGGTAATCGGTGATGTCCGCGCCCAGGTGCTCCAGGTAGAAGCGTGCCTGCGCCAGCGAGTGGTAGCGCGCCAGCAGTTCTTCCAGCCGCGTCTTGCGCGTCACCAGCACTACCTTGCGATCGGCGGCTGTGCCCATGTGTCTTGCTCCCTTTGTCCCGTATGGTCTCAGCCGCGGCCCTTGGCCTGCGGTGCCAGCAGCGACTGCAGCAGCTCCGGCGACATGTTCAGCTGCCCGATCCGCTCCGCCTTGTCGGCAATGCCGCCAAAGGCCTGCGCGATCAACTGGCCTGGGGCCATGCCCGATGCGGCCAGCGCCTGCACGATGCGCGCGTCTGCGCCCTGCAGCGCCTGCATCACGGCGCCAAGGCGGTGTGCCTCGGCCTCGGCGGTGGTGCGGGTGTTATCGGCCTCCAGGCCCACGAATTCCTTGCGGCGCGCTTCCAGCGCGATCTGCGCTTCCATGCCACTGGCTTCGAGTTCGGCCTGCTTCTTTTGCACCGCGGCTTCGGCTTCCATCTGCGTCTCGCGGATGGTGCGCTGCTTGAGTTCCACGGCGACTTCGGTGTCGAGCTCGCTCTCCTTGATGGCGCGTTCGTTTTCCACCGCGGCGTTACGGCGCGCGTAGATGGCGTCGTCGGCGGCTTTCAGGATTTGTTCGCGGACTTCGGCTTCCAGGGCGCGCGCGGTTTCGGCGCGCGGCTTGACGGCCACCATCGAGAACGAGAGGATTTCCAGCCCTAAAGCGAGCACGTCCGGCTGGCTCTTGAGCGCGCCTTCGACCTGGCGCGCCATGCGGTCCGAGGCCTGCAGGGCGGAGCGCAGCGTTTCCGCGCTAACGGCCTGCTGCACCAGCACTTCCACCACGCCTTCGACGCGGGTGCGCAAGTTCTGCGGATCCTCGGAAATGTAGTTGCGGCCATCCGGCTTGAGCGCGAAATTGAGCATGGCGGCTGTCTTGCGCGGCTCTGCGATGCGATAGGAGAGATTGCCCTGCACCGTGACGGACTGGAAATCGGTGGTGATCAGCTCGAAGATGTAGGGCAGGATCTGGCTGCCCACCGGCACCGCCACCAGGGAGGTGGTGGGCGCGTAGTAGTAGAACGACTGGCCGCTGCCTTCGCGGACGATCTTGCCGCTCTTCATCTGCATCAGGTAGGTGGTGGGATCTGCCTTGATGAATCGGATGCCGAACATGGTGGTCCTTTCGCGTGGTGTCTTTGATTGCCCGCATTCGGTGGCGGGTATTAAGTGTGTCTGTGCCACTAATGTAAGTGGGGCTGTGACACTTGTCAACTTATAATCCGGCCTGAACAACCTGCCGCAAGGAGCGCACAGCCCTATGACGAAGCCCGCCGCGCCCGCCTTCGGGCGCCCGCTGACCACCGTGGACGTGGTCATCCTTACCATCCGTGCCGGGGCCTTGCAGGTGCTGCTCGTGCAGCGCCCGCAGTTGCAAGGCGAGCCTTTCCCCGGGCAATGGGCCCTGCCGGGCGGTTTCGTGGACATCGAACGGGATCAGGATCTGCAGGGGTGCGCGCTGCGCAAGCTGGCGGAGAAGACCGGAGTGAATAGCCCGTATCTGGAACAGGTGGGCAGCTGGGGCAGCGCCAAGCGCGATCCGCGCGGCTGGTCCACCACCCATGTGTACATGGCCTTGCTGGCCGATGCCACCCTGGCCCCGCAGAAGGGCGGCAATGCCGCCGACCTGCGCTGGGCGCCGGTGGAGGGCGACGGCGTGTCCGTGCCGCTGGCCTTCGATCACGCCGACCTCCTGGGCGCGGCGCTTGGGCGCGTGCGCGGCAAGACCGAATACACTTCGCTGCCCGCGCACCTGTTGCCGCCGGACTTTACGCTTGGCGAGCTGCAGCACGTCTATGAACTCGTGCTGGGCCGGCCACTGGAGAAAAAGGCTTTCCGGACCCGCATGCTGGCGGCGGGCCTGTTGGAAGAGCTCGGCACGCAGAAGGAAACCGGGCGGCGCCCGGCTTCGCTCTACCGGTTGCGAGCGCAGTCCGGGCTGGTCTATTTCACGCGGAGTTTCGAGCAGCGCGAGCGCGCGTGAATGTCCGCTGGCTACGTTGGCGCCGGATCCGATCGAAGGGCAGGGGTGCCCATCACGGTATCGTCGATGGGGAAGTGCAATATCGCCGCCAGCAGCCCGGCGGCTGCCGTGGCGCCCCATACCAGCGAATAGGAACCGGTCACGTCAAAGACGAAGCCGCCTAGCCATGCACCCAGGAACGAGCCGGCCTGATGGCTCAGGAAGCAGACGCCGAACAGCGTTCCCAGGTGGCGTGTGCCGAAGATCTTCGCCACCAGCCCGCTCGTCAGCGGCACGGTCCCCAGCCAGGTCAGGCCCATCACGGCGGCGAAGATAACGACCGAGGCGGAGGTCTTCGGCACCAGCAGGAAGGCGCCGATGGCCACGCACCGGACCAGGTAGAGCCAGCCCAGCACGTACTGCTGGCGAAAGCGGCCGCCCAGCCAGCCACATGCCCAGCTTCCCAGCATATTGAACAGCCCGATCAGGGCCAGCGCCGTCGCCCCCAGTCCCATGGGCATATGGCAGAGCGTCAGATAGCCCGGCAAATGCGTGGCGATAAAGGCAAGCTGGAATCCGCAGGCGAAGAAGCCAATGGTGAGAAGGCGATAGCCGGGGTGCCGGCACGCCCTGGACAAGACTTCACGCAGGGAAAACGCCTGCGGCTCCGCCAGTGGCGCGCGGCACGCATCCCGGCGGTCCAGAAGGATCCCGAATGGCGCCACCACGAGCATCAGGAACGCGAATACGAACAGCGACGCCGATACGCCCGATGTTTCCCGCACCGCCTGCGCAAGCGGAACCATGAGGACCTGGCCGAGCGATCCGCCGGCACTCGCCAGGCCCATCGCCATGCTGCGCTTCTCGGGGGATGCCATGCGGCCAACCGCCGACAGGACGACGCCGAAGCTGGTGCAACTGATCCCGATGCCGAACAGCAGGCCGATGCCGACGACTAGCATGGCGCCCGACGGTGCCATGGCCGCGAGTGCCAGGCCGGCGGCAATGCTGAGCGCGCCGGCGGCAACCACCGGCGCGGACCCGTATCGGTCGGCCGCGGCACCCGCGAACGGTTGCGCGAATCCCCACGCCAGATTGTGAAGCGCGATCGCGAACGCGATCACGGTGACAGGCATCCCGCGGTCGAACGACAGTGGCCCGATAAATAGCCCGAAGGTCTGCCGGATACCCATGACGACGCTCAGGATGAGCGCCGCCGACACAACGACGAGCGTTGCCGGGTGCGTTAAAGATGCAGCTTGCCTGCTGGGTGCCGTCAACATGGTGTTTGGCCCTCCTCGTGCCGCCAATACTGGCAGCGGAGGGGCGATGCGGCAAAGGAAAAGATCTTGACGACAGGTGAGGGAAATTCACCTGTGCTATCGCGGATCGGTGCGCGATGCGCCGGCTTTGCCTGTGGCTTTGCTATGGAATTGAAACGGCGGCCGAGGCGCTGTCCTCGAAGGCCCCGGCTTCGCTCAGCAGCCACTGCCTGAAGCCGGAGAGGTCGGGCCGGTGATCCGCGCCCGCCGCACTTACCAGCCAGTAGGCGGTCCGGGCGGAGATCACTTCGGGCCCGATTTCGACCAGCGCCCCGCTGGCGAGATCGCTGTCGACCAGCGGCCGCCTGCCCAGCGCGACGCCAAGGCCCGCGCTGGCCGCTTCGAAGGCCAGCTGGATCGTATCGAAGCGCAAACCGCCGGATGACGCGATCCCGGCAATGTGCGCGGCATCCAGCCAGGCCTGCCAGTCTTCGCTCGCGGGGTTGACGTGGATCAGCGTCGCGCGCCGAAGGTCCATGGTGCCGTTTGCATCGAGCAAGCTGTCGCGATAGGCGGGCTACATACCGGGACCAGCTGCTCGCCGAACAGCCGGGTCCAGCAAGCGCCAGCGGTGGGGGCCCGGCTCATCCGGATGGCGAAATCGAACCCGTCGGCGGGAAAACCGACCAGCCGCTGCGAGGTGTCGACGGTGACATTGATATCCGGCCACCGCGCGCGAAAGCCATGCAGGCGCGGCAACAGCCAACGCGATGCCAGGGTGGGCGCGCAGCTCACGGCGATCGTGCGGTTTTCCCGTTGGTTCGGCAGGCGCTGTGTCCCGGTTTCGAGCAGGGAGAACGCCTTGGACACGTAGGTCAGGTAGTCCGCGCCCGCCGGCGTCAGGGACAGCCCGCGGGGCTCGCGGATAAAGAGCTCGACGCCGAGCGACTGCTCCAGTCCGACGATCCCGTGGCTCACCGCGCTTGGCGTGACGCTCAACTCCGCGGCAGCGAGCTTGAAGCTCTGGTGGCGCCCGGCGGCTTCAAATAAGCGAAGGGATGAGAGCGGCGGCAAACGACGTGGCATGACGCATTCCGAACGACCGGCTGGCACGGTATCCGCCGCGATGTGGAGGCACCGCGGCGCAGGGGACGGCGCCCGGAGCGGGCGTCACCGAGCCGCGCGCTGACCATTTCCGGCATCGGCGGCTCAGATGCATTCTAGCGAAGATTCCATGGCGACCGGCTGCGCCGCCGGTACGGCGCGTTTTGCCGGCGCGGGGACATCCGGCACTTCCAGCACTTCCAGCACGTCGAGCACATCGGCGCCGTTTTCCAGTCGCTTGACGAACAGATCCAGCAGGTTCGCATCGCCGGCGGCGACCGACAGCGTGAGCTGGTGGGGCGCCGCCGCGTGGCCGAAGCGCATGTCGAGCAGGCGCAGCCCGGTGCGGCGGGCGTTGGCGAGCGTCCATTCGATGGCGCTGAAAAGGTCGCTGCGTTCGAGTTGCACTGCGAGGTTCAGGGTAGGCATGGCGTCGGCACCGGTGGGGGAGGCGGGTGTGAAGTTCATGCGGCAAATTTACCAGCGGGGCCCCAGAATGAGCTTCTTTATTGTCTTCGGTTTTGCGTAATTTGGAGATGGATTATCTATCTATGATAGATTGAGCAGTAACTTCATCTCTTGTAGTGGCAAAAACCATGGCAACCACCCCGAAGCTCGATGAAACGGACCGGCGCATCCTGCGCGCGTTGCGGCGCGATGGCCGGCTATCCAATCTCAAGCTGGCCGAGCAGGTCGGCTTGTCGCCCACGCCCTGCTGGAACCGCGTGCGTGCCCTGGAGGAAAGCGGGGTGATCGAGGGCTATGCGGCGCTGCTGAACCAGAAGGCGCTCGGCTTGCCCGATACCGTGCTGATCGAAGTCACGCTGGACCGGCACGATGACGAGATGCTGGATCGCTTCGGGGAAGCGCTGGCCGAACTGCCGGAAGTGATGGAAGCCTACCTGCTGACCGGCGAATACGATTACCTGATCAAGGTGGCGGTGGCGGGCACCGAAGGCTACGAGGAGTTCCTGCGCCACAAGCTCTACAAGCTGCCGGGTTTGCGGCACAGCCATTCCACCTTTGTGCTGCGTTGCATGAAGCGGGAGCCGTCGGTCGCGCCTTGAGAGCGCTTCAGGCGTCAGGCTGATTCCAGGTATCGGTGGACATCATGGCTGCCAGCGGGCGCCCCTGCCGCCAGCCTTCCACTTCCAGCATCGGCGCGGGATAAAAGGCCTGCACCGGCCCCAGGCAGAGAATGGCGATAGGCTGCGCGCCCGGCGGCAGCTTCAGCAGCGTGGCGAGCGCGTCCGGCGCGAACATCGAAACCCAGCCCAGCCCGAGATTCTCCACGCGCGCCGCCAGCCAGAGGTTTTCAATGGCGCAGGCGGCGGAGCATAGCGCCATCTCGCGCGGCATGGTGCGCCGGCCAAACACGGTGCCATCGTCGGGCGCCAGCGCAACCACCAATAGCTCGGCGCATTCGCGCACGCCTTCCACTTTCAGGCGCAGGAACTCGCCGTCACGCTCGCCCAGCGCCATCGCCGTGTTCTGCCGTTCGGCCTCGACCAGGGCGGCAATTTCCCCGCGCAGGGCGGGATTGGCGATACGGATGAAGCGCCACGGCTGCATCAGGCCAACCGAGGGGGCGCTATGCGCGGCATGGAGGAGGCGCAGCAAGACGGCCTCGTCGACCGAAGCCCCCGCAATGAAGTGCCGCATGTCGCGGCGCGAGGCGATGAGGCGGTAGAAGCTCTGCTGCTCGTCAGGTGAGAAAACGGCGGGAGGGCAGTCGGCTATGGTCGCGGGCATTGCGTGAGGGACGCCAAAGCCGGCATTGTAATCCTGTGCGGAGGCGGGCAAGCGAAGAGGGCGAACCTGAAGATCGCCGATGTTGTTCGCGCGGATAAACGGTCAGGGCACAGGCTTGGACATCTCCGCTGGCGCTCGCTATCAACCCATCCATGGATTCACGACAGTCAGGCCAATTCCTTCGAAGTCCTTTCCGTTGCGTGTGGCAAGTACGGCGCCATGATGAGAGCAAATAGCCGCAATCTGGGCATCTGCCATGCTGATGGGGCGTCCGGCTTGAGCCCGCTGGGACACCAGCGCGGCGTAGTGGACGGCGGCCGCTTCGTCGAATGGAAGCACCAGTCCCGCGAATTCTTCCTCGAGCATCTGGAGCGCTGCTTCTCGTAGCCCGCTTTTTCTGCGCCCCTCCGGCAAGCGCGCAATGCCAAATAGAAGCTCGCCAACGGTCACCGCCGTTACAGCATATTCATGTTGTGAGTGCCGGTCGAGCCATCCGATGACAGCCGGCTCGGCCTGTGCCCGCATGAACTCCGACACTACATTGGTATCGAGTACGATCATTCGGGCAAATCCGCCGACCGAGGCTGTTCCTCGCGTGGGGGTAGCTCGATCCCCGGATCAGCCAGGCCTGCAAAGCGCTGGTGTAACCGGCTTCCGAATGGGCCGGGGCCAGGTGCTTTGTTCAGGGCACGACGCAGGATGACGCGAACCTCCTCTTCCATTGAGCGACCGTGCTGTGCGGCCTCAATGCGCAAACGTGCCTTGAGATCCTCATCAATATTGCGAATGGTCAGTGTCGCCATATCCGGTCTCCTGTGCTTGCATTGAATGCAATGCTAGCACAGAGGTACAAGACGCAGTGCCATTCGGACACCTGCTAATGCCCGGACAGTGCAGGCAGCGCATCCGCGTGTGTCGCCAAAGGCAGGACGGTCTCCTTGTCAGCGGCAATCGCCGCGAACCCCTGCGCCAGGTCCGCCAGCAGGTCGTCGATCTCCTCCAGCCCGATATGCAAGCGGATCACCTGCCCGCGCGCCGACCAGTCGGTGACGGTGCGCGCGGCGTGCATGTCGGCGATCACAGCAAGGCTCTCGAAGCCGCCCCAGGAGGCGCCGATGCCGAACAGCGCAAGGCTGTCGATGAAGCGTTCGGCGGCATCCGGCGCGGCATCGCGCAGGGAGAACGACAGCAGGCCGTTGGTGCCGTGGCAATCACGGCGCCACAGTGCGTGTCCGGGGTCGCCGGGCAGGGCGGGGCAGAACACTTCGGCGACTTCGGGGCGGGTGCACAGCCAGTGCGCCACCGCCAGTGCGCCGCGTTCGTGCTGGGACAGGCGGGCGCCCAGCGTGCGCATGCCCCGCTGCACCAGATAGGCGTCGTCCGGGCTGACAGCGATGCCGAAGGCGTCGGCCAGCGCGGCCAACGCGGGCCAGGCGGCCTCGGTCGTGCAGACCGTGCCCATCATGACGTCGGAATGCCCGGACAGGTATTTGGTCGCGGCCATCAGGGAGATATCGGCGCCGAGCGCAAGTGGTTGGTACAGCAGGCCGGAGCCCCAGGTGTTGTCGGCCGCCACCAGCGCGCCATGACGATGCGCTATGTCGGCGACGGCCGGCAGGTCGCACATCTCATAGGCCAGCGAGCCGGGCGTTTCCACGTACACGAGACGGGTTTCGGGCCGCAGCCTGGCTTGCAGGTCGTGGCCGTCGGCGGCATAGAAGCTGGTGGCAATCCCGTGCTGCGCGAGAAAGCCTTCGGCGAGCTTGCGCACCGGCTCGTAGACGCAATCGGGCAGCAGCACATGCTGGCCGGGGCGCAGATAGGCCAGCAGCGTCATTGCCGCCGCCGCCAGCCCGCTGGGAAAGAGCCGCGTACGGTAGCCGCCTTCCAGCTCGGTGACCATGTCTTCCAGTGCGAACGCGGTGGGGTTGCCGCGCGCGCCATAAGTGAAGAGGCGCTCGCTGCCGCGCCGCGCCCGCATCTCGCGCATCTGCGCCACCGAGTCGAACAGCACCGTGCTGGCGCGCACCACGGGCGGATTGACCGGCTGGCCGCCGTCCACGGAGGCGGTTCGGCCGACGTGGGCGAGATGGGTAAGTATGCTTTGCTTTTTCATGGCCTGGCCTGGTAGGACGCCGCGCCGGGGTGGCACGGCGGTGATGACGGCTGGTGCTTGTCTTTTGTACTTTGTCGTTGCCTGTGCAGGCGGCTGCAAGAGCCATGCCGCCCGCTTCGAATCCAGGCTGATCAGTCCACGCGGGCGCCGGAGAGCTTGACGATGTGCGACCAGCGCGCGATGTCGCTCTTGAGCTGCGCGGCGAATGCGTCCGGCTTGCTGGCCACCACGTCGCTGCCGCCTTCGTTGATCAGCTTCACCACTTCGGGCATCTGCAGCACCTGCGCGATGGCGCGGTTCAGATAGGCGATACGCTCGGGCGAAGTCCCGGCCGGCGCGAACACGCCATACCAGTCTTCAAAGCGGGCATTGCGATAGCCGAGTTCCTCAAGCGTCGGGACCTTGGCGAACACACCCAGGCGGCGTGGACTGGTGACCGCCAGCGCACGCATGCGGCCACTCTGGATAAAGCTCGCCACCGAGGAGGTGGAAGTGATCAGCACATTCACCTGCCCGCCCAGCAGATCGTTGATGGCGGGGCCGGCACCCTTGTAGGGCACATGCTGCAGGGCCACCCCGCTGTCCTTGTCCAGCACCACGCCAACCAGGTGCGAGAGCGTGCCGTTGCCGGGCGTGGCAAAGGTGATCTTCTGCGGCTGGGCCTTGGCCTGGGCGGCCAGTTCGGCAAACGTCTGCCACGGCGCATTGGCTGCCACCACGATGGCCAGCGGCGCCGCGTTGATCTGCGTGACCGGCATGAAGTTCTTGACCGGGTCGAAGCCGGGGGCGCTGTACAGCGTCGGATTGACGGCCATCACCGACACCTGCGAGGTCAGCAAGGTATAGCCGTCGGGTTTGGATTCGGCCACGAAGCGCGTACCGATATTGCCGCCGGCGCCACCGCGGTTGTCTGTGACGGCGGTCTGCCCGAGCACTTCGGTGAGCCGCGTGGTGACGATGCGGGTGACGGCATCGTTGCCGCCGCCGGCCGGAAACGGCGAGACAAAGCGCAGCGGCTGCGACGGGAAACCGCCAACCGGCGCCAGCGGCTGTGCAGTGGCGGATGTAGCGGACGTGGCCATCGTGATGGCGAGGACTGCGACGGTGGCGAAAGTGCCGGCCAGTACCTGCTTGATGCGTGACATGAAGAACCCCTTTGTATGTAGAGAGATGCCAGAGCGAAGGGGGGCCGGGCGGGCTTCTGCGGCCCCGCTTGCCCCTGTGTTCCCGGAATGCCGGGACGTCCCCTTGGCGCTGCACCGTCGAGCCGTGTGGGAATCAAAGCCAGGCGACTCGCCTTGCCGTCCGCGCGCATGGCCCAGCACGCGTGCGGGCGGGTGCCGGATGCGCGAAGGGCTCGGTCGCTGTTGGCGGGTCATGTTGCGGAACGATCCCGGGCTGGCCGGATCAGGCGAATCGGAAAGTGGCCAGTTCCTGCGCGTCAAGCTGGCCGATCAGGTTGGTCTCCCACGCCAGGTAGCGGCGCGCGGCTTCCTTGTTGCCGTCGTGGCGGTCGTGCACGAAGAACAGGAAATCGATGCAGCGCGCATCCGGCAGGCTGTTCGCCTCGTCCCCCGTGGCGAGCGTATTTCCCGCGGCCTGCCAGGCATCCACGCCGCCGGCCAGCAGGCGGACATCGCGGTAGCCGAGCACCGCCAGTTCGCCGGCAGCCAGCCCGGCCAGTCCCGGCTGGCCTTCGTCGCCGATCAGCACCAGCGGCGTGTCGCTTGGCACGCCGGCCAGGTCGCGGGCAAAGACCGGGCGGATCGACCAGCGGCTGCCGGGCACGTGGCCGGCGCGATACGCCATGCTGGCGCGCACATCGAGCGCCAGCACCTGTTGCCCGGCCAGGCCCGCGGCCAGCGTGGGGGCATCGATACGGCGCAGGGCGCGAGCCGGCGCCTGCGGACCGGCGGGCGCGGCCAGGCGGCCGCCAAGCGCCGCCTCCAGCCCGCCTTCGAGCACTACGGCGTCGTGTCCCATCTGGCGCAGCCAGCTCGCTGCCACGGTCGCACGCACACCATCGGCATCGATCAGCACGAGGCGCGCGCGCCGCACGCCCACATATTGGTCGGTGGCCTGGATCAACTGGCCGCCGGGTGTGTTCTGGGCACCGGGTACCGACCCGGCGRCATACTCCTCCGGCGTGCGGACGTCGCAAAGGAAGGTGGTGCGCGAGCGGTCGTCGAGCCACGCGCGGGCCTCGGCCACATCGATGCGAGGGACCGAGAAGCGCTGCGCCATCGCCTGCGCGGCGGTGCGGCCCGCATCGAGGCCGCGGGGCGCGGCGTTGTCCGGATAGCGCCGCGTGCCGCCGTGTTCCAGCCTGAAGTCGTTCAGGTACCAGCCCTGGGTGCCGTTTTCCAGCGCGTATACAGGGTTGGGCACGCCAAAATTGATCAAGGTCTGGGCGCCGATGATGCTGCGCGTGCGGCCGGCACAGTTGATCACGATGGGCGTGGCCGGGTCCGGCACGAGGTCGCGCAGGCGGTAGGCCAGCTCGCCATTGGGGCAGCAGATGGCGCCGGGGATATTCATCTTGCGGAATTCCGCGACGGGCCGGCCGTCAAGCACCACCGGGGCTTGCTCGCCGGCCTGCATGGCGGCCAGTTCGGCGGCCGAGACGCGGGGCGTGCCGTAATGGTGCTCGGCCAGTTCGCCGAAGGTCTTGGATGGCACATTGACACCGGCGAACAGCGCATAGCCGGCGGCATGCCAGCCCGGTACGCCACCGTCCAGCACGAACAAGCGCGTGTAGCCGAGGGCCGCCAGGGCCTGCGCGGCGCTCGGCGCCAGGCCGTCGCCATCGTCGGCCAGCACGATGCGCGCCGAAGGATTCGGGGCCAGCCGGCCTATGTCTAGTTCGAGCCGGCTGTAAGGCAGCGGTACCGCGTAGAAGGGATGGCCTTCGCCGTACTGGCCATGTTCGCGGATATCGAACAGGGCGATCTCCTCCTGGTCGTGCAGCCAGCCTTTGAGGGCAGCGGGATCGAGCAGGGTGTAATGGGTAGTAAGGATGTCGGGCATGCGGTTCTTCAGGCAAAAAGGGGGCCTGGCCTCCTGGCCGCGCACGGGCGGGAGGCAAGCGGTAGTGCGTTGGAAAAGGGCTTCGGCAGAGGCGGGGCGGTGCGGGCGTGTCAGTGCCGCACCGCCCCGGTGCCGCTTAGCGGCGCGTCTTGACGCCCACGCTCATGGCCTGGCAACGGCCCGTTTCGAGGTCATAAGCGGTGCGGCTGGTCAGGGTTTCCAGGGCGCGGCCGTACATATGCAGGTGACGGATCACGGCTTCGCCGCGAATTTCGACCGAGTGGATGTCGTCGGGCAGCAGCGCGATGCCCGAGCCCGGGCCCACTTCCACGGTGTGCGAGTGCGCCAGCGTACCCACGCCCGGCACGCTGCCGTCGTCGGTGCGCAGGTAGACGTCGTTGTACTCGGTCCCCACCACGCCGGCCACGCAGGCCCAGGTGGTGTGGTCATGCGGCGGGATGCGCTTGCCCGGCCGCATCACGTTGAGGTACAGCGCGAAGCTCTGGTCGGGATCTTCCGCAATCAGGTAGCGGGCCTGGCGCTCGCCTTCCTCGGGCGGGGCGAATTCGCTCTCGGCCCACAGTTGCGGCCTGGCCGCCAGTTGCGCCACCTGATCCAGGACGCTGGCCAGCGAGTCACGGGTGACACCGCCGCTGGCTACGATTTCCTTGATGGATCGAATGGTTTCCCCGACGGCGGCCTGGCGTTGTTGTGCGATCGACATGTCTCTAGAATCCTTGCTGAGTCTTGATAGTTCTTGGTTTGCGGGGCGGGACGTATCTTTGTCTGGTTTCACTGTAATGAAGGCCCGTGCCCAAAACCACTTAATCACCCATGAAAACACTTAAGCAAGTCTAATGAATGCGTAATCTCGACCTGGACCTGCTGCGCACCCTGGTGGCCATTGCCGACCACGGTACCTTTGCCGCGGCGGCGGAACGGCTGCATCGCACCCAGTCCGCCGTCACCCAGCAGATGCAGCGGCTGGAGGAGCAGGTGGCGCTGGTGTTGTTCGAGCGCCAGGGGCGCGGCAAGCAACTCACACGGCATGGCAACAAGCTTGTGGAATATGCGCGGCAACTGCTGAACCTGAACGACGAGGCGTTGCGCGTGCTGCGCGAGGGCGACCTGACCGGATCGCTGCGTATCGGCGCGCCGCACGATGTGGCCGACACCATCCTGCCGCCGCTGCTGTCGCACATCGCGCGGGCTTCCCCCGCCTTGCGCCTGGAGATCCATGTCGGGCGCAGCCCTTTCCTGATGGAGTCGTTGCGGCGCGGGGAAATCGACCTGACTGTCTCCACCCGCGAAGACAGCAGCCTGGATGGCCTGGTGTTGCGCACTTCGCCCACCATCTGGGTGTGCGCGGCGGATTTTGCCTATGAGCAGGGCAGCACGGTGCCCTTGATCCTGGCCGACGAACCCAGCCTGTTTCGCAAGCTGGCGCTGGAAGCGCTCAAGGAGGCCGGCGTGCCCTGGCGCACGGCCTATTTTGCGCCGAGCCTGATTGGCATAAAGGCGGCCATCCGCGCGGGCCTGGGCATCACGGCCCGTAGCATCGACCTGCTTGGCGCCGATATGCGGGTGCTGGGCGACAAGGACGGGCTGCCGCGCCTGCCCGATGTGACGTATTACCTGTGGGCCCGGCCGAATGCGGCCAACCCGGTGGCGCGGCAGGTGTTCTCCATGCTCAAGACCACTTTGCAGCGCGGACTGGCGGCTGCATGAAAGTGGCCTGAGGTGGTTGTAGAGGGGCGTGCGTGCTGGCCCTCAGGCGGCCTGCGCGAGCCGGAAGGCGCCGACCGCCTCGGCAAGCTGGCGCGCCTGCGTTTCGAGCGATCCGGCCGCGGCGGCCGCCTGTTCCACCAGCGCCGCATTCTGCTGGGTGACGGCCTCCATCTGGGTGACGGCCTCGCTGACCTGCACGATGCCGGCGCTTTGCTCAAGCGATGCCGACGAGATGTCTTCCATGATCCGCGCCAGGCGCTGCACGGCGTCCACGGTCTCGCTCATGGTCTGGCCGGCCTGGGCGACGAGTGCGTTGCCCGCACCGACCTTGCTGGCGGAGTCGTCGATCAGGGACTTGATCTCGCGTGCGGCGCTGGCGCTGCGTTGCGCCAGAGCGCGGACCTCGCCCGCCACCACGGCGAAACCGCGTCCCGACTCCCCCGCCCGCGCCGCTTCCACGGCGGCGTTGAGCGCCAGGATATTGGTCTGGAATGCAATGCCGTCGATCACGCTGATAATGTCGGCGATCCGCTTCGAACTGCTGCTGATGTCGCCCATGGTCTGTATCACGCCGCGTACGTCGTCGCCGCCGCGCGTGGCCAGGCGGGCGGCTTCGGCGGCCAGCTCGCTGGCCTGGCGCGCGCTTTCCGTGTTGTTGCTGACCGTGGAGGTGAGTTCCTCCATGCTGGCGGCGGTCTGCTCGAGCGATGCGGATTGGTGCTCGGTGCGTGCCGACAGGTCGGTGTTGCCCGCGGCAATCTCGCGCGCGCCGGTGTTGACGGAGTCGGAGCTTGCGCGCACCTGGCTGACGGTGCGCGTCAGCGCCTCCTGCATGCGTGCCACGGCGGCGAGCACGCGTCCCACCTCATTGCCGCTGGCCGCCACCGCGCGGTGGCTCAGGTCGCCCTTGGCCACGCAGTCGAGATGCTCGGCGGCGGCAGCCAGGGGCGCTACGACGAACGCGCGCAGCCCCAGGTGTACCGCCACGATCAGGCCCAGCGCTGCGGTGATGCCCACCACCACCAGTTTCACCACCAACTGGTAGCGCGCGCTGCTTGCTTCGGTTTCCTGTTGCGACAGCCGGGCCGCCTCCACCTGAAAGCGCTCGACACCCGCCGAGTAGTCCGCGCCCGAAGGCGTGACTTCCTTGTCGTTGAGGGTGGCATAGGCAGCAGCGTCGCCGCTGCGCAGCGCTGCCATGGCGCGCTCTATCGTGCCGGCATGGCGCCGCGCGGCGTCGGCGACCTGGCGGCGCAGGGACGCGTCCTGCTCTTCCTGCGCGGGCGTGGCCTCGAAGCGCTGCAACGCCCTGGCGGAATTTCCGAGGGCTTTGGCGGCGGCATCAAGCGCGCCGGCATCGACCCCGGCACCACCCTCGCGCGCCGTGGCGTAGGCCCGTGCTAGCGCTGCGCGGGCCCGGGTCATGTCCTTGTACGCATCGTTGAGCAACAGCGTGGAGGCGGAAAGCTGCTGGACGCGGCCGGTTGCCTGGTTGGCGGCGCCTAGCGCGAGCACGCCGACACCGGCGCCAAACACGATCATGCATGCAAAGGTCACCAGGATGCCCAGCAAGGCGGTGCGCACGCTCAGGTTATTCATCATCGGATCGGGACAGGGGTTTGAGATCACCGGACTAACGGAGGCCGTGGCCCGGACTTGACCGGGATCATGCCGATGTTTGCGTCAGATCAATCCCGATGCTTGAAATAGGCGGCCAGGTGTCTGTTTGCGCACAACTTGCGGCCGACCCTCAAGTTGTCGCCGCACCGCACCGATAGACAGGCTTTCAGCCCAGCGCGGGCTCCACAGCCATTAGCCTCCGGGCACCTCGCCATGCTTGCCAGCCTTACCATTCGCGCCCGCCTTCTCGCTACCGTTTCCCTGCTGTTCCTGCTTGCCCTGGGCGTGGGAGTGGCCGCCTTGCTCGGCTTGCGTGCCGCCAACGACGCGCATGAGTCCACCTACACGAACCAGCTCGCTTCGGCGCTGGCGCTGGGCGAAGCGGACCTGAGCCTCACCCGCGCGCGTACGGCGCTGGACCGCGCCATGCTCTACCCGGACAGCCCGGAAGCCAAGGGTTTGCTCGACCGTACCGAAGAGCTGACGCGGCGTTCGGACGAGGCATGGAAGCGCTTCATGGCCTTGCCGCGCGACAGCGAGGAAGACCAGTTGGCCGTGGCTGTCGCGGCCAAGCGGGAGGCCGCCAACCGCGATGGCATCGCCGCCATCATCGTCGCGCTGCGGGCCGGGGACCGCGCTCTGGCCGACCAGATCATGGACGGCAAGCTCTCCCGCCTGTTTCGCGACGCCAATGACAGCAGCCTCAAGCTGAGCCAGTTCCAACTCAAGATGGCCGCCGGCAATTTCGAGGCGTCGCAGGTGGCGTATCGCCATTTCCGCAACGGGGTGGTTGCCGCCATCGTACTGGCGCTGCTGGTGGCGGCCGCTTGCGCCGTGTTCCTGCTGCGCGCCATCGTTGGCCCGCTGGATCTGGCGCTGAAGCAGTTCGACCGCATCGCGGCGGGCGATCTCAGCCATCCCGTGCAGGTTACGCGCCGCGATGAGATGGGGCGCCTGCTTGAAGGCCTGGCGCGCATGCAGGCCAGCCTGGCGCACACAGTGGGGCGCGTGCGCCAGGGCGCCGGTGCGATCACCGCAGCCACGCGGCAGATCGCAGCCGGCAACGCCGACCTCTCCGGCCGCACGGAGGCGCAAGCCGCCTCCCTGGAAGAAACGGCGTCCAGCATGGAACAGATGACCTCCACGGTGCGCCAGAACGCCGACAACGCGCGCCAGGCCAGCCAGCTTGCCGTCAGCGCGGCCGAGGTGGCCCACCAGGGTGGCGCGGTGGTAGGCGACGTGATGGCCACCATGGGCGATATCAGCGCTGCGGCCAAGACCGTCGCGGAGATCATCGGTGTCGTCGACGGCATTGCCTTCCAGACCAATATCCTGGCGCTCAATGCCGCCGTCGAGGCTGCCCGCGCGGGCGAGCAGGGGCGCGGCTTCGCCGTGGTAGCGGGCGAAGTGCGCGGCCTGGCGCAGCGCAGCGCCGGCGCGGCGCGCGAGATCAAGTCCATGATCGAGACTTCGCTGGCGCATGTCGCAACCGGCAGCAGCCTGGCCGGGCGCGCGGCCAGCACCATGGAGGACGTGGTCGCGGCGATTCGCCGCGTGACCGACATCATGGGCGAAATCGCCGCCGCCTCGRCCGAGCAGAGCAGCGGCATCGAGCAGGTCAACCGGGCGGTGACGTCGATGGACGAAGGCACCCAGCAAAACGCCGCGCTGGTCGAGCAGGCTGCTGCCGCGGCGGCCTCGCTGGAGGAGCAGGCGCGCCAACTGGACCAGGCTATCGCCGCGTTCCGCGTGTAAGCTGGCGGTCGGGCCCGCGCATATGGCGGGATGGGGGATGCGCGGTGGCGCCGCATGCCACTTTTGTGCGTTTGGCCCCATTGGACTAGGGTATACGTAGTGACAAAGGTGGCGGAACGGTGCCATCGTTACCAGCAGGCGGCCTGCGGTGGCCGAAGTGCCGGGAATCCCCGGTTTCCTCGCAAACGGACCTGAATCGTGCGTCGACGTCTCTGGCCCAGGCTACTGTTATTGGCGCTGCTCATTAGTGGCGTCTACTTCGTCTGCGCGGCCGTCAGCGAGGAGCTGGCCACTTCGCGGTTGCAGGCGCGCTACTTTGCCGGGCGGGCGAAGGACATCGCGTTCGCGGTGAAGGACGGTCCGAGTGATCGCATCCGCTTTCCGGAAGACGGGCCTTATGATCTGCGCTTCGGCTACAGCCGCTTGCCGCAGTTCACGGAACTGCTGGAGGCGCGCGGTTATCGCCGCGAACGCCAGGCGCGCTGGTCCGACCAGATGCTCGAGCTGACCGATTCCGGCTTATTCGCGCCGTACCACGAAAAGACCCATGCGCGCCTGGACCTGCTCGATTGCAATGATGAGGCGTTCAATGCCAGGAGCGCGCCGCCCCGTACCTACGGCAGCTTCGACCAGATTCCAGGCTTGCTGGTGGGCGCCTTGCTCTTTATCGAGAACCGCGACCTGCTCGATCCCGAATTTCCCACGCGCAACCCCGCGCTTGATGTGCGGCGCTTCACGCGCGCCGCAATGGACCAGGGCGTGCGCTTTTTCAACGACAAGCACGACGCCGCCGGCRGCAGCACGCTCGCCACCCAGATCGAGAAATACCGCCATTCGCGCGCGGGACGAACCAGTTCGCCCAAGGAAAAGCTTCGGCAGATGGCCAGCGCGTCGATGCGCGCCTATCTGGACGGCCCGAACACCGTGGCCGCCAGGCAGCGCATCCTGCTCGATTACCTGAACTCCGTGCCGCTTTCGGCCCGTGCCGGCCTGGGCGAGATCAACGGGCTGGGGGATGGCCTGTGGGCCTGGTACGGGCAGGATTTCGACGAGGCCAACCGCTTGCTGGCGAATGCGGCAGGCCCGGGACCCGGCGCTGGCCAGGGCGAAGGCGAACTCGGCGAGCGGCAGGCGAAGGTGTTCAAGGAGGCGCTTTCGCTGATCATCGCGCAGCGCGGGCCATCGCATTTCCTGCGCCGCAATACCGCCGGGCTGGTGGCATTGACCGACAGCTACCTGCGCTTGCTGGCGGCTGCGGGCGCCATCCCGCCGTGGCTGCGCGATGCGGCGCTGGCGCAGCCACTGAAGCTGTCTCCCCCGTCGCTGGACCGGCCCGAAATCTCGTTTGTTTCGCGCAAGGCCCTGAGCGGCGTGCGCACCGACCTGCTGCGCTATCTCGATCTCGACAGCAGCTATGAACTGGACCGCCTCGACCTGACGGCCCATAGCACCATCAATACCGGTCTGCAACGTGTCGTCACAGAGGCGCTATTGAAGGCGGGCACGCGCGATGGCGCCCATGCCTTCAACATGTATGGCCACAACCTGCTGCGCGAAGGCGACGACCCCGGCAAGCTGGCGATCAGCTTCACGCTCTACGAGAAGATCGACGGCGCGAACCTGCTGCGCGTGCAGGCCGACAACCTGGACCTGCCGTTCGACCTCAACCGCGGCGCGCGGCTTAACCTGGGCTCCACCGCCAAGCTGCGCACGCTGGTGACTTACCTCGAGATCATCTCGGAACTGCATGAGAAATATGCCGACATGGCGCCCGCCGGGTTGCGCGAGGTCAAGCCGGCCAAGCTCGATGTGTTGACCCAGTGGGTTTTGAACTACCTGCTCACCGCTTCCGACAAGAGCCGTCGCGCCATCCTGGAGGCCGCCATGCTGCGCCGCTACTCCGGCGGGGCGGGCGAAGCGTTCTTTACCGGCGGCGGGCTACAGACCTTCACCAACTTCGAGCGTTGGGAGAACACGAAGATCATGCCCGTGCGGGAGGGTTTCGAGCATTCCGTGAACCTGGTCTTCATCCGCCTGATGCGGGATATCGTGCGTTACGAGACCTACCGGCTGCATCCCGATGCCGACGAGTGGCTGAACAACCCGGCCGCGCCGCAGCGGCGGGCCTACCTGGTCCGCTTTGCCGACAAGGAGGGTAGCGACTACCTGCGCGCTTTTTATTCGAAGTATCGCGGCAAGACCCATCAGGAAGCGTTGAAGCGCTTGCTGGAAAACCGGTACTTCTCGCCGGTGGGGCTGGCGGTGGCGCTACGTAGCGTCGAACCTGACATCGATCCGGAGCAGTTCAACAAGATCATGCGTGCCACCCTGCCGCGCGTGGGGCTGACCGATGACAAGCTGGCGACGCTGTACCGCAAGTACGGCCAGACCAGCTTCTCGCTCAACGACCGCGGCTACCTCGCACGGGTGCATCCGCTGGAGCTATGGCTGCTGGATTACCTGCGCCAGCGGCCTGACGCCAGCCTGGATGAAGTCTTGCGCGACAGCGCCGACCAGCGCCAGGAGGTGTACGTCTGGCTGTTCAAGGCTCGCAATCCCGGTGGCCAGACCCGCCGCATCCGCAGCCAGCTGGAGCGCCAGGCTTTCGCCGAAATCGCGCGGCGCTGGCAACGGCTGGGCTATCCGTTCAGCGGGATCACGCCGTCATATGCCTCGGCGATCGGCGCTGCCGGCGATCGTCCCGCCGCCCTGGCCGAACTGGTCGGGATTATCCAGGGCAATGGCGTGCGCCAGCAGGCGACCGCGCTGCGCAGCCTGGAATTCGCGCAGGGCACGCCATACGCCACCGATTTCGGGCTGGCCGGGCAGGGCAAGCGGCTGTTGAGCGAGGACATCTCGGAGGTAGTGCGCGCGGCGCTGGTCGGCGTGGTGAATTCGGGCACGGCTGGCTCGCTGAAAGCCGCGCTGGGCAGCAGCGGCATCCTGGCCGGCGGCAAGACCGGCACCGGCGACCATCGCTACGAAGTCTACGGGCCGGGCGGCCGGCTGATTTCCTCGCGCGTGGTCAGCCGCTCGGCCACCTTCGTATTCTTCCTTGGCGACCGTTATTTCGGCAACGTTACGGCTTATGTGCAGGAACCCTACGCCGCGCGCTACGCCTTCACCAGCGCGCTGTCCGTGCAACTGCTGAAATCGCTCGCGCCTACGATCCTGCCGCTGGTGCGCGACGGCGGCGCGCGCTCTCCGCTGGCGTGCCGGCATTGAACGGCCGGCACGGCAGTCCCGCTGGATCCGCGGCTAGTCCCAGCAGTGGAGCCGCGCGCAGTACGCGTCCTCGGAAGTCCGGGCATTGCGTTCGTATTCGGCGATCACCTGCAAGGTGGCGGACTGGAGCAAGGAGCCCGCGGTGAGCGAAGCGGCAAACTCGCGCAGGCCCTGCAGGCAAATCACGATGGGAGGTAAAGCTTGGTCCTGCATGATGCGTTGCTGGCTCGTTGATGGGCGGGATGTGCCTCCCGACAATTCGATTGTAGATAGCGGCGAGCCGGGCAATTGCAAAGCAATGTGTCTGCGCGAACCTTTGTGGTGTTGGGCCGTAAATCAGTTGCGTCCGAGCCACGGAGTGTACCGCGCGAGCCGCGTGGTCATCACCATGGCTGCCCTGATCCATGGCGCGATGATGACCGCGGCAGCCATGCGGCCGGTGGGGCGTTGCGCGGCCACCACGGCAACCGGCCCCGGTACAGGAATAAAGCAAGCCGTGGATGAGGTCGAGCGGGGATATCACATGGCCAGCCCCCCGGCACCCTCGGTAAAAACATCGATAATGCCCAGTCCTTTGCACAGCACGAAAGACGGTCGGTTGCCCTTGGGCCGTTGTTCTATTATCATTAAATGTTAATCAAATTAACATTGCTGGCGCACTGGCTGGCACTCTGCAATCCCATGGAATCCAAAACCGCCCGTCTCACCCTGCTGATCGACCCGGTGAAGAAGAACGCCTTCGAGAACCTGTGCGCGGCACAGGACAAGACGCCCTCCCAGGTAGTGCGCCAGTTGATTCGCGACTATCTGGAAATGCATGGCGTAGCTTATGCCACCAAGCCACGGCTTGGTGGCGAGGCGCAGGTGGGGGGCGAGGAAGCCTGAGCGCAGGCCGCCAAAGCGGCGGGCGCGGCTGGAAACGCGAGACCGGCTTCGCCGTCCTGAGCCGGCCGCGCGAACCGCCCGGGCTATCGCCCTGGGCGGGTCCAGACGTGAACGTTGCCCTCAGCGCCTGGAATGCCGGTCGCCGGGCACCGCGGACTGGTGTTCGGCCGGCCGTGGCGTGGTGATCCAGCGTGCTACCGCGGCGGCGTCCAGCGGGCGCGAGAACAGGTAGCCTTGTCCCATATGGCATCCCTGCGAGAGCAGGAACTGGCGCTGCGCTTCGTTTTCCACGCCTTCGGCGACCACCGCGAGTTTCAGGCTGTCGCCAATACGGATGACGGCGCTGGCCAGTTCGCGGGCGGCGGCATCGCTTTCCAGGTCGATCACGAAACTCTTGTCAAGCTTGAGCTGGTGCACGGGCAACTGCCTGAGATAGCCAAGGCTGGAATATCCCGTGCCGAAGTCGTCCATGGACAAGCGTACGCCCTGTGCGTGGATGGCCGCGACGGTGGCGGCAATGCCGGCGTCATCCTCCATCAGCAGCCCCTCGGTCATCTCCAGCACCAGCGCCTGGGCGGGCAGGCCGTGGCGGGCCAGGGTCTCGGCCACTTGTGCCGGCAGCCCCGGGTCCCGGAAGCTGGCGGGCGAGATATTGACCGAGATCGTGGGCACGGACAGCCCCTGCAGGCGCCAGGCGGCGAGTTGCGCGCACGATTGCTCCAGCACCCAGCGATCGAGTGCGCCGATCAGGCCGCTGTCTTCGGCCAGCGGTACGAAGCGGTCGGGCGACACCATGCCGAAATGCGGGTGATGCCAGCGGACCAGGACTTCCAGGCCGTAGAGCCGCCCATCCCGCAGGAACACCTGGGGCTGGAAATTGAGATGCAGTTCCTCCGCGAGCAAGGCATCGCGCAGTGCCGATTCCAGCGCAAGGCGCTCCTGGGCGGCCCAGTTCATCTCGATGCTGAAGAAGCGGAACAGGTTGCGCCCCGCGGCCTTGGCGTCGTACATGGCCATCTCGGCGCAGTGCAGCAGGTAGTCCAGGGCATCGCCGTCGGCGGGAAACATGCTGATTCCGATGCTGGCCGACGGAGCGATGCTGGCGTGATCGATGCGCAGCGGCTGGTGCAGCGCGGCCAGGATGCGCTTGCCCGCGGCAATGGTCCGGGGGCGGTCGCTGTCGGGCAGTACCAGAGCGAACTCGTCGCCCGAAAGCCGTGCCACCAGCGCGGATTCTCCGGCATGCGCGATCAGGCGCTGGGCAACCTCGCGCAACAGCTTGTCGCCGCCGGCGTGGCCAAGCGAGTCGTTGATATGCTTGAAACGGTCCAGGTCGACGAACAGCACGCAGAGCGTGGTGCCGGCCTGGCGTGCGGCGAGCAGCAGGGTGCTAGCCTGCATCTGCAGCAGGCTGCGGTTGGGCAGGCCGGTCAGCGAATCGTAGTGGTCGAGCTGCATGATCCGCTCGGCCGCTGCCTCGCGTTCAAACGCGAGCTTGCATAGCGAAGTGCACACCTCGAAGAGCTGTAGGTGGAACGCATCTGGCTGGCGGACAGTGCGATAGTAGAACGCCAGCGTGGCGAGTACGCGCCCGTCGCTGGCCTTGATCGGATACGACCAGCACGCCGCCAGGCCAAGCGGCAGGGCGAGATCGCGGTAATCCGCCCACAGCGGATCGTTGGCGATATCGCTGACCACCACCGGCTCGCCCAGCCAGGCGGCCGAGCCGCAGGAGCCGGCAGCGGGCCCTATGCTCATGCCGTCCAGTGCCGCCGCGTAGTGCGCCGGCAGGCTCGGCGCGGCCAGCGGGCGCAAACGGCCGTCGGCGTCCACCCGCAGTACCGAAGCAATCACTGAAGGCGCAACGCGTTGCACTTCCTCACAGATCAGTTCCATCACGGCCGGGAGCGGCTGCTCCATCACCATGGCCTGCAACACCTTTCGCTGCAGCAGTTCGTAGGCTTTCTGCTGAGTGATATCCGTGAGGATGACGATGCCGTGATGCCGGTCGCCCCCGGTCGGATGACGGTCGCTGGCGACCAGATGCCGGACCGTGGCGGAGACCCACAGCGGGCTGCCATCGCGCGCGTACACCAGCGCTTCATGGCGTTCGCCGCCGGGGGAGGAGCGGTGGGCATGCAGCCGCTCCATCACGCCCGGATCCGTGAATTCGCGGGCTAGCAGCTCGCGCGGCGTCTTTCCAACCATCTCGCCGCGCGTGTAGCCGAGCATGCGCGTGAGCCCGGCGTTCGCGTACACAATATGCCAGTCGTCATCGACCACGAGGACCGCGCTGTCGATCTCGTCGGCGATGACCGAAAGCAGTGGATGGTCGTCGCGGCTGGGTTCGATGYTGCCCGCCACCTTCAACAGTAGCGTGCGCAGCGTGACGTCTCCGAGCCGGGTACTGGCCTCCGCGATAAAGCCAAAGCGCCGCTCGCCGTCCGGCCGCAGGATCTGGACGGCGGGCAAAGGCAGGGCATGCTCGCCGTCCTGACCGGGTTCCGCGCCGTGAGCGCGCGCGCCGATGCCGGGCAGCTTTTGCACGAGCGCGTCCACGTCCATCCCGAAGACTTGCTTGCGGGATGCCCCATAGAGTGTCTCCGCCGCTGCGTTCAGGAAGATYACCCGGTTGTCCGTGTTCAGTACGAAGACGGCGTCGGAAGCTTGCTCAAGCGAATTGCGGAACAACTGATGCGGGTCGGCTATGCTGAGCGCTTTGTCTCTGTCTGGCATGGGTGAGGTAAACGTCGCTAACGCCCGAGAATGCCTGCCTGGCCCGCCTGGGCTCATGGGACATTGACTCGGCTCTGATGCAGGTATCGGCATCCGGTAGCGGATCCTGAAGTTTTTTTTGCATACCGCTATCGGGGACTTGATTCAGCGACCGCTGAAAACCGCGGGTTGCCCGCGCAGGACCGCAATGGCAGCGCCTGCCGCAAGGCCGGCGCGACGCGGCCGGCTTGGCATAATGGCGCGCTGTCCTGGCGGCGCGATGCACGTGCCGTTCCCATCGAACCGGAATTTCCCATGATCATCTGCGCCGGCGTAGGTCCCGGGCACCTTGACTTCCTCACCCTTGGCGTAGCGGACCTCATCCTCGGCGCCGACATCGTGGCCGGATTCGATACGGTCATCGAGGTCATACGGCCGCTGGTGCCGCCGAATGCCCGGATTGTCACCATGGGCTACCAGGACCAGGTCGAGCGGCTCGACTGGGTTGCGGCCGAGCATCATGCCGGCCGCCGCTGCGTGGTGCTGTTCATGGGCGACATGCACTTCAGCGGCTTCCAGTACCTGGAGCGGGTGGAGCGGGCTTGCGGCCATCCGGTGGAAACCGTACCTGGCATTTCCGCCGCCCAGGTGCTGGCCGCGCGCGGCAAGGTTTGTTTCGACGAAACCACCTTCCTGACGTTCCACCGGCGCGGCGACCTGGATCCGTTCAAGCGCCATCTCCTGCATGTGCTGGCGGACCAGCGCAATGCCATCGTCATTCCACGTCCCTGGGATTTCATGCCCAGGGACATCGCCGCCTGGCTGGTGGCCCAGGGCGTTGCGCCGGCGCACCCGGTCGAGGTGTGGGAGAACCTGACGCTGGCAGATGCCGCGTGGCGGGGCACGCTGGCGCAATGCACGCAGGCGTTCAGCGACATGAGCATCATGCTGATCCGCAGCCTGGCGCCGATGCCCAGCCAGATTGAGCCACGGCGCACCCCGGCGCAGGGGGACTCGGGGCAGGAGAAAACTTGATCTGCCGCAACACCCGCGCATCGCCCGCTTGCGCTGCACGGCACACGGAGTAGAGTCCATCCCGGATGGTCGGACAACGTCTCCGCGCGTTCGCGGACGTCCCCGGAACGGAGGGAAAACACCATGGATTTCAAGACCGTGCTGGTCGAACTCGGCGCCGACGCTGGCTGTGCGGATCGCGTCGGCCTTGCCGCCGGGCTGGCGCAGCGCTCCGCGGGCCATGTGATCGGCGTGACAGCCACCGGCATGCGGCTCGAGCCTTTCCGGGGCGCGGGCGACGAGGCCGGGCGCTACGCCGAACTGGCCAGGCGCCAGTTGCTGGCGCAGGGCGCCGAAGCCAGCGCCGCTTTCCATCGTGCCATGCACGAGGCGGCGCCGGGCGTGGGCTTCACGCACCGGCTCATCGAGGACGAGCCCGGCTGGGCCCTGGCCCAACAGGGGCGGATGGCCGACCTGGTTGTCCTGGCCCGCCCGCCCGGCCCGGAATCCGTCCCCGTGCTGGTGGCGCAGACTGCCGAGTATGTGATGCTCAACGCCGGCCGGCCGGTGTTGCTGGTGCCGCCTGGCGCGCGCCGCCTGACTTGCGAGCATGTGGCCATCGCCTGGGACGGCGGACGGGAGGCTGCCCGCGCGGTGGCGGATGCAATGCCCCTGCTGCGCCAGGCGCGGCGTGTCACGGTGGTTTCGGCGTCGAGCACGCATGATCGGACAGGCACCCACGGTATGCCCGATGTCCCCGGCGCGCACGCAGGCCTGCGCGATCATCTGGCGCGGCACGGCATCACCGCTGTCATGCATGCCGTGCAAGGCAGCGACCGGGTGGGCCGGCTGCTGCTGGAAGCCGTGCGCCACCTGGGGGCCGATCTGCTGGTGGCGGGTGGCTATGGCCACGCACGCTTGCGCGAGCTGGTAACGGGCGGCACCACGCGCACGCTGATGCGCCATGCCGAAATTCCGTTGCTGATGTCGCACTGACGGGCCAGCGGTGTTGAGGGCTGCCCGCGGCATCAATAGGTAAATTGATATAGCATTTGGCCGCATATGGATTGCTGCGGCCAGGTGCCACCCTGGCTGGCTGCCACGCGAAGCGAGATCGCCCGAGCCCCACGCCCCCAATGCCCCCAACGCCCCCAACGCCCCCAACGCCCAACGCCATAGAGAGAAATCGATGGAAGTCGATACGATAGACGAAGCATCCGGCGAGGACGCTCCGGCCAAGGCGCAGGCTGCGCGACGCAGCAYGTGGGTGAGCGTGGCGGTCAACATCCTGCTGACCTGCATGCAACTGTTGGCCGGCCTGTTCGCCGGCTCGCAGGCGTTGATTGCCGATGCCATCCACTCGTTGTCCGACCTGGTCTCGGATTTCGTGGTGCTGTTTGCCAGCCACCATAGCAGCAAGGGCGCGGACGCCGATCACCACTATGGCCACCAGCGTTTCGAGACGGCCGCGTCGCTGGCGATCGGCGTGCTGCTGCTCGCGGTCGGCGTCGGCATGCTGTGGTCGGCCGTGCAAAAGCTCGAGCAACCGGAGTTGGTGCTGCCGGTCAAGCCCATCGCCCTGTGGGTGGCATTGGGCGCGCTGGCGGCAAAGGAGCTGTTGTTCCGCTACATGCTCGCCGTAGCCGAGCGCGTGCGCTCCAGCATGCTGGTTGCCAATGCGTGGCATGCGCGCTCGGATGCGGCTTCGTCGCTGGTGGTCGCGGTCGGCATTGGCGGCAATCTGCTCGGCTACCACATGCTCGATCCCGTAGCGGCGCTGGTGGTTGGCCTGATGGTCACAAGGATGGGCTGGACGTTTTCCCGCGACGCGCTGCACGACCTGATGGATCGCGCCGTGGACGAGCAGACCGTCGAGGCGATCCGGCAGGCCATGGCTGCCACGCCAGGCGTGCAGGGCCTGCATGACCTGAAGACACGCAAGATGGGCGACTTCATCCTTGCGGATGTGCACCTTGAGATCGATGGCGCAATGACCGTGGAAGCCGGACACCGCGTTGCCGTGGAGGCGCGCCGGCGCGCGCTGGAAGTGCGCGGCGTGTTGAATGTGATGACCCATGTCGACCCGGTCCCGGTGGTGCCGCTGCCAGCCGCGGGGCCGGTCCGGCAGGGCGCGGCATGACTGGCCGCCGCGCCTCCGGTTCCAGGAAATGAAGACAAAGACCTGACCGCGAGGTGAAATAAAGATGGGGGACAAAAGACGGGCTGTTGCCTGTGCGGCGGAGTCTGGCAAAGCCGGAGCACCTAGGCCTACAGCAAGGCTGCGTCGACCGCCAGTATCTTCGGCGCCATATCGATGAGGCGGTCGGCCTGGCGCCGGACCAGGGCGACGATCGAGCGCACCATGTCACGCTCTTCACCGACATACACCGGATCCTCCGCTTGCCCGGCGGCCTGCGCGGCAGCGGCGCGCGCCAGGCTTGTCATGGTCCGCACGGCGGTCGGCCTGCGGATGCCGATGCGTGACATGAAATCCGCGAAGGCATAGGGCGTGGCCTCCGCCATGTCGAACGCATCGCCGATCGCCATCGCAAGGTCATGCAGGAACTGATCGTACTGGACCACGGAGACCAGGTCGTAGAAGGGCGTGGGCGTCAGCCCGGCTCGCGTGCAGAAGAACGAGAAGTTCTTCCCGTGCGCGTCGCTGTTGCCGATCAGGAACTGGAAAATCGCCCATTGCAGCATGATGCGCTGGGCGACGGCCTGGTCGACCGTTTTCTCTCGCAATGAAAACAACCGTGCGAAGCTGACGCCGTCGCGGATCGCCGCAACGTCCCTGGCGGCGCCGAAATTCCGTTCGTATTTGTAGCTCACCGGAAGATCCAGCGCCTGGCATGCATCGACGATATGCAGGCGCCTGACGATGCCGTTTTCCTTCACGCGGTCAAAGCGCGTGACCAGCAGGACCGGGCTGGGGATGCGGAGTATCGACACAGGCGCCACGGGCAAGCCCAGGCGGCCGGCCAGCGTCATGCAGAAGTGTTCGTTTGCCACCATGCAGCTGGCCGAGTCATGGACCGGCTCGGGCTTGACGATGTGGGTGGACGCGACGCCGGCCCCGTCGGCCAGGTAGATGCGCTCCCCGTCCATGAAGACGGCCAGTTTGTCCTGGTAGCCGGCGATGGACAGGCGAACCCGGACATCCCAGACGGTGAAAGGCACTTGCTCCCGGTCGCGGATGCGCTGGTTCAGTTCAGCGGCGGAGATCTCGCGCAGCTGTGGCGCTTGCGCTGGCGGCGGGGCGTCGGCATGAAAGCTGAGTGCCCCCGCAGTTTCCCCGCCAAGCTGGCGGATCAGGCCGTAGACGTTGTTCTTCGAGACTTGCCCGTAGACCGAGGCGATGTCCAGTGCCCGCCCTTCGGGAAGCAGGTTCTCAATAAAGCGCCTGAGACTTGCCGAACTGGCTGGCCTATCGAAGGGGATGGCTGGCGAGAGTGGGTAGCGATGCGCGGCCGAACGCCAGGCCTCGTCATAGGCAAACGAGAAACTGTCTTCCAGCGCGTCATACTGGACGGCTCCCACCAGCTCGGCACCATCGAAAACGCGGAGCGAGTGCGTTGCCATCAGGCACCCTCGAAAGCGCTGGCGGAAATCTCGATATCCGCGGTGGCCGCCTTCGGTCCCAGGATCATGCCAAGGCCCAGTCCGGAAAGGACGAGCAGGAGCTTGTCGGTCTGGACCGGGCGGCCATTTTCCAGCCGCGACAGAAGATTCGCCGATACGCCGCAAAAGCTCGCCGCGTCGTCGATCCTGAGCTTCTGCTTGAGCCGGCGATGACGGACGAGCGCGCCGAGTTCGCCAAGACTGGAGATTTGCGGCTGGGGAGGGGGCAGGGAGGTTGGCAGCTGGCGCGGCATAGGGTTTGAGACTTCCTGGCTTCTGGGGGATTGTTTCGTCTTACGGAAACAAGCGTCATGCGAAGTGAAACCGGGCTCATTGTTTCCGTATATGGAAACAATAGGATTGATGACAGCCAAAGTCAATATAGTTTCCGTTTAGCGAAACTATAGGTGATGATGGTGACAAGGCACGATAGTTTCCGCAAACGGAAACTATCGTGCCTGATGAGGCATGCGAGGCGGCTGAAACATGGTGGCCCTCCTGTCTCGCTTCGTATCGGTTGGCATCATTTCTCAATGCAGGTCGGGTGCCGCGCCCCGGCGAGCAGCGAGATCCATGCCCCTGAGAGGGATYGCCTGCGTCCCGGCGGCACTCGCATGCCGCGCCGCGAGTTCGTATTCATGCAGGTCCGCGTCCGTCCACTTCTCGCCGTTCCAGGCCTGGAAACGCAGTTCGGCAAGCGGGATGGCCGACAACGTACCCAGCCAGTCCGTGGGGTTTGCCCCTGCGCGGATACCGTTGGCGACCATGACCATCGCCTCGGGCACGCCGATCCCCGCTACCCGCGTCACTGTAGGCCAGGGCAGCAGCCGGCCATCCGAGCCGGGCAGGCCAAACCGGTACAGACCGTGCGACGAACCGGCATCGTTCCTGGCACGGTGACAAAAAACGTCGCGGCGTTTCCATTCGATATTGGCTGCCGAGGGTTCCCACTGCTGTTGCCGCGAGAACCAAAGCACCTTGGCCGCGGCGGAGGCGAAGGGCTGCGCAGTCGGGATCAGTGCGCTGGACTGGGCAATCGTCGGCAAATGGGTCGCGGTGGTGTAGTGCCAGACGAAGTGGGTGTTCATGGTTGACTCCTGCTTGTTCACCTCCACAGTGGGCGTAAATACTTGTCATGACAAGCAAGTGCAATGGCGCATTGCTGTGCACGAAAGGGTGGGCGAGGGAAGCGCCTGCGGCATGCAAAGCCGGCAAAGGCAGGAAGGCGGCGGCTTGCCGGGCCAGCCTGCCAGGTGCCCTGTGTTATCCAGGCCGAAAAGTGCTGTAAAAGTAGAGGGCTTTACCTTGTCCGGTACTAGCTGGCGCAGGACGAGGGAACTCGGCCAGGGCCTGACCGGTCACATCCCCCATCATCACCGGAGTCAACGCCAAATGATCCTGTAAGCCCACTTCAAGACTGGTCGCGCCTGTCGAGCCCCTCGGGTTCCGGACGCGTTATCCGTATTGCCTGGAGCTTGCATGACTGACTTCACATCGATGCCGTTCGCGGTATTCTGCGCGCCGCCGTCCGGCGGTTTCCCTACTGGTTCCAATTCGAACTCCAATTCGAACTCATCCCCGGCGTTCTCGCTGTCGCTGCGCCATGTCACCGTGGCGCTGCCCGACGGGCGGGTTCTGCTGGACGACCTCAGCGACACCTTCCATGCCGGGCACATCGGCCTGGTGGGTCGCAACGGCACCGGCAAGAGCGTGCTGGCAAAAGTCATGGCGGGCCTTGTCGCGCCGGATGCCGGGCGCGTGGTCCGCAGCGGCACGGTGGCCTATGTGCCGCAAGACGGCAGACCGGCCGACGGCGCAACGCTGGCGGACGTGGCCGGCCTGACGCCGGCCTTCGACGCGCTCGCGCGGCTTGAGCGCGGCGAGGCAGGTGGGCCGGACTTCGATCTGCTGGAGGGACGCTGGGATCTGCGCGACAAGCTGCGGCTGGCCTGCGAGGCAGCCGGCCTGGGCCACCTGGAGCCGGAGCGGCCTGCCAGCAGCCTCAGCGGCGGCGAACTCACCCGCGTGGCGCTGGTTGGTGCTTTTCTTTCCGGTGCCGATGGCCTGGTGCTGGACGAGCCCAGCAACCACCTCGATCTTGTCGCCCGGCATTGGCTGCGCGAGCAGTTGCGGCAATGGCGCGGCGGCCTGGTAGTGGTCAGCCACGACCGCGAATTGCTGGAAGAGATGACGCACATCGCGGCGCTGACGCCAGAGGGCTTGCGGCACTACGGCGGCAACTACACGCTGTACGCGGCGCAACGGGATGCCGAAGCCGCCGCCGCGCAGGCCTCGCTTGACCATGCGCGCGCCAGCAGGAGCTCGGCCCTGCGCGACCTGCGGCGCCAGCACGATGCCCACCAGCGCCGCGCCGCCCGCAACGACCGCGTGGGCAAGACGGCTAACCTGCCCGGTATCTACCTAAGCCGGCTCAAGGATGGCGCGCAGGCATATTCCGGCCGCGAACAGCGGCGCCAGCAGGAAGCCCGCGCGGCGCTGGACGAAGCCGTCATGCAAGCCGCGCAGCGCACCGAACCGGGCCCGCCTGTGGCACTGATGCTGCCGGGCGCGGTGGTTGCCGCCGGCAAGCGCGTGGTGCACCTGGACAAAGCCGTCGCGCCGTTCCCGGCTGGCGCGCACCCGCTCAGCCTGACGCTGTCGGGGCCGGTGCGGGTAGCTGTCACCGGCCCGAATGGCAGCGGCAAGACGACGCTGCTGAACATGCTGGCCGGTATGTGCGGGCCCGTTTCCGGCAGTTGCACGACAGGTGTCCCCAGCGCTTGGCTCGACCAGCACGCGGCTTCGCTGCTGCCGCCTGGCCAGTCGGTGCTGGAGCGGCTGCGGGAGCTGGACAGTCCCTTGCCGGAGGGCGTGCTGCGCAGTCACCTGTCCTTGCTCGGCCTTGGCGCCGGGCTGGTGCGGCAACCCTCGGGTGCGTTGAGTGGCGGGGAACGCCTGAAGGCGGCGCTAGCGTGCGCGTTGTGGGCGGGGAGTCCGGCCCGGTTGCTACTGCTCGACGAGCCGACCAACCACCTCGACATCGATTCGGTGCGCGCGCTGGAACAGGCCTTGAGCGCCTATCCGGGCGCCATCCTGGTGGTGTCGCACGACCAGCGCTTTCTCGATGCGCTACGGCTGACACATCGGTTGGCCTGGCACGGCGGGGAGTGGCGGCTGGTGCCTTGCGGCTGAGGCGCCGGCGTCAGTTGCCCGCGTCGCCAGGGTGTTCGTCGACCGAGCGGACCGCCGCGCGCCGCAAGGCGTCGAGCGCGGCGCTCACGGCGGTGCGGCCGAAGCCATCGTCGCGCCAGTACATCGACACCGAGCCGAAGCCGGCAAGGCGCAAGGGCAGGATGCGCAGGGCGCCGAGCTGTTCCAGGCGGCGCGCGGTCCGGTGCGAGGCCACGCCGACCATATTGCTGTGGTTGAGCAAGGTCAGGTTGAGGATGACCGAGTTCGACTCCACGCAGTCGCCGGGCATGCTCTCGCCAGCCGCGTTCAGCGCCGATTCCAGCGTGTTGCGGATGGGCGTGCCGCGCGGCCAGACGATCCACCGGTAGGCACGCAGATCGCCCCAGGCGGGCTCGGCCAGTTCGAACAGCGGGTGGCGCGGGCGCGTCACGAAATGGATCGGCTCCATGTAAAGCGCCTCGGTGCGCATCTGCCCGTCTTGCAGTTCCGGGGCGGAGCGTCCCACCACGATGTCGGYCTCGCCCCGCGCCAGTTGCGCCATCAGCAGGTTCATCGTGCTTTCCACCAGCCGGACCTGGGCTTTCGGCAGGCGCTGCAGCAGGGAGGTGACGGCAAGCGGCACGGTATCGGCGGCAGAGGCGCCCGAGGTGCCGATCACGACCAGGCCGGCGCCGCCTTCGCGCATGGCCTGCATGTCGTCGCGGGCGCTATCCAGGTGCGCCTCGATGCGCCTGGCGTGCGCAATCATCGATTCRCCGTAGGGCGTCGGACGCAGCCCGCGTGCGTGGCGCTCGAACAGCGGCAGGCCGATATCGTCTTCGAGTTCCTTGAGCCATTTCGACAGGGCCGGCTGCGTGGTGCTGAGCGCCACGGCGGTCTGGCTCATATTGCCGGTCTGGGCCAGGCTGAGCAGCATTTGCAAGTTGCGCAACCGGAGGCGCTGGGTCCAATCCATCAGGGTATTCCCTTTGAGCTATATCCATATCGATATGGATAAGAGGAATTGGTTATTTTACAAGGTATATCTCCAGGCGTATAAATCTTCCATCGAAGCCCACAGCCCGCAGCCCGCCGTGGCTGCTCCCCGCCCCGCAGGGCGAAGGACCCGGAGACAAGCATGTCAGACGCAAGCAAGAACGCGGATCGCTCGGCGTACTACGGCCGCATCGGCCGCAACCATCTCGCCCCCCTGTGGGAATCGCTGCACGCGCTGGTGCCGCGCGAGCCGCGCCCGCAGGCGCAGCCGGCGATCTGGAAGTACGCCGAGATCCGTCCGCTGGTGATGCAGGCTGGCGAGGTCATCAGCGCGGAAGAGGCCGTGCGCCGCGTGCTGGTGCTGGAGAATCCCGGTCTGCCCGGCAAGTCGAGCATCACGTCCACCCTCTATGCCGGACTGCAACTGATCCTGCCCGGCGAGATCGCCCCCAGCCATCGCCACACGCAGTCCGCATTGCGCTTTATCGTGGAAGGCTGCGGCGCCTGGACCGCCGTCAACGGCGAGCGCACCACCATGCATCCAGGCGATTTCATCATCACGCCATCGTGGACGTGGCACGACCACGGCAACCCAGCCGTGGCCGACGGCGGCGAGCCGGTAGTCTGGCTCGACGGGCTGGATATCCCGCTGCTGCAGCACCTGGACGCCGGGTTTGCCGAAAACTATCCCGAAGCCTCGCAGCCGGTGCTGCGTCCCGAGGGCGACAGCTTTGCCCGCTTCGGCCACAACATGCTGCCGGTGCGCCACCGCGTCACCGATCCCACTTCGCCAATCTTCAGCTACCCGTACGCCCGCAGCCGCGAGGCACTGGACCAGCTCTACCGCAATGGCGAACTCGATGCCTGGGACGGCGTGAAGCTGCGCTACGTGAACCCGGCAACCGGCGGCTGGCCGATGCCGACCATGGCGACCTTCATGCAGTACCTGCCGGCCGGCTTCCAGGGCAAGACCTATCGCAGCACCGACGCCACCGTCTATTCGGTGGTGGAGGGGCGCGGCACCGTGCGCATCGGCGAAGCGCAGTTCCAGTTCGAGCCGCGCGACACCTTCGTGGTGCCGTCCTGGCAGCCCGTGCAACTGGCTTCGGTCGGGGACACGGTGCTGTTCAGCTATTCCGATCGTCCGGTGCTGTCCGCGCTCAACCTGCTGCGCGAAGAACGCACCTGATCTTTTTTGCCCGGGGGCGGAACGCGGCGCGTGCCCGCCCTGCAAGGCTTCATCCATTCTTTCCGTGTGAGGGTTTCCCATGTCTTTCGTTATTGCACCTCCCGCTACCGTGGCCATTCCGGTCGTGGGCAGCAGCGACCAGTTTCCCGTGCGCCGCGTCTACTGTGTGGGCCGCAACTACGCGGCGCATGCCCGCGAGATGGGCTTCGATCCCGATCGCGAGCCGCCGTTCTTCTTCTGCAAGCCTGCCGACGCGGTGATTCCGGTAGCTTATGGCGAGACCCTGACGCTGCCCTATCCGGCGCAGACCGCCAACTACCACTATGAAGCCGAACTGGTCGTCGCCATCGGCAAGGGCGGTTCGGATATTCCGCTGGAACAGGCGCTGGAACACGTGTGGGGCTATGCCGTGGGCCTGGACATGACCCGCCGCGACCTGCAGATGAAGATGCGCGAGATGGGCCGCCCCTGGGAAATCGGCAAGGCCTTCGACGCCTCGGCGCCGATCGGCCCGATCCATCCGGCCAGCGCCGCCGGGCATTTCGCGCAGGGCGCGATCTGGCTGACTGTCAATGGCGCCGACAAGCAGCGCAGCGACGTAACGCACCTGATCTGGTCGGTGGCCGAGACCGTTGCCGATCTGTCGAAGTACTTCCGCCTGGAACCGGGCGACCTGATCTACACCGGCACGCCCGAGGGAGTCGGGGCCGTCAAGCCGGGCGACCTGATGGTCGCCGGTGTGGAGCGCCTTGGCGAATTGTCGGTGCGGGTGGCCTGATTCATCTTTGCGAGGGCTGCGCCGTGCAGATCTATAGCTTCTTCAACAGTTCCACTTCGTACCGCGTGCGCATCGCGCTGGCCCTGAAGGGCCTGCCTTACGACTACCACCCGGTCAATATTCGCGTCGGCGAGCATCGCGCCGCGGACTACGTGGCCGCGATCAACCCGTCTGCCGTGGTGCCGGCGCTGGTCGACGGCGATTTCCACCTCGGCCAGTCGATGGCGATCATCGACTATCTCGATGCCCACCACCCGGAGCCGCGACTCATCCCGCGAGAGCCTGAACTGCGCGCCCGGGTGCTGGAACTGGCCAACGTGATCGCCTGCGACATCCATCCGGTGAACAACATGCGCATCCTGCGTTACCTGCAAGACACGCTCGGGGTATCGCCGGAGCAGAAAGACGCCTGGTACCGGCACTGGGTCGATGAAGGGATGGGCGCGGTGGAGCGGCTGCTCGCGCAGCACGGGCGCGGCCCGTGGTGCTTCGGGGCGGCGCCCACGCTGGCCGACTGCTGCCTGGTGCCGCAGATCGCCAACGCGCAGCGCATGGGCTGCGATACCAGCGGCTTCGAGCGGGCCATGGCGGTGTACCGCCATGCCAGCGAGCACCGGGCCTTCCGGCAGGCAGAACCTCAGCGGCAGCCGGACTACACGGCGCGCTAACCGAATGGGGTGCCCCAGGGCGTTTTTGTCCCGACGCGCGCACCCAAGGAGACCATCATGAATACCATTCGCAGCACGGACCGCAAGGTGATCGTCGTGGGCGGCGGCATAGGCGGCCTGGCCGCCGCGCTGGCGCTGGCCCGGCAGGGCATCGGCGTCGAATTGCTGGAGCAGGCGGAGAAAATCGGCGAGATCGGCGCCGGCATCCAGCTCGGCGCCAACGCCTTTGCCGCGCTCGATGCGCTGGGCGTGGGCGAAGCCGCGCGCAAGCGCTCGGTCTTTACCGACTACCTGATGATGATGGACGCCATCGATGCCACCGAAGTGGCCAAGGTGGACGTGGGCGCGCGTTACCGCGAGCGCTTCGGCAATCCCTATGCCGTGATCCATCGCGCCGACATCCACCTGTCGATACTGGAAGCCGTGCAGGATCACCCGCTGATCCAGTTCCGCACCGCGACCACGGTGTGCGCGCTGGAGCAGGACGAGCGCGGCGTCACCGTGATCGACCAGCACGGCGAGCGGCACCAGGCCGACGCGGTGATTGGCTGCGACGGCGTGAAATCGGCGGTGCGCCAGGCTTTGCTGGGCGACGAGCCGCGCGTGACCGGGCACGTGGTGTACCGCGCCGTGGTCGACGTGGCCGACATGCCTGCCGACCTGCGGATCAACGCGCCGGTGGTATGGGCCGGCCCCAACTGCCATCTCGTGCATTACCCGCTACGCGGGGGCGAGCAGTACAACCTCGTGGTCACCTTCCATAGCCGCGAGCAGGAAGTGTGGGGCGTGCGCGATGGCAGCAAGGAAGAAGTGCTGTCGTACTTCGAAGGGATCCATGCCCGTCCGCACCAGATGCTGGACCGGCCGAGCTCTTGGCGGCGCTGGGCCACCGCGGACCGCGATCCGGTCGAGCGCTGGAGCTTTGGCCGCGCCACCATCCTGGGCGATGCCGCGCACCCGATGACGCAGTACCTCGCGCAGGGCGCCTGCCAGGCGCTGGAGGATGCCGTCACGCTGGGCGCGGCCATCGAGGCCAGCGACGGCGACTTCGAGGCGGCCTTCGCGCTGTACGAGAAGGTGCGCATCCCGCGCACGGCACGGGTGCTGTACTCCGCCCGCGAGATGGGCCGGCTCTACCACGCCAAGGGCGTGGAGCGGCTGGTTCGCAATTCGCTGTGGGTGGGACGGACGCAGGAGCAGTTCTACGACGCGCTGCAATGGCTGCACGGCTGGCGTGCCGAGGACTGCCTGCGAGGGGCGCGGTAGAGCCGGCTACGAAAGCCGGAGAAAGCCAGAGAAGGCCGGGAAGGCCACCAAGGGCGAGCCGACAGCAGATCGGCCGCCTCGAAAGACAATGAAGGAGACAGCCGTGCCCACCCAACCATCCATCGGTATCACCGAGTTCATCGACCGCCAGCCCTTGTCGGCGTTTCAGGTCGGCATCGTCGTRCTCTGCTTYCTGATCGTCGCCATCGACGGSTTCGATACSGCCGCCATCGGCTTTATCGCGCCGGCRATCCGYGCCGAMTGGCAGCTCWCGCCCGSSCACCTYGCGCCGCTGTTTGGCGCCGGGCTGACCGGCCTGATGGCGGGCGCCTTCCTGTTCGGCCCGCTGGCCGACCGCTTCGGGCGCAAGACCATCCTTGTTTTCTGCGTGCTGTTCTTCGGCATCGCCAGCCTGGCATCCGCCTTCTCCGGCTCGCTGTGGGGCCTGGTGGCGCTGCGCTTCCTGACCGGCCTCGGCCTTGGCGGCGCCATGCCCAACGCGATCACGCTGACCTCGGAGTATTGCCCGGCCAAGCGGCGCTCCTTCCTGGTGACGACCATGTTCTGCGGCTTCACCATCGGCTCGGCGCTGGGCGGCCTGGCCTCGGCGAGCCTGATCGAGGAACACGGCTGGCGCTCGGTGCTGCTGCTGGGCGGCGTGCTGCCCTTGTTGCTGTTGCCATTCCTGCTGTGGAAACTGCCCGAGTCGGTCCGGTACCTGGTGATGAGCGGCAAGCAGCCGGAGCGGGTTGCCGCTACGCTGCAACGGATCGCGCCGGGCGAGCCGATTGCGCCCGGCAGCATCGTGGTCACGGACAAGCGCATGCCCGGCTCGCCGGCCGCCCACCTGTTCAAGCCCGAGCTGGTGCGGGGCACCCTGCTGTTGTGGCTCACTTTCTTCATGAGCCTGCTGGTGATCTATCTGCTTTCCAGCTGGCTGCCCACGCTGCTGCGTACGACCGGCGTCTCGCTCAAGACCGCGGCGCTGGTCACCACGATGTTCCAGGTGGGCGGCACCCTCGGCGCCATCGTGCTGGGCTGGCTGATGGATCGCGCCAACCCGCACTACGTGCTGGCGGCAAGCTATACGCTGGCGGGCATCTTTGTGGCGGCCATTGGCAGCCTGACCGCCGCGCCCTGGCTGGCGGGCCTGGCGGTGTTCGCCGCCGGGTTCTGCGTTTCCGGTTCGCAGGTCGGTGCCAACGCGCTGTCCGCAGCCTACTATCCCACCGATTGCCGCGCCACCGGGGTGGCCTGGGCCAATGGGGTCGGCCGGATGGGCTCGGTGGTGGGATCGGTGGGTGGTGGCACCATGCTGTCGCTGGGCCTGACGATGCCGGCGCTGTTCCTCCTGGTGGGGATCCCGGCCGTGATCGCGGGCGCCACCATGCTCCGGTTCGGGCGCCATCGCGCGGGCCAGGCGCGGCACATGGCTGTGGCCGCCTGAGGGCTGAGCCGGGCGGGTAAGCTGGCTTATTCTTGAACTTTTAAATGATAATGCGTATCATTTGAGATTCTCGGATTAGTGACACGATCTGAGTCAGCAAATGGGTTCCCGGACACGTCTCGTGTCCGGTCTTTTTTGCGGGCCGCCTTGTGTAGCCTGGTAGGGCCGGCATAAGGTGCCCTTGCGCACGAACGCACGCCTCGCGCTACCCCGGTTGCGGTAGCATCTCCCCAGCCCAGGCGCGGTTGTCTCTCCAGCAGGCCGCCTCTGCCTCACGGCACTTTTTGTTTCCTTCGCGCCAAGCAGCCACTGATGCGCCAGGCGCGCATGGGGGAGCCAATGACGGCAGCCCGCAGGCCACCGCAAGACGCCGCATCGCGCGCTCATGCCGAGCCGGCACCCTTGCCGCCAGCTTACGGCGGCGACGGCACTGGCCGGCGCTGGGCCTGGCTGCCGGAGCAGGGCGGATGGCGGTACTACGCGCTGCTCGGCGCCGTCGGGGTTTTTGTGCTCGGCCCGCTCGGCGGGATTGCCGCGGCCTATATGAACTTCTCGCTCGGCTTCTTCGTGGGCGGGCAGGTCCTGGCGGGGATTCTCGGCTCCACGGTGACCTTTGGCTACGGCACCGAAGGGCGCCACGGGGCGAACTATATCCAGACCATTGCGTCGTCGGTGGCCGGCATGAGCGGCATGGCCGTTGTGATCCAGGCGATGACCTGGATGGGCATGCCCGAGCCGCCGCTGTGGCAACTGATGCTGTACATGCTTTGCGTCGGCATGTTCGGGGTGGGCGTGGGCATGCTGTACACCCCGATCCTGGTCGACCGCCTGCAACTCACCTTTCCGTCCGGCCTGGCGGTGGCCAATATCCTGCGCGCGTTGACCGATCCGGTGCTGCTCCGGCGGTCGTTGTCCCGCCTGGCCGGCGGCACGGTGCTGGGCATTGTCGGCGGTATCGGCGCGGTCCGGATCGATCGGCTTGCCGCCATCGACCTGTCGGCGTCCACCTTCGGCGCCGGCATGATCGTCGGCGCGCGCATCGGCCTTGCCGCGCTGGTGGCCGGGCTGGCGGGCTGGGCGCTGATTCCGTTCTTCGTCTCGATCGGCTGGCTGGCGCCAGGCGAGCCGTTTCGCAAGATTACCTTCCTGATCGCGCTCGGGATGATCATGGGCGCGGCGCTGGTCGATATCGCGCTGATCCTGTTCAAGGCGTACCGGCAGCACCGGCGCCTGCGTGGCAGCGGCATGCCCGGGCCGGTAGGGCCATCGCGGGGCAGCCAGTGGCGGCTGGCGGCGTGGGTGCTGTTCTGGGGCGCCGCCATCGTGGCGGTTGGTGCGGGGCTGCTCCACCAGCCCGCGGGCTATCTGGTGCTGGCGGTGCTGCTGGTGTTTGTGTTCGCGATGGTGAATGGCATCTCGGTCGGCATGGTCGATCAGAACCCGATTTCCTCGGCCTTCGTGCTTTCCGTGATCCTGATGGCCGCGTTTGGCTTGCGCGACCCGCACGTGGGGCTGATCGCGGCGACGGTGTTGCTGGTATCGACCAGCGAGGCGTGCGATATGCAGCAGGACCGCTCCACCGGCTGGCGGCTCGGAACCAATCGCACCTTGCAGTTTCGCTTCCAGGTGGCGGGGATTGTCGCTGGCGCGGTGCTGGCGGTGCTGTTCGCCAGGCTGTTCATGGGTGCCTATCCCGAGTTGGCGCTGGACCAGACCGCGCTTGCCGCCAGCGATCAGCCGCATCGCTGGGCATCGGCCATGACGTACAAGATCGTAGGCGCCTTGCGTGGCCTGACCGATGACCTGCCGCACCAGCGCACGGCGGTGGCACTCGGCATCGCCCTGGGCTTTGCCACGGCGCTGCTGCGCTTGCTGGTCAGATCGGGGGCGCGCTATCAGCGCTTCATCCAGGCCGGCAGGGTTGGACGCATTGCGGACTTCCTGCTCGATACCGTGGTGTTGCCGTCGCCCTATGCGTCCTCCTTTGGCGGATTCGTCAACCTCCCCACCTCCGCGTGGTTCGCGTTGGGCGGGGTAGTGGCCAGCGTGCTCAATAGCCTGCCGGGGTCGAAGGGCACGCCTGACCCCTTGCCCGAGGACATGAGCACGACGTCGCTGGTGGGCGGCGGGCTGATCGCGGGCGATGCGCTGGCGGCGGTGGGGCTCGGCATAGCGGGCCTGGTTTTTACGGCCATGGGCTAGCMCGCTTTGACTTGTGCATTCAACCCTCGTTTTCCTATTTGAGTTCCGGCGGGGCCGGCCAATGTGATCGGGACGGCAGGAAGACACGGGCGTTATTGTAAGAAGGGTGATTCATTGCGCCCATGCGCGATCAGGACTACCGTCGCCCGGCAGCACCTTGCGGACAGGCCGCGAAACGTGGCCACGCTCAGGTAGCGCGCCGTTTTGAATATTTTTGAGACAGATCTGAAYTCTTTGTGCCTGCCAGCCGCGCGCGGGCGAGGGCGGGCGGTTGTAGCGCAAAATGATTGCCGGCGGCGCGAGCGCCAGCCGGCTGGCGCCGGACGACCGGTTCGCATGCGCGGATCGTGGCCGCGTGCATTGGATGAGAGGTGATAGCACGATGAATCGACATTGGGTCACTGGCGACCCCGCGCATGAGATCATGCGGCTGGCGGCCGAACTGGATGCCGACGCGATCGTGGTGGGCTCCAAGCGGCGCGGTGCGCTGGCCAATGCCATTCTCGGTTCCGTCGCGACGACGATCCTCGGCAAATCGCAAGTGCCGGTGGTTGTCGTCAGCCGGGGCGAGGCAACGACCGGTACCTGAAGCGCTTTCCCGTTCAACAGCCCGCACCCCACCGGTGCCGGCCACACAGGAGGGAGTGATGACCATGGTGGTGCTCGCCGCGAACAGCTTGTCCAGCCGCATCGCTGGCCCGGCGCCCGGAGGTGGCCGATGTTGATGGTCTGGCTGATTGCGCTCCCGCTTTTCGCCGCGGTGCTGATGCCGCTGGCCCGGCGTCTGGCCCGTGGCCTGGCCGCGCCCATCGTGGTGGCCACGCCGCTAGCGGGCCTGGGCCTGCTGCTCAGCGCGCGGGGCCGGGTGGCCGATGGCGGCGCCATCGTCTGGCGGCAGCCCTGGATCGAGGATATCGGGCTGAGCCTGAGCCTGCGGCTGGACGGACTGGCGTATGTGTTCGTGCTGCTGGTGCTGGGCATCGGGCTGCTGGTCATTCTCTATGCGCGCTATTACCTGCCGCGCAGCGAATCCACCGTACGTTTTTTCTCCCTGTTGCTGCTGTTCATGGCGGCGATGCTCGGTGTCGTGCTGTCCGGCAACCTGCTGCTGCTGGCGGTGTTCTGGGAGATGACCAGCATCGTGTCGTTCCTGCTGATCGGCTTCTGGTCCTATCGCTCGGACGCGCGCAAGGGCGCTCGCATGGCCCTGACGGTGACCGGCGGGGGCGGGCTGGCCTTGCTGGCCGGCGTGCTGCTGCTCGGCCACATTTGCGGCAGCATGGAATTGTCCGATGTGCTGGCGCAGGCAGGCACGGTGCAACGGCACCCGCTCTATCCGCTGATGCTGTCGCTGATCCTGCTGGCGGCGTTCACCAAGTCCGCGCAGTTTCCTTTCAGTTTCTGGCTGCCGCACGCCATGGCGGCACCCACGCCGGTCTCGGCGTATCTGCATTCCGCCACCATGGTCAAGGCTGGCGTCTTCCTGCTGGCCCGGCTTTATCCGGTGCTGGATGGCACCAACTGGTGGTTCTACATGGTCAGCCTCACCGGCCTGGCCACGCTGGTGGTTGGCGCCGGCATGGCATTGTTGCAGCGCGACCTGAAGGGCTTGCTGGCGTATTCCACCATCAGCCATCTCGGCCTGATCACGCTGCTGTTCGGGCTGGACACGCAACTGAGCACGGTGGCTGCGCTGTTCCACATCCTCAACCATGCCGTGTTCAAGGCGTCGCTCTTCATGGCGGCGGGCATCATCGACCATGAGACCGGCACGCGCGACCTGCAACGGCTGCGGGGCTTGCGCAGCTACATGCCGCATACCGCGCTGCTGGCCATCGTGGCCTCGTTGTCGATGGCGGGCGTGCCGCTGTTCAACGGCTTCCTGAGCAAGGAGATGTTCTTTGGCGAGACCCTGGCGCAAGGCCTGCTCGGTGAGTTCAACTGGATCATCCCGGCGGCGGCGACCTTCGCAGGGGCACTGACGGTGGCGTACTCGCTGCGTTTTATCTACGGCGTGTTCTTCGACGGCAAGCCGGTCGACCTGCCGAACTACCCGCCGCACGAGCCACCCCGTTCCATGAGGATCCCGGTGGAGGTGCTGGTTGCCATCTGCCTCGTGGTCGGGCTGTTCCCCGCGTACACGGTGGGGCCCTTGCTGGCCTCCGCGGCCCTGGCCACGCTGGGCGGGCCGTTGCCGGAGTACAGCCTGAGCCTGTGGCATGGCGTCAACCTGCCTTTGTTGATGAGCCTGATCTCGATGGTCTGCGGTTCGGTGTTTTTCTTCTTCCGGCGTGATGCCTTCCATCGCCATCACGCACGCATGCTCCACCTGAACGCCCGCGATGCCTTCGAGGCGGCCATCGGCTGGCTGGAGCGGCTGGCCGGCCGCATGACCGGGGCGTTCGAGAACGGCTCGCTGCAAGGCTACCTGGCGTGGATGGTGGCCGCCATGCTGCTGATTCCGGCCACTTTCCTGGCGGATCTGGACACGCTGGCCGGCCCGGTGCCCCCCGGCCCGCTCGACGCGATGACCGTGACAGGCATGGCGCTGCTGGGGCTCACGGCGATCGGCGTGGTGCTCGCTCACAGGCAACGGCTGAGCGCGCTGATCCTGCTGGGCGCGTGCGGGCTGCTGGTGGCGCTGGCGTTTACGTGGTTTTCGGCTCCCGACCTGGCGCTGACGCAGGTTTCGGTCGAAGTCGTCACAATCCTGCTGCTGGTGCTGGCCTTGTTCTTTCTTCCCATCGACCGGCCGGACGCCTCGCCGGTGTCCCGGCGTGTCCGCGATGCCTGCCTTGCCCTAGGCAGCGGCGGCTTGCTAGCCGTCCTGGCATATGCCGTGATGACCCGGCCCTATGATTCGATTTCCGCCTTTTTCCTGGCCAACAGCGTTGAAGGTGGCGGTGGCCACAATGTGGTCAATGTGATCCTGGTGGATTTCCGCGGCTTCGATACGCTGGGCGAGATCTGCGTGCTGCTGGTCGCCGGCCTTGCGGTACAGGCCTTGCTCAAGGGCATGCGCCTGGCGGCGCCGCAGGCGGGGCCCAACGGGCTGCCGTGGTCGAGCCAGAGCCACCCGTTGCTGCTGGCCATCCTGGCCCGGCTGATGCTGCCGCTGACCATGCTGGTCGCGGTCTTCATGCTGCTGCGCGGGCACAACCTGCCGGGCGGAGGCTTTATCGCCGCGCTGATCACGGCGGTGGTCTTGCTGCTGCAGTATGTGGCCAGTGGCGTGCTGTGGACCGAGGCGCGCATCGCGCTGAATTACCGCGCGCTGGCGGGCAGCGGCATCCTGGTGGCCGGGCTGACCGGGCTGGGTAGCTGGGCGTTCGGCTTCCCGTTCCTGACAACGGCCTTCGGGCACTTCCACTTGCCGGTGCTGGGCGAAATCGAACTGGCCACCGCCATGCTGTTCGACCTCGGCGTCTATTTCACGGTGGTGGGCACGACCTTGCTGATCGTGTCGCACCTCGGCGTGCGCGACAAGCGCATCCACGCGCGGGAGGGTGCCTGATGGAAGCCGTCTACGCCGGCACGGTCGGCATCCTGATGGCCTGCGGCATCTACCTGCTGCTGCGCGCGCGCACATTCCCGGTGGTGCTGGGACTGGCGCTGATCTCGTACGCAGTGAGCCTGTTCCTGCTGGGCATGGGCCGCCTGTCCAGCGGCCGCCCGCCGGTCATCGCCAGCGGGGCGCGGTATGCCGACCCGCTGCCGCAGGCACTGGTGCTGACGGCCATTGTCATCGGTTTTGCCATGACCGCATTCGCGGTGGTGCTGGCGCTGCGCTCGCTTGGCATCACAGGCAGTGACCATGTGGATGGCAAGGAAGCGGGCCAAGAGGAGGCCGGCGGCGCTGGCAGGAACGAGGCGGACGGCCCATGACCCATAGCCTGCCTTTTTCGATCCTCCTGCCCATCCTGCTGCCGATGTTCGCCGGCGGTTTACTGGTGGCGATGCCGCTGCGCTGGCTCCGGGTCCAGCGCACGCTGAGTACGGCCGCCGCGCTGCTGCTGTTGCCGGTGGCTGCCTGCATGGTCCTGGAGGCAGCCACCGGCGCCATCCCGGTCTATCACGTCGGCAACTGGCCGGCGCCGTTCGGCATCGTGCTCCAGCTCGACCGGCTTGGCGCGCTGATGCTGCTGCTGACCGCCGTGCTGGGCGCGGCTGCCGTGGTGGCCGCGGGCAGGGGAGACGCGCGGATGGGGCGGCATTTCCACGCCCTGTTCCAGTTCCAGTTGATGGGCCTCAATGGCGCCTTCCTGGCGGGCGACCTCTTCAACCTCTTTGTCTTCTTCGAGATCCTGCTGATCGCCTCCTATGCCTTGCTGGTGCATGGCGGCGGGCGCGCGCGGATCGGCGCCGGGATGCACTACGTCTTGCTGAACCTGGCGGGCTCGGCCTTTTTCCTGATCGCCATCGGCGTGCTGTACGGGCTGAGCGGCACCCTGAACATGGCGCACATGGGCCTCCGGCTGGCCGGGTTGCCGCCTGCCGACGTGCCGCTGGCCACGGCCGCGGGGGCCATGCTGATGCTTGTCTTCGGGCTCAAGGCGGCGCTGTTCCCCATGCTCTTCTGGTTGCCCAAGGCCTACGCCAGCGCTACGGGCTCGGCCGCCGCGCTATTCGCCATCATGACGAAGGTGGGCATCTACGCCATCCTGCGTTGCGCCGCGCTGATCTTCGGCGCGCCCGGCGGCATGCTGGCGGCGTTCCTGCATGACTGGGTCTGGTGGATGGCGCTCGCCACCATGGGGTTTGGCGCGCTCGGGGCGCTTGCCGCCCCCAACCTGAAGACGCTGACCTGCTACCTCGTGCTGGCATCGGTCGGGCTGCTGGCGGCCAGCGTATCGATGCAGACCGGACAAAGCTGGGCGGGGGCGCTGTATTACCTGCTCAGTACCACGTTGTGCACGGCGGCACTGTTCCTGCTGACGGATGCGCTTGAGCCGGCGCCGCCGGCGGGCTCGGTGGGGCAGCCTGTCCCGGTTGTCCACGGCTCGCGGCTGGCGGGCGCGCTGTTCCTGGTTGCGGCGCTGGCGGCGATCGGCCTGCCGCCGCTGTCGGGTTTCATCGGCAAGGTCATGGTGATGCGCAGCGCGCCGTTGCCGGCCGCGGCCGTGTTGTGGCCGGGCGTCCTGCTATCCAGCCTGGCGCTGCTGATTGCCGTGAGCCGCACCGGCACGCGCCTGCTCTGGCGCCTGCCCCAGGAACACGATCCCGAGCGCCACGGTGCTTACCATCGGGTCGCGCCGGATGGCTGGAAGCTGGGTTGTTGCGCCTTCCTGCTGGCCTGCAGCGTCGCGCTGGTCCTGTTCGCGCAGCCGCTGAGCCAGTACCTGGCGGACACCGCCGCCCAATTGTTCGACCGCGCGGCCTACTTGCGCGCGGTGCTGCCGGCCGCGGGGAGCTAAGGTCATGGTCAAACGCTTGTTTCCGCATCCGTGGCTCAGCCTGGCGCTTCTGGCGACATGGCTGTTGCTGGTAAACAGGGTGTCGCCTGCCGACTGGGCGCTGGGCGCACTTCTCGGCTGGGCGATCTCGCTCCTGATCGGCAAGGGACTCTGGCTGCGTCCGATGCGCGTGGGCCGGCCCGATCTGATGCTGCGCCTGGCGGCGCACGTGCTGATCGACATCGTGGTGGCCAATGTGGAGGTGGCCTTGCTGGTGCTGGGGCCGGTGTCGCGGATGCGCCCGGCTTTTATCCAGGTGCCGATCGATGTCGAGCATGAACTGGCGCTGTCCGCGCTGATCAGCATCGTGTCGCTCAGCCCGGGCACCTTATGCGCCGAACTCAGCGATGACCGCCGCCGGCTGCTGGTCCACGTACTCGATCTGGACAATGAAGCCAAGCTGATCGCGCTGGTCAAGTCGCGCTATGAGGCGCCGCTACGGGAGATATTTGAATGCTTGCCGTCGTAATACCGCTCTCGCTGGGAATCCTCGGGGTCGCCTTCCTGCTCGCCTTTATCCGCCTGGTGCGCGGGCCGGGCCTGCCCGACCGCATCGTCGCGCTCGACACGCTCAATATCAATGCCATCGCGCTGATCGTGGTATTCGGCATCTGGCTGCGCTCGGAATTGTTCTTCGAGGTTGCCTTGCTGATCGCGGTCATGGGCTTTATCGGCACCGTCGCCCTGACCAAGTACCTGCAGCGCGGCGACATCATCGAACTCAAGTGACCGGACGGATCGGACTGGTCCGCTAACCATGACGGGAGGCCCAATGGACAATATGAGCCCAATCGCGGAATTCGCCACCTGCGTGCTGCTGCTGATCGGCAGCGTGTTTACGCTCGTCGGCGCCATCGGGCTGCTCCGGCTGCCGGACTTTTTCATGCGCCTGCACGGGCCGACCAAATCCACCACGCTGGGTGTCGGTGGCGTCGTGGTGGCTTCGGTCGTGTTTTTCAGCAACCAGGGCAACGGCCTGAGCCTGCATGAACTGCTGATCACCGCCTTCCTGTTCCTGACCGCGCCAATCAGCGCCCATATGCTGGCCAAGGCGGCGATGCAGCAGCGCCTGCCCGTCGACCCGCGCACACGGGGGCGCACATGGGAGGCGGAGGACCGGGAGCGCAGCGAGCCGCGCGGGCAGGCCGCGGATCCATCATCGGCGGGGAAGGTTCCCGAGAGCTGACGGCGCCGGCATGGCGTCCAGTCTTCAGCCCTGCTCCCACGCGCTGCACCAGCCGGCGGCGGCTACCTGCTTGTCGCCGAACAGCACGCAGCTGCCCGTCGACGGACTGGCGCCTTCCTGGAACAGCTGGCAGTTGGCGCAGGTCTGGCTGGCCGCATGCCTGGGGAATTTCGCCTGATCCACCTTGCGGGTGTCCGCCTTGTAGTCCAGCTTGACGGCCTGCGGATCCTTCTCGTCGAGCGTGGCCGCGCCGGCGCCGGACGGCGCCGCAACGGCCGCGAGGCTTGTGGCCACGGCTATCGGCAGTGTCTTCAGGAATTGACGGCGGGTCGACATGCGGCTTCCTTTTTCTGTGGGGATTGAAGACTGCCGGACTCGACGACATCACCGGTAGCGGACCGCGCGCGGCGCCTGGCTGACTGGTGTGAAGGCCGATATTCTGTGGGGGAGTTCCGGCGTGCGGCTGGTGTGGATTGTGGCACAGCGGCCGTCGCCTGGCGCGGCATGTGCGGTTTGCCGCCACCGGATTCTCCGCGGAATGGACAAGCCAGGGTGAATCGGGATAATCGTGGCTCCGCTGGCTGGCCTATGGCAAACTCGGCGCTGCCTTTTTTGCCGCAGGCGGGTTCACCGCCGCCACGCCAACCACACGCCATCCACCACTACGCCCATGACCGCTCGCACCAACACCGATACCCTCCGCCAGGCGCTGCAGGAACCGCTAGCGTTGCAACTGTCGCCCTTGATGGGCCCGGACTTCGCCGGGACGGCCGAGGGCGAGCGTTTTGCCATCTATACCGAACCGCCGGAAGCGCCCGGACGCGACGAAGTGCTGGCAACCCTGCGTGCCCAGCTTGAAGCGGAAGCCGGCGTACCGTTGCCCGGCGGCGACGCGCCTGTATCCGGCGAAGTCCTTGACAGCGAGGACTGGGAGCCCGGCCAGGCCTTCGAGATGGACATGGATAGCGACGAGGTCTGCGGCCAGGTCCTCTTCTACCGGCTGATCCTCGCGCGGGACCTGCATCCGGTCGGCTATTGCGCATTCGAAATCAATGCCGACGAAACCGGTGTGATCTTCGTGACCCTGGTCGAGTCGTGGGTTCGGCCGCAATACCGGCAGCTCGGGCTGGAGAGCGGCTTCGTGCTGCAGATGGGCAATGCCGTCTACAACCTGCTGGCTGACCTGGACGCGCGGCTGCAGGCCGCGGGCGAGCGCAGCGCGTCGTTCGAAGTGTTGCTGGGGCTTGAGCAGGCGTCCGTGGCAGGCACGGCGCTGTTGCGGTCGCTGGCCAACACGCTGCAAGGCTGGACCGATCCCTCCGCCGCGCGTGGCGCCGCCGGGCGCGAGCCGTTGGGCATTACCAGCGTCCGCGTTTCGGTGCTTCCCGCCAGTTCAGCGGATTGAGGAAGGGGGAGGCAACGCTCGTTGCCTCCGCTGCTTTGCCGCGTTCCGGAAAAGCGGGCGATGAAGTGAACGATCTCCGGCGCCAGGCCGCGTTGATCGTCATTACTGATCGTCACAACGCCGGCCGACGGCTGGCCCACTCGCGCACCGCCTGCGCAAACAGCCTCAGCGCGGTAGGCGGGTGCCGGTTAGCCGGGTAATAGAGGCACAAGCCGGGAAAGGAAGGGCTCCATCCCGGCAGCAGGTGGATCAGCCGGCCCGAGGCCAGGTGCTCCGCAACCTGATCTTCCGGGACCCAGGCGATGCCGATACCTGCCAGCGCTGCTTCGACCATCAGATTCAGGTTGCCAAGCGTCAGCGGCCCGTCGACATCGATGCTGGCGCTTTTGCCGCGATGCTCGAGATCCCAGCGGTAGAGCGCGCCACTCTCGAACCGGAAGCGGACGCATCGGTGCTGCCCCAGGTCGTGTGGCGCTTTCGGCGGCTCATGACGCGAGAGGTATTCCGGGGATGCCACTGCTGCGAACCGCATGTCAGGTCCGAAGCGGACGGCGATCATATCGCGCGGCACATCGTCCAGAACCCGTATGCCGGCGTCGAAACCGTCGGCCACGATATCCACGAGTCGTGTGTCCACGATGAACTCGACGTGTATGCCGGGGTAAGCCGCCAGGAAGTCCGGCAGCACATGGCGCACAAGCGGCCTTGCCGCGGACTCGGATGCGCTGATACGGATCGAGCCCGACGGCCGGTCGCTTGCTGACGCGACTTCGTTTACCGCATCCTCGATATCGGCGATAGCCGGCCTGACGCGCCGCAGAAGCTGTTCACCCGCTTCGGTCAGCGCGACCGACCGGGTCGTCCGGTTAAACAATCGCACATCCAGCTTCGCTTCGAGATTCCGCATTGCGTGACTTAGCGCCGACGGCGAAACGCCCAGCGTGCGCGCGGCCGCGCGAAAGCTTCGCTGCTCGGCAATGGTCATGAAAGCAGTCAGTTCGGACAGGCCAGCGCGCATCATTGATGAATTTCTCTCAACTCCCTGTGAAATGGTAAGCGGATTGTTGAATGAAGTACAGCAACCTAGAATCCACCACAGCAATCCACCACAGCAAATAGCGACTGACACGTGTCGGGCGTTGCCCGCGCAGCTACGGCCTCCCTGCAAAGGCCGTGACAGTAGCGCCCGATCAACGGCAACGATCCGCTGCGACATTTGGAAAAGAGAAATTATGCAAAAGCGCACACTTGGTAACAGCGGTCTTGATGTTTCGGAACTCGGCCTTGGCTGCATGGGCTTGAGCTTCGGATACGGCCCGGCCACTGAAAAGTCCGAAGGCATCAAGTTGATCCGGGCCGCATTCGAGCAAGGCATCACATTCTTTGACACGGCCGAGGCCTATGGCCCGTTCGTCAACGAGGAACTGGTCGGCGAGGCCTTGGCGCCATTTCGCGACCAGGTGGCGATCGCCACCAAATTCGGCTTCAAGGACGGCGATTCGACAAAGGGCCTCGACAGCCGGCCCGAGCGTATCCGCGCCGTCGCGGAGGCATCGCTGAAGCGTCTGAAGACGGATCGCATCGACCTGTTCTACCAGCATCGTGTCGACCCGGCCGTGCCGGTCGAGGACGTGGCGGGCACCGTCGGGGAGCTGATCCGGGAGGGCAAGGTCAAGCACTTCGGCATGTGCGAGGCTGGCGCGCAGTCGATCCGCCGGGCGCACGCCGTGCAGCCGGTGGCGGCGCTGCAGAGCGAGTATTCGCTGTGGTGGCGCGAGCCGGAGGAGAAGGTGCTGCCGACCCTCGAGGAGCTCGGCATCGGCTTTGTGCCGTTCAGCCCGCTAGGCAAGGGCTTCCTGACAGGGGCCATCGACGCGGGCACCACGTTCGACAAGACTGACTTCCGCAACGTTGTGCCACGCTTCTCCGAGGAAAACCGCAAGGCCAATGCGGGCCTCGTCGAGGTACTTGGCCGGATTGCGGACGGCAAGGGCGCCACGCGGGCACAGATTGCGATCGCCTGGCTGCTGGCGCAAAAGCCGTGGATCGCACCGATTCCGGGTACCACGAAGCTGCACCGGCTGAATGAGAACGTCCGCGCGGCCGCCGTCGAACTGTCGGCCGAGGATTTGTCCGTCATCGAGGCGGCACTGCAACGGATCACCGTCGCGGGTGATCGTTACCCGGCCCATCTCCAGCAGCGAGTCGATCGCTGACTTGCCTGTGGCGGCAACGCGCCGGTGTCCGGCCTTCCGGGTACCGGCGCGTTTGCCGTGCGCAGCAGGATATCGAACCATGTCACTGACGCCGGCACGCCTTTCGCGTACATCACCTGCCACCACGTATCGCCGCAGGCCTACGGCGTGCTGTTTGGTGCGGGCATCGCCGGCATCATGATCACCACCTGGTCAATTCAAGGCTGGTGACCCGGCTTGGCAGCGATCGCCTGATGCGGGCCGGTACCATCGGCGCGGCAATCGCGGGCATTCTGCTGGCAGTCGCCGCCCGGACTGGCTGGGGCGGGCTGGCGGGTCTGGTGATACCGCTTTTCCTGCTCGTCTCCGCAACCGGCCTTATCGTCGCCAATTCGATTGCCGGTGCGCTCAGCACGTTTCCCGGACGCGCCGGTGCCGTGTCGGCGCTGACCGGCGCCATCCAGTACGGCGCCGGCATCGTCGGCTCGGCTCTGGTCGGCGTCGGCACGGACGGTACACCCTGGCGGATGGGTGTCGTCATCGCCCTCCTGAGCATCGGCAGTCTGCTCTGCGCGCTGTTTCTCGTGCAATCTCCCGCCGTTGCGCCCAGCGTTATCAGGCCGGCTCGGGTTTCAACAGATTAGTGAAGCGGCCCGGACTCGCCCGGAGCGGTGTCGTCCTTGTCTGGGCGAGTCTGGCGGAACGCCTTATGGCCTTATGGCCTTATGACTTGCTCGTATGGCTCGGCTTGCCCTTTTGCCTCGTGGCGGCCATCTCGTGCAGCTCGGCTTCGCTCATCGACCTGAACATGGATTTCGAGGCGCCTTTCAGGCTACTTGCCTTCCGGTCGCCGCGCTTCGCGGAAAGCGCCGCGCCAGCGGCCATTTGTTGTGCCTTTGACTTCGCGTGCATGGAGATCCTCCTTCGCGTATGCAATGCGTGACCAAAGCCGCCACCGGATGGCGGCGGGGTATGCGCTTGGAGCAAAGCACGTGCCCGCGCAACGCCACGCTTGCCTGCCGGCGGGATACGCCTCCTCGTGGGTTGGGCCGCTCGGGTTTGGCGCCGCTGCCGCGTGGCAGTGGCGGCGAATAGTGCAACGCCGGTAGGAAAGTCTTCACGACGCGGCGCTCAGCCGTGCACCGAACGAGGATCATGGCCAAAGCTGTTGCGCGCACGGATCTGTCCGTCCAGGCCGTGAATCAGAAGTTCGACGTGCTCGCGCTGGGCGTCCCGGGTACCGGCTTCCACGGCGTCTTCCTGGGACGTGTGATGCGAGTTGGCATACCTCGCCCCCTCCTGGATCACGTCCCAGCCGGTTCCGTGCGGCAAAACGTGGATATTCCTGGCTGTCATGGCGATCTCCTGTTTGGGACGTGTTTGGACGTGTGAATATTTCCATTCTGGACCCGCCGTGACGCATGACCATCGGGGAGTGTCTGACAAAGGCGCAACGGGGAGACGGCGCCGTTTCAGTGCAGGTGTGGCGGTAGCGCTTTACTCGTCAGGACATCGCCGCAAGAAATATGCCGTGCTTTCCGGCGCGCCTACGCGTTAGCCGTGGGCGGGTCGCCGACGGGATCCGGATGGATCCGCATGATGGCGTCGCGCTTTTCCAGCAGGTGCCGCTTGAGAATCGAGCCGAGCAGCTTGCCGTCGCGCGCTTCCAGTGCCTTGATCATGTCTTCGTGATCGTGCACGGCGCGGTCCCACTTGTCGGTCTCGTGATTCGAGCGGAAACGCAGCGCCTTCAGGCGCCGGTTGATGCTCTGGTAGGTCTGGCGCAGCGTGGCATTGCGCGCCGCTTCGTTGATCCGGTCGTGGATTTCCTGGTTGCGGCTGTAGTAGCCCGGCAGGTCGTTCTGCACGCGGCAGGCCAGCATCGAATAATGCAGCGCCTTGATCTCCGCCAGCTCGGCCGGCGTGATGCGCTCGCATGCCAGCTCGCCCGAAAAAGCTTCGAGGCCGCTCATCAGCTCGAAGGTTTCCCACACTTCCGATTCCGTCATGCGCGAGACGCTGGCGCCTCGGTTGGGAGAAATCTCGATCAGGCCTTCCGCCGCCAGCACCTTGAACGCCTCGCGCAGCGGCGTGCGCGAGATCCCGAGGGTTTCGCACAATTCGCGTTCATTGAGCTTCATGCCTGGCGATAGCACGCCTTCCACGATGAATTTGCGCAGGTGCTCGACTACTGTGTCGTGAAGCCGTTGCCGTTCAACCTTGGGGAGGACCGGCGCAGGGCGGGAGAGGTCGCCGCCAACTGGATTCTGCATACAAAGTCCTTATCTTTGCGTTTTCCGCATTTTACTGCATCTCTCACCAGACGCGCAGCTTCGGGGTAAACACCCAGTGTTTACAGTCATTCAGCGCTTGGAAGGCGGTCCTTTCGTCTGCTAAAGTATTTTGAATGCAAAATTCATAATCCACAAAGGAGGGACCAATCCATGATCAAACTCGACTTCCACCCCGCTGGCCGCCACTTCCTTCAGATCCCCGGTCCGAGCCCCGTGCCCGACCGCATCCTGCGTGCGATGAGCTATCCGACCATCGACCACCGCGGTCCGGAGTTTGGCGCGCTGGGCCGCAAGGTCCTGGCCGATATCAAGAAGATCTTCAAGACCGCGCAGCCGGTGATCATCTATCCGGCCTCCGGGACGGGTGCCTGGGAAGCCGCRCTGACCAATACGCTGAGCCCCGGCGACAACGTGCTGATGTTCGAGACGGGTCACTTCGCCACGCTGTGGAAGAAAATGGCGGAGGCACTGGGACTGAAGCCGGAATTCCTGGGCCTGCCGGGCATCGAGGGCTGGCGCCGCGGCGTGCAGCCGGACATGATCGAAGCCCGCCTGCGTGCCGACAGCGCGCACGCCATCAAGGCCGTATGCGTGGTGCACAACGAGACTTCGACCGGCGTTACCTCGAATATTGCCGCCGTGCGCCGCGCTATCGACGCGGCCGGCCACCCGGCGCTGCTGTTGGTGGACACCATCTCCGGCCTGGCCTCGGCGGACTACCKGCACGACGAGTGGGGCGTGGACGTAACGGTGTCGGGTTCGCAGAAGGGCCTGATGCTGCCGCCGGGGATCAGCTTCAACGCGTTGTCGCCGAAGGCGATCGCGGCCAGCAAGCAGGCGAAGCTGCCGCGTGCTTTTTGGGGCTGGGACGAAATCATCGAAGCCAACAAGAACGGCTACTGGCCGTACACGCCGAACACCAACCTGCTCTATGGCCTGTCGGAGGCGCTGGACATGATCCTGGACGAGGGCCTGGACAACGTCTTCGCGCGGCACCAGCGGCTGGCCGAGGCGGCCCGCCGCGCGGTGGGGGCCTGGGGGCTGGAGATCCAGTGCGCGGACGCATCGGTGTACAGCCCGGTGCTGACCGGCGTGATGATGCCGGAGGGCGTGGACGCCGACGCGGTGCGCAAGCACATCTATGAACGCTTCGACATGTCGCTGGGGCAGGCACTGGGCAAGATGCGCGGCAAGATGTTCCGTATCGGGCATCTCGGCGACTGCAACGACCTGACCCTGATGGCCACGTTGTCCGGTTGCGAGATGGGGCTGAAGCTCGCGGGCGTGCCGGTGGCGGCGAGCGGGGTCGTGGCGGCGATGGAGTACCTGGCCGCGCATGCGGACGCGCCAGCGCTGAAGGCCGCGGCCTGAACCGGCACCGGAAGGCCGGGCGGCTTGCCCGCGCGGCAGGCGTACGCCGGTCTTCCTGAGTCACCGCAAGTGCAGACAGGCATGGCTTCACCTCCCGGGGTGAGGCCAGGGAGAGGTGTTGCCTTTTGGCGCCCCGCCGCCTGCGTGCACTAGCGGGAACCGGCCATAGAGCCGGCGGCGATGAATCTGCCCCGGCCCGGACCGGGCGGGCACGAAAAGAGGAACAAGCCGGGCGCGGCGCTGGGCAGGATCGCCGGCCTGCCTGCGGTCGAACTCATCCTCGCGTAACAAGCCGCGCGCAGATGCGGCACCGATACCCACAAGCCACTGGTAGAAAGCCATGAATGATTCCTCCCCCTCGCTGCTGGTCAAGCCGATCCACCTCGTGCCGTCGCAAGGCCGTGCCAGCTCGCCGCTGTCGGCACGACTGCGCAAGGAACTGCGCGGCGATGTGCTCTTCGACCGGGCCAGCCGGGGCCGCTACTCTACCGATGCCTCGATCTACCAGATCATGCCGGTCGGCGTGGTGGTGCCGCGCGACCAGGCCGACCTGATGCTGGCGCTGGAGATCGCCCGCGACGAAAAGGCCCCGGTGCTGGCGCGCGGCGCGGGCACCAGCCAGTGCGGCCAGACCGTTGGCGAGGCGCTGGTGATCGACAACAGCAAGTGGCTCAACAACGTCGTGGATTTCGATCCCGCCGCCCGCACCGTCACCGTGGAACCCGGCATCGTGCTGGACCACCTCAATGCCTGGCTCAAGCCGCACGGCTTGTGGTTTCCCGTGGATGTATCGACCGGAGCCCAATGCACCATCGGCGGCATGGCCGGGAACAACTCATGCGGCTCACGCTCCATCGAGTACGGCAACATGGTGCACAACGTGCTGGGCATCGATGCCGTGCTGGCCGACGGCAGCCAATGCCATTTCGGCTCACTCAAAGAGGCTGTCGCGGACAGGCGCGTGGAGGGCATCCTGCAAGGCCTGCGGCGAATCGCCACCCGCGAGCGCGAGGAAATCGCCGAGCGCATGCCGAAGGTGCTGCGCCGCGTGGCGGGCTACAACATCGACCTGTTCGAATGCCAGAATCCGCGCGCCTATACCGACGACGGCTACGCCAATCTCTCGCATATCCTGGTGGGATCCGAAGGCACGCTCGCCTACAGCCGGCAGCTCACGCTGAAGCTGTCGCCGCTGCCGCAGCACAAGGTACTGGGTGTGGTGAACTTTCCCACGTTCTACCAGGCGATGGACATGACGCAGCATATCGTCAAGCTCAAGCCCGTGGCCGTAGAGCTGGTGGACCGCACCATGATCGACCTGTCGATGGAGAACCCGGCGTTCCGCCCGGTGATCGGGCAGGCCCTGTCCGGCGAGCCGCAGGCCATCCTGCTGGTCGAGTTCGCGGGCGAGGAGCACAGCGCGCTGCTGGCGCGGCTCGACGATCTCGCGACGCTGATGAGCGACCTGGGCCTGCCGGGCTCCGTGGTCAAGATGCCCGATGCCAAAGCCCAGAAGGCGCTGTGGGATGTGCGCAAGGCGGGCCTGAACATCATGATGAGCATGAAGGGCGACGGCAAGCCGGTGTCCTTCATCGAGGATTGCGCTGTTCCCCTGGAGCACCTGGCCGAGTACACGCGCCGGCTCACCGCCGTGTTCCACAAGCACGAGACCGAAGGCACGTGGTACGCCCATGCCAGCGTGGGCACGCTGCATGTGCGCCCGATCCTGGACATGCGGCGCGACGGCGCGCTGCGCATGCGCGAAATCGCGGAGGAAGCGGCCGCGCTGGTGCGTGAGTACAAGGGCGCCTATTCCGGCGAACACGGCGACGGGCTGTGCCGGGGTGAGTGGGTGGCCTGGCAATAYGGTCCGCGCATCAATGCCGCCTTTGGCGAGATCAAGGCGCTGTTCGACCCGGACAACCGCTTCAACCCGGACAAGATCGTGCGGCCGCCGAAGATGGACGCGCGCGAGAACTTCCGCTTCGCGCCGGGCTACGCCGCGCTGCCGCTCGCGCCCGCACTGGACTGGTCCGCCTGGAACGTGACGCGCAACCCGCTGACCGGCGAGGAAACGGCGCCGGGCACGGGCAGCGACCGCGCGGGCGGGCTCGCCGCGGCAGTGGAGATGTGCAACAACAACGGCCATTGCCGCAAGTTCGACGCGGGCACCATGTGCCCGAGCTATCGTGTGACCAAGGATGAGCAGCACGTTACGCGGGGTCGTGCCAATACGCTGCGGCTGGCGATCTCCGGCCAGCTGGGCGATGAGGGCCTTGCCAGCGCGGAAGTCAAGGAAGCCCTGGACCTGTGCGTCTCCTGCAAGGGCTGCAAGCGCGACTGCCCGACGGGCGTCGATATGGCGAAGTTCAAGATCGAGGCCCGCCATGCCTGGACCAAGCGCCATGGCATCACCCTGCGCGAGCGCATGGTGGCCTTCATGCCGCGCTATGCGCCGGTCGCCAGCCGGTTCCCCGCGCTGCTCGCGCTGGCCGGCAGCATTCCCGGCATCTCCGGCGCGATAAAGCGCGCGGTGGGATTCGCGCCGCAGCGCTCGTTGCCACGCTTCAAGACATCGTTCCTGTCGAAAGCCCGGACCAGGGGGCAGGCAGCACCGGGCCGCGAAGTCATGCTCTTCGTGGACACGTTCACCAATTACATGGAGCCGGAAAACGCGCGGGCGGCGCAGCAAGTGCTGGAAGCCGCCGGCTACACGGTGCACTTCAACACCCGCGAAGGCGAGCGCCCCCTGTGCTGCGGCCGTACCTTCCTTGCGGCGGGGCTGGTGGACCAGGCCAGGGAGGAAGCGCGGCGCCTGCTGGATGCCGTCAAGCCCTATGTCGACCGGAACATCCCGATCGTGGGGCTGGAGCCTTCGTGCCTTCTGTCCCTGCGCGACGAGTTCCTCAATTACGGCTACGGCGACGAGGCCAGGAAGCTGGCCGCCCAGGCCTTCCTGTTCGAAGAATTCCTGGTGCGGGAGAAGACGGCGGGACGCCTGGCCCTCGATCTCGATGCGCTGCAGACCGGCGAGGCCCTGGTACATGGCCACTGCCACCAGAAGGCCTTCGATGCCTTCACCCCGGTGCAGACCGTGCTCGGCTGGATCCCCGGCCTGAAGGTGTCGCCGGTGGATTCCTCCTGTTGCGGCATGGCGGGCAGCTTCGGCTACGAGGCCGAGCACTATGAGGCATCGAAAGCCATGGCGGAACTCTCGCTGCTGCCGGCGGTGCGCCAGCGCGCGGCCAACGCCCTGGTGGTCGCCGACGGCACCAGTTGCCGCCACCAGATCCTGGACGGCGCGGACACCGAGGCCGTGCACGTGGCGCGCGTGCTGGCGATGGCGCTGAAGCGGAAAGACCAGGGGCAGCTGCATCATGCGTGAGCACACCGGCCCGGCAGCCGCCAGGCGGCCACCCTTGCGGCTTCCCGAGCCGGCCGCGAAGGGCGATGCGCTGGAGGACGTGGGTTCACCGGCGCTGCTGGTGGACCTGGACGCCTTCGAATCGAACCTGCTGCAGATGCGTGACCTGGCGGCTGCCGCGGGCGTGGCCTTGCGCCCGCATGCCAAGGCGCACAAGTCCGTCGCCATCGCCCGGGCCCAGATGGCCCAGGGAGCCGCGGGCATCTGCTGCCAGAAGCTGAGCGAAGCCTATCCGTTCGCGGCGGCCGGCATCGCCAGCATCCATATCAGCAACGAGTTCGCCGGCGCCGACAAGGTGGCCATGGCGATAGAACTGGCCGGGCATGTGGCGCTGAGCATCTGCGCCGATGACGTGCGGCAGGTGAGGGCGGTGGGGGCCGCCGCCACCGCCGCGGGCGTGAAGATCACGGTGTTGCCGGAGGTCGACGTGGGACACGGACGCTGTGGCGTTGCCAGCCGCGATGCCTTGAGCGCGCTGGCTGACGCCATCGCAGCGTTTCCGGCATTGCGGTTCGGCGGCCTCCAGGCGTATCACGGCCCGGCCCAGCATATCGCCGCCTGGGCGCAGCGCCGCCAGGCCGCGCAACGGGCTGCCGAAGCGGCGCATGCCTATGTCCGGCACCTGGATGCGCGCGGCATCGCCTGCCCGGTGGTCACGGGCGGGGGGACCGGCACCGCGGAGTTCGACGTCGGCAGCGGCGTCTACACCGAGATCCAGCCGGGGTCCTATCTGTTCCTGGACGGACATTACGGCGCCAATGAATGGATGGGGCAATTCCGGCCGGCGCACAGCCTGTTCATCGCGGCCACGGTGATGAGCACGGCTCGCCCCGGCGTGGTGGTTTGCGATGTCGGCCTGAAGACGGTGGCGGTCGATTCCGGCCTGCCGCGGCTGTGGTCGCGCGACGGCAACGGGTCGCTGCGCTACGTCGCCGCCAACGACGAGCACGGCGTGCTCGAAGTGCTCAACGGCGACAGCCACGAGTTGCTGGGCGGCAAGCTGCTGCTGATCCCGGGGCACTGCGACCCTACCGCCAACCTGCACCGGCACTACGTCTGCTTCCGGCAGGGGCGGGTAGCCGGCCTGTGGGATATCGATGCGCGAGGCCTGAGCCGCTGATGCATCGGCCGGTGGCGCTTGCGACCGTGGGGGCCCACAAGTTGCTGGTCACCTCGTCCGCGCTCCATACCGTGCCGATGGTCAGCAACCTGCCGTTCAGCTGGCGCGACCTGACGCCGGTGGCGATGCTAGCGGACTTGCGCGCCAAGGCGCGGCGCATGCCTGAGCGCGTCCGGGCGCGGGTAGTGGCGGCGGAGTTGGCGCAACGCCACGGAATCCTAATGCGCCAGGCTTGTAATCCGGCGCGCGGCCAGCGCTGCCAGCACGGGCGCCACGGCAAAGCTGGCGAACAGCCAGGCGGCAGCCGACTGCGCGCCCGCGGTGCCGCCGGGGACGATCAGGCCAGCGGCATTCGCCACCAGCCCCGCGATCGCTGCGCCGATCGCCATGCCGTAGAGCTGGACGGTTGTGATCGCGGCCGAAGCCGTGCCTTCCTCGCCGTGCGGCGCCAGCGTCAGCACGCGCGTCAGCAAATGCGGCCAGCCGATGCCCACGCCAGCGCCCGCGCCGGCCAGCGCCAGGCCACTGAGCAGCGTGCGAGCCGTCGGCGCCAGGCTTGCCCCCGCCGGTACCACTATCGCCAGCGCGATCAGGCTGGCGGCGCACAGTACCGGCCCCGCGCGCAGCAGCCGTGCCGCGCCCGTACCGCCGTGGCCGGAGGAAAGCAGCGCGCCCAGGCTCCAGCCACCCGCCATCGCGGCTGTGAGATAGCCCGCGGCCAGCGGTGTGTGGCCATGCAAGGTCTGCAGGAAATAAGGCACGAAGACTTCGGTGGTGGTGCCGATCAGGAGCAGGGCCACGCTGGCATAGACCGCGCCCAGCGGCGTGCCGGGCTCGGTGCCGCCGCTAGGCAGCAACCGCACCAGCGCGCGCCGGTCCCACACAATGGCGGCGGCGCCGAATGCCAGGCCCGCGGCCACGCCGGCGGCCTGCCAGCCCATCGCCGCCGACAGGCTGCCGGCGGCGACAGCCAGGATCGACGCAGCCAGCAGTGCGATCTGCGCGGCGGGAATGCTCGGCGCGGCGGCGGACGATGCGCGCTCGCCGGCCGGGCGCAATTGCACCGCCACCAGCAAGCCCTGCATGATGGACACCGGCAGCAGCGTCCAGAACGCCCAGCGCCAATGCCCCACCTGGGCGAACAATCCGCCCACGGCCGGCCCGCAGAGCGTGGCGATGCCCCACATGCCCGAGACCAGCGCCACCGCGCGGGGCCATAGCGGCGGCGCGAACACAACCCGGATCAGTGCATAGCTAAGCGCTGCCAGCGTGCCGCCGCCCAGCCCCTGCACGCCACGGCTGGCCAGCATCCAGGGCATGGACGGCGCCAGCGCGCAGCCCGCCGATCCCAGTGCGAACACGGCCAGCGCGGCAATGAAGGCACCGCGCGGTCCCAGGGCGGCCAGAAGCCGGACGGACAGCGCGGCGCCGACGATGGAGGCGACGACGAAAAGCGTGGTGTTCCAGGCGTACCAGTCCAGGCCGCCAATGTCCCGTACCACGGACGGCAGCACGGTGGTGACAATGTGGACGTTGATGGCGTGAAGCGCCACGCCGCCGGTAAGGGCGAGGGCAAGTAACCCGTTCTTGCCAAGGAGCAGTTCGCGCCAGGCGCCGGTGAAGGCTTGTTCAGGGGGCATTGAGAGCGTGCGGCAGGATGGCTGCCACCTTATTATCCAAAATGATGCTTGGATAATAAGGTGGTGCCGTGAATTACACAAGCAATGGCTTGGTATTTCCGGATCCCGGGTCGCTCCCGATGGCGCCGGCTTACTGTCTAGCCCCGCACGTCGCGAGGGTCGTGACCATAGCTGTTGCGCATGCGGATCTGGCCATCCTGGCCGTGAACCAGCAACTCTACCTTCTCGCGCCTGGCGATCACCGTGGCGGCCTCGACGGCTTCCTCCTGATTGAGGAAATGGGCTCGCTCGCCCCTGGCGCCTTCATGGACGACATCCCAGCCGTCGCCGTGAGGCACGACATGTACGTTGCGCTGCGCTTTCGAATCCATGGAGGTCTCCCGGTATCCGTGGCCCGAGGCCACGCTCTGCTCTGTATTGTGACGCGCTGGAACAGTAGCGCCAGGGGGCGCAGTCCCGCAGGTTCACGCGCCTCGCAGGAATCAAGCATAGGTGTTCTGGCCCGACGGTGCCCGGCGGGCTGTCAGGATGCCGCCTGGCGTACCAGGTAATCCACCAACAGCTTCGCCGCCGGCGAGAGGCTCGCCTCGTCGCGGAAGCAAATCGCGAAGCGGCGCTGCGCCCAGCTATCCGTGAGCGGGACCATCTGCACGCCAAAGCTGGCGGAAAGGGGCTCAACTACCTCGCGGGGCACGATGGCAAGACCGAGGTTTGCGCGGACGCAGCGCAGGGACGCATCGAAGGAGGAAACCACCACCCGGTACGCCATCGGCTTGCCGATGATGGCCGCCGCGCGCGCCAGCATGGTGTGTACCGCGGTCTGCCCGGGCAGGCCGATATGGTCGAATTCAAGCGTCTGCTCGAAGGAACACTCCGCCTGGCTCGCGAGCGGATGCGAGGAATGCACGATGGCTGCCAAGGTATCGCTGCGATAGGGCCGGGTCTGGAGTCCTTCGAGATCCGCGGCATCCCAGCAGATGCCCAGCGGCGCGGAGCCTTCCCGCAGTGAGCGGACAAGCTCGCGGCTGATGCTCTCCTCGACGGTGACGCGGATATCCCGATGGTCAGGCACTTGCAGAAAGCTGGCGATATCGTCGGGGAGCGACTCGGCCATGCACGAGACAGTGGACAGCAGGCGGACTTGTCCCTTGATGCCAGTGCCGTAGTCGGTCATATCGCGCTCCACGCGATCAGCCGCGGCCAGCATGGCGCGTGCGTGCTCTAGGAGGATCTCGCCAGCCGCGGTCGGTATCACCCCACGCCGGCGCCGCTCGAACAGCGTGACGCCCACGGTGTCTTCCAGTTGAGCCAGGCGCTTGCTGATGGCCGAAGCCACGATGTGTTGCTGTTCGCCGGCGCGCGCCATGTTGCGCGTCTCGCAAACCGCCACGAACAGGCGCAGGGAGGTGAGGTCCAGGTCACGCATCGGAAGCTTCCGGTGTTGAGTTCAGGATTTCCGATATGGAAATTTAGCGTAGTAATTTTAGCGGGTGTTGCGTTGCTCAGGAATTTCTAAACCGGGGGCGCATGGGATGGTGTGATGCTAGCCAGCCATTCCGATTCGGAATGTTAGTGCTTCTGGATTAGCGCTTCTGCCTTCGATTGGAATGGCATAGAGTGCTCATGCCAGACCGAAACACGAACATCCGAGGGGACCCAGACAGAATGACAACACACGCTGAATTCGCTCCACGCCGGGCCGTGATTCGGGAGGTCGGGCTGCGCGACGGCCTGCAGAGCATCGCCACCATCCTGCCGACCTCCGCCAAGCGCGAGTGGATCCAGGCGGCCTATGCGGCAGGCCAGCGGGAAATAGAGGTCGGCTCCTTCGTCCCGGCGAAGCTGCTGCCGCAACTCGCCGATACCGCGGAACTCGTGGACTTTGCCAGGTCGCTGCCGGGGCTGTTCGTCTCGGTCCTGGTACCAAACCTGCGGGGCGCGGAAAACGCCATCGCCAGCGGCGCCGACCTGATGCTGGTGCCGCTGTCCGCCAGCCATGCCCATAGTCTGGCCAACCTGCGCAAGACGCCCGACGAGGTGGTGGCCGAGGTGGCAAGGATCCGCGCCGCCCGCGACGCGGCCGGCTCCAGGACGCTGATCGAAGGCGGCGTGGGCACGGCCTTCGGCTGCACGCTGCAGGGACATGTGGATCCGGACGAGGTGCTCCGCCTGATGCAGGCCCTGCTGGATGCGGGCGCCGATCGCGTCAGCCTGGCGGACACGGTGGGCTATGCCGATCCCGCAATGGTGCGCAGCCTGTTTGAACGCGCCACGGCAATCGCCGGCGACCGCTTCTGGTGCGGCCATTTCCACGACACGCGCGGGCTTGGCCTGGCCAACGTGTATGCCGCCCTGCAAGCCGGCGTGACCCGCTTTGATGCCTGTCTCGCCGGGATTGGCGGTTGCCCGCACGCGCCCGGCGCCAGCGGCAATGTCGCCACCGAAGACCTGGCCTACCTGCTGGGCAGCATGGGCTTCGATACCGGCATCGATATCGACCGGTTGCTGGCGCTGCGCGAGCGCGTGGCCGGCTGGCTGACCAATGAGACCCTGCACGGCACGCTGTGGCGCGCCGGCCTGCCCAAGACATTTCCCGCATCGGTGGCCGATGCTGCCGCCGCCTGCGCCTGAGAGAGAAAATCATGAGCACTGAACATGCCTCCTTGCCGCTCGCCGGCGTCCGCGTGGTTGAGTTCACCCATATGGTGATGGGCCCGACCTGCGGCATGATCCTCGCGGACCTGGGCGCGGAAGTCATCAAGGTCGAACCCCCCGGCGGCGACAAGACGCGCAACCTGCCCGGCCTTGGCATCGGCTTCTTCCGCTCGTTCAACCGCAACAAGAAGAGCGTCGTCATCGACATCACCACCCCGGAAGGACAGGCCRCGGCAGCGGAACTGGTTGGCCAGTGCGATGTGTTGCTGGAGAACTTCCGCCCGGGCCTGATGGAGAAATGCGGGCTGGACTACGCCACGTTGTCCGCCAGATTCCCCGGGCTGATCTACGTGTCGCACAAGGGCTTCCTGCCCGGCCCTTATGAAAACCGCCTGGCGCTCGACGAAGTCGTGCAGATGATGGGAGGCCTGTCCTACATGACCGGGCCCAAGGGCCGCCCGCTGCGCGCGGGTACCTCGGTGAACGACATCATGGGCGGCATGTTCGGCGCCATCGGCGTGATGGCCGCCCTGCGGGAGCGCGACCGTACCGGCAGGGGGCAGGAAGTGCAGAGCGCGCTGTTCGAGAATTGCGTGTTCCTGTCGTCCCAGCATATGCAGCAGTTCTCGATGACAGGCGAGCCGCCGCCGCCGATGCCGTCGCGCGTGTCCGCCTGGAGCGTCTACGACGTGTTCACGCTGGCCGGAGGCGAGCAATTGTTTATCGGCGCCGTCAGCGACAAGCAGTTCAACATCTTGTGCGGCGTGCTGCAACGTCCCGACCTGGCTGCCGATCCGGAGCTCGCGACCAACGCCATGCGCGTCGCGGTACGTCCGGCATTGCTGGAACGGCTGGGTGCGATTCTCAAGGACCATCGCGTGGAAGAACTCTCGCCGAAGCTCGAAGCCGCGGGCATTCCCTACGCGCCCATCATGCGTCCGGAGCAACTGCTGGATGACCCTCACCTGAAGGCAAGCGGTGGCCTCGTGCCGATGCAGACCGAGGATGGCGGCACCACGGACGTCGTGCTGCTGCCGCTGCTGATGGGCGGACGCAGGCCCGGCGTGCGCATGCCGCTGCCGGGCATCGGCGAGCACAACGACGAAATCCTGTCCGGCCTGCGCACGCGCACGCCGGATTGAATCTACCCGCATTGCCGCGTGGCATCGGATGGCCACGCGGATCAGAACGATAAGCATACGGAGACAGACATGGCATTCCCCCTTTCGCGCCGGGCGGTACTCGGCATGGCCGCTTCGGCCATCGCACTCGCGGTCGCCTTGCCGGCCGGCACCGTCATGGCCCAAGGCTCGGGCCGGCCGGTACGCCTGATCCTGCCTATCAGCGCGGGCTCGGGCGTGGATGCTATCGCGCGCGCCGCCGGACCGTCGCTCGGCAAGAGCCTGGGCCAGCCGGTGGTGATCGAGAATCTCCCCGGCGCCGGCGGCATTACCGGCGCAGCGGCGGTGGCCAAGGCGCCGCCCGATGGCACGACGCTGGGCCTGTTCTCCAACAACCATGTCATCAATCCGAGCGTGTACAAGAAGATGCCGTTCGACGCGATCAAGGACTTCACGCCCATCAGCGTGATCGGCTCGACGCCGCTGGTCCTTGTGGTCAACCCCAAGGTTCCCGCGAAGAACGTGCAGGAACTCGTTGCCTTGCTCAAGGCCAAGCCCGATTCGCTCAACTATGCGTCATCGGGCAACGGTACCATCATCCAGCTCGCCGCGGAGATGTTCCTCGATGAAGCGCACGTCAAAGCCCGGCACGTGCCCTACAAAGGCACCGGCCCGATGATGACCGACCTGATCGCGGGCCAGGTGGAGATGGGGGTCGTGGCGCTTAACGCCGTGGCGCCGCACCTGAAGAACGGCACCCTGCGTGCGATCGGCCTGTGCGGCGCCACGCGCTCGCCCGCCGCGCCGGAGATTCCAACCATCGCCGAACAAGGTTTGCCAGACTTCGCGGTCGAGGGCTGGTTTGCCGTGGTGGGTCCGGCAGGGCTTCCGCCGGCCGAGGTCAAGCGCCTCAACACCGTGTTCGTCAAGGCATTCACCAGCCCGGATGTCCTGGAAGCGATGAAGAGGCAGGGCAATACGATCAATCCCGGCACGCCGGAGGCCGCCGCGAAGTTCTTCCAGAGCGAAGCGGCGCGCTATGCGGCACTGGTCAAGAAGGCCAATGTGACCCTGGAGTGAGGTCGGGGTGTGCTGTCGCGGCGGGGCAACCCCTGCCGGCTTTCCCCGCTTCCCGTTGTCTCGCTCCCTGTCGGAAAATGTGCTTGATGCCGGTCACTACGCCGGTCTGCACGACCCCCGGAGCCGTCGTGGCCGCGTTGACCGCGCTTCCTTTAAAAGATGCCGTCGCCATCCTCCATGAGGATCACGTGGAGGATCTAGCTTTTGCGCCGCTGCACGGCGGTCAGTATCCCCCGCAGGATCTCGATGGGGGGAGGCGGGCAGCCAGGCACGGCGACGTCGACGGGGATGACGTTGGCGACGCGACCGCAACTCGCATAGCTCTCGCCGAAGATGCCTCCTGTACAGCCGCAGTCACCCACCGCGACCACGAGTTTCGGCTCTGGCGTCGCGTCATAGGTACGCCGCAAAGCGTCTTCCATGTGGCGCGAAACCGGTCCTGTCACCAGCAGCATGTCAGCGTGGCGCGGGCTGGCAACGAATTTGATGCCAAGCCCCTCAATGTTGTAGTAGGGGTTGTTGAGCGCGTGGATTTCCAGCTCGCAGCCGTTGCACGAGCCTGCATCGACCTCCCTGATCGTGAGCGCCTGACCGAGGATGTCGAGGATGTCCTGGTGGATACGTTGCATCGCGGCGCCACCATCGCCATCGACGGCCGGGGGCGGCTCCGTGACGATGCCAGTGCGGACGATTTGTTTGAGGATGCGCCACATCAGAGGTCGTGTCCCGAATAGCTGAGGTTGAATGACTTGTTGATCAGCGGAAAGTCCGGAACGATGTTGCCAATGACCGCGTGCTCAAGCACCGGCCAGTTCTGCCAGGAGGGATCATGGCAGTGGCAACGCAGGATTCTGCCGTCAGCGCCGATTTCGAGCGCCACAAGGATTTCGCCGCGCCAGCCCTCCACCCAGCCTGCTCCGATGGAGATCGCGTCCTGCGCCCGGATGCCGGCATGGATCGTGCCGCCGGGCTGTTCCGAGCAGATGGCGCGAACAAGCCGCAGGGATTCAATGGTCTCGTCAAAGCGCATCGCCACGCGTGCGGCGACATCGCCATCGCGGTGCGTGGCCATCGTGACGTCTAACCGGTCATAGGGCGGCCATGCGTGGTCGCAGCGCAGGTCCGCCGCTTGCGCGCTGGCGCGTCCGGCGAGCCCCGCGAGGCCAAGCTGGGCGGCAAGTTGTGGCGTTACCCGGCCCGTGGCGCGAAACCGGTCCTGCAGTCCGGCATGCTGGTCATAGACGCGCCGCAACGCGCGAACTTCGCGCTCGATGCCGTCGCACTGCTTGCGCAGCCGGTCCATCATGCGCGGCGCCGGATCGATCGCGACACCCCCGGGCACCACCGCATCCATCATGAAGCGATGTCCGAAGGCTTCCCCGGACAGCCGGTGCCAATCCTCGCGCAGCCGCGAGAACTGAGCCAGTCCAAAGGCCAGTCCGGCATCGTTGCCCAACGCACCGAGGTCGCCCAGGTGGTTGGCCACGCGCTCGCGCTCCAGCATCAGGGCGCGCAGCGAGGCCGCCCTTGCCGGTATTTCGCTCCCCGAGGCGGATTCCAGCGCCATACAGTAGGCCCAGGCATAGGCCACGGTCGAGTCGCCTGAGATGCGGCCTGCGAGCCGGTAAGCCTCACTCGGCGCCAGTTCGGTGAAGCGGCGTTCGATGCCCTTGTGCGTGTAGCCGAGGAGGGCTTCAAGGCGCAGCACCTTTTCGCCGACGACGGAGAAGCGGAAGTGGCCGGGTTCGATGATGCCGGCATGCACCGGGCCGACGGCTATCTCATGCACCCCATCGCCATCGACACGTACGAAGGCGTAGTCCGCGGGCAGCCTGCCCGCGGCGGCCAGCGGTTGCGTCCCATGTTGCAGGGGGAATGACCCGGGTGGCCACAGGCCATGGTCGAGCCACGGGCGCTGGTCGTGGCTGCCTTGCACCCGGATGCCCGAGAGGTCCGCCATGGCGCGCTGCATCCGCCCGGCACACGGGAAGATGCCGGCCAGATCCGGAACCCCCTGAGCCGGGCCGCCGAGCCGCAGTTCGAGCCAGACCAGTCCATCCGGTACGGCATACGCGGCGCATGCCGCCAACGTCCCGCCCGCAGCGCTGCGATCGGCGCCCCACACGGAAATCAGTCGTCCGCCCGTGTCCGCGACCGTGCGCGCTGCCGCGCTCCATGCATCGGGACCGGCGAGCCCGTGCCATACCGGCAGCGGTGCCGGGAGGCGATGCAGGTCGAGTCCGAGTTCAGGCAGGGCCATGTGCTCAACCCCCCAGCATGGCGGCCGCCTGGCGGTACCACGCATCCAGGTACGGCGGGATATAGAGACCCAGCATCAAGCCGAGTATGAGGTGCAAGAATACCGGGACCAGCGCCGGCGGGTGCGGCAGGGGTTTCAGGGTGGTCTCGCCGAAGACCATCGGTTGCACGCGGCTGAACACTGACGCAAAGGCCAGGCCGAGCGCGACCAGCAGGAAGGGCGTGGCCCAGGGTTGTTCCCGCATCGCGGTCGTCACGATCAGGAACTCGCTGGCGAACACGCCGAACGGTGGCATGCCCAGAATGGCCAGTACGCCCAGCATCAGGCCCCAACCGACCGTGGGGCTGACCCGGACCAGCCCGCGGATCTCGTCCATGGCCTGGGTTCCCGCTTGCTGGGCCGCATGGCCGACGGCGAAGAAGATCGCGGACTTGACCAGCGAATGCACCGTCATGTGCAGCAGTCCGGCGAAGCTGGCGATCGGGCCGCCCATGCCAAAAGCGAAGGTCATCATGCCCATATGCTCGATGGAGGAGTAGGCGAACATGCGCTTGACGTCCCGCTGACGGATGAGGAGCAAGACCGCCGCCACTACGGAAACCAGGCCGAAGCCCATCATCAGGCGGCCGGTGAGATGGTTGTTCAGCGCGCCGTCCGTCAACACCTTGCAGCGCAGGATGGCGTAGAGCGCCACATTGAGCAGCAGGCCGGACAGCACGGCGGACACCGGGGTTGGCCCCTCGGCATGCGCGTCCGGCAGCCAGTTGTGCACGGGAACCAGGCCGACCTTGGTGCCATAGCCGATGAACAGGAAGGCAAACGCCAGGGTGATGATATTCGGGTCCAGCCGGCCCTTGACCGCATCGAGGTTGGTCCACAGCAGCGCGCCGCCCTCGGGGCCAATGACCTGCTCGGCCGCCATGTAGAGCAGCACCGTGCCAAAGAGCGCCTGGGCGATACCCACGCCACACAGGATGAAGTACTTCCAGGCCGCCTCGAGGCTGGCCGCCGTCCGGTACACGCTGACCAACAGCACCGTGGTCAGCGTGGCGGCTTCCATCGCCACCCATACGATGCCCATATTGTTGGTGGTCAGCGCCAGCAGCATCGTAAAGGTGAATAGCTGGTACATGCTGTGGTACAGGCGCAGCCGCGGCGGCGTCATCTTGCCGTGGTCGCGCTCCACGCGCATGTAGGGCCGCGAGAAGATGGACGTGGTCAGGCCCACGAACGCGGTCAGCGTAACGAGAAACACGTTCAGGGCGTCTATGTAGAACGCACGGTCCCACGCGAGCGTGGGACCGTCGTCGATAATTCGCCCGGTGAGCAGGCAGGCCGCGATGAAGGTGCCCAGGCTGAACACGACGTTGACGTCGCGCGCATGATCGCGATGACCGACCAGCGCCAGCACCAGCCCGCCGGCGAGCGGGGTTGCAAGCAGGAAGGCTAGCGCGATCAACTCAGTCCTCCTTCAGCTTCTCTAGGTGGCGGATGTCCAGGCTGTCGAACTGCTCGCGGATCTGGAACATGAACACGCCCAGGATCAGCACGCCGATCAGCACGTCCAGCGCGATGCCTAGCTCGACCACCATCGGCATGCCGTAGGTCGCCGAGGTCGCGGCAAAGAACAATCCATTCTCCATGGCCAGGAAGCCGATGACCTGCGGTATCGCCTTCGACCGGGTGATCATCATCAGGAACGAAAGCAGTATGCAGGCCAGCGCGATGCCGAGCGTGCCGCTGGCCAACTTCACCGACAGCCGCGAGATCGGCATGGCCAGGTTGAACGCGAAGATCACCACCAGAATGCCGATCACCATGATGGTCGGAATGTTGATCAGCGTCTCTACGTCCCAGCGGATATCAAGCCGGGTGATGACCCGGTGCAGGAGATAGGGGATCAGCAGCACCTTAAGCGCGAAAGTCACGCCGGCCGACAGGTACAGGTCTGGCTGCCGGGTCACGTAGCCGACCACGGCCGTCGCCAGCGCCAGGGTGGCGCCCTGCAGCGTGAACAGGTGGATCAGCGTCAGGATGCGGCGCTGCGAGATCATCCCGAAGGCCAGGATCAGCAGCACCGCGCCGAGCAGGTTGACAAACTGGGTCAGCAGGGTGCTCATGTCAGCGGGCAAGCAGCAAATGCACCAGCATGCCGATCACCGCCAGCAAGAAGGCGGTAGCCAGGAATTCCGGGACGCGGAAGATGCGCATCTTGGCGCTCACCGTCTCCAGCGCGGCAAGCAGGATGCCGCCCACCATGAGTTTGGCCAGCAGCGCCGGCAGCGCCAGCAGCATGGACGATGGCGCCTGGGCCTCGGCGATGCCCCAGGGGAAGAACAGCGCGAGTCCGATACACGAGTAGGCGAACAGCTTCAGGCTCGCGGCCCACTCGATGAGTGCGAGGTGGCGGCCTGAGTATTCCAGGATGAGCGCCTCATGGATCATCGTCAGCTCCAGATGCGTGGCGGGGTTGTCGACCGGCACGCGTGCGTTCTCCGCCAGCGACACCATGGTGAACGCAACGCCGGAAAAGGCCAGCCCGGGGTAGATCGCCAGTTGGCGATGGGCGAGTGTCTCGACGATGGTAGTGAGCGATGTCGATTTGGAAACCAGCGAGGCCGAGAACAGCACCATCAGCAATGCCGGCTCGGCAAGAAACCCGATCAGCATCTCGCGCCGCGCCCCCAGGGTGCCGAAGGCGGTGCCGATGTCCATCGCCGCCAGCGAAATGAAAACCCGTGCCAGCGCAAACAGGCCGACCAGCGCGATCGCATCGGCCGCGGGCGCCAGCGGGAGGTCCGTCGAGAGGGTTGGGATGATCGCGCATGCCAGCGCCATGCAGCCGAACACCACATAGGGCGTGACGCGGAACAGCGGCGATGCGTTGTGTGCCACCACCGATTCCTTGTTGAACAGTTTGTGCAGCGTGCGATATGGCTGCCAGAGGCTAGGCGCGGATTTGTTCTGCAACCAGGCACGGCATTGATTGACCCAGCCCGTCAGAAGCGGCGCCAGGGCGATCGATATCACGATCTCGATCGACTGTGACAGCAAGCCGGTGACTGTCATGGAGACCTCATCGCATCACCGCCAGTAGCGTGGCAATCAGAGTCAGGAAGCTATACAGCAGATACACGGAGATGCGCCCCTGCTGCATCAAGCCGGCCAGCCGCGCCAGATACGAGGCCAGATCGACAGCGGGCAGGTATAGCCAGCGCCAGAAGCGGTCCTCAATGGTCACGCGGTAGCGCGGCCGTTCGTCGAAGGGCGTCGGCAGCTCGCGCTCCATCAGGAAAAAGGGTTCGAAGATCTGCCGGATAGGCTGGCCGAATCCCTCGGCGGTGTCCTGCATGCGCGCGGTGCCCCAGGGAAACCCGCAGGCCCACGGCGGGCCGCGGCGCAACCGGCCGTGGTACAGCCAGCGCACGAGCACGTAGGCCAGGGCAAAGCTGGCCAGGATGCCGAGCAGGAAGATGACCGGCCCATAGCTGGCCTGGTCCCGGTTGGTCGGCGCCAGCAGCCATCCGCTTGCCGCTACCTGGGCACCCAGGCCGGCGGTGACCAGTTGTCGCGTCACCGGGTCGATCAGCTGAATGAACTGCGTYGGCAACAGGCCAAGCGCCACGCAGCCAAGGGCCAGCCACGCCATGCCCGCGCATTCCCAGGGGCCGGCGTCATGCGGGTGGGTGAGCTTGTGCTCGCGCGGCTGGCCGAGAAAGATCACGCCGAAGAACTTGACCATCGTATAACCGGCCAGCGCCGCCACCAGCGCGATCAGCGCGGCGACCACCGGAATCAGCATGGTCAGCAGTGGCATCGGCAAGCCGGGCGTGAACAGGAAGCTCTGCAGCAGCAGCCACTCCGACACGAAACCGCCGAGCGGAGGCAGGCCTGCGCTGGCCAGCACCCCCAGCAATGTGAGCCAGCCCACCCGGGGCATGTACCGTATCAATCCGCCCAGTTTGCCCAGGCTTCGCTCGGCGGTCGCATGCAGCACGCTGCCCGTGCCGAGAAAAAGCAGGCTCTTGAAGAAGGCATGGCTTGCGACGTGATAGAGCGTCGCGGTCAGGGCTAGTGCCGCCATCGGCCTCATGTCATAAGCCGAAAAGATCAGGGTCAGGCCCATGGCGACAAACAGCAGGCCCATGTTCTCGATCGACGAGTAGGCCAGCAAGCGCTTCATGTCGGTCTGCACCGCGGCGAAGACCACGCCGAACAGGGCGGTGGCCAGGCCGATGGCCAGAAGCAGCGCACCCCACCACCACAGGCGCATGGACAGCAGATTGAAGGACACGCGCAACAGCCCGTAGATGGCTGTATTGAGCATGACGCCGCTCATCATCGCGGAGACCGGCGAGGGCGCTGCCGGATGTGCCTCCGGCAGCCAGACATGCAAGGGCAGTATGCCGGCCTTGGCGCCGAAGCCGAACACGGCAAGCAGGAAGGCAATCGATGCCCAGAAGGGCGTCAGAGCCTGGCCGCGCATGTTGGCGAAGGTGTAGTCACCGGTGTTGGCCTGCAGCACACCGAAGCAGAGCAGAATTGCGATCGCGCCGATCCGCGCCATCGTGATGTAGATGTAGCCGGCGCTGCGCACCTCCGGAATGCGGTGATTCGCGGTCACCAGGAAGAATGACGACAGCGCCATGGTCTCCCACATCACCATGAACGAATAGGCATCGTCAGCCAGAATGACACCGGCCATGCTGGCCAGGAACAGGTGATATTCCAGGCAAAGCAAGCCTGGCGGCGTGCCCTCGCCCTTGCGGAAATACCCGGCCGCGAACATGGAGATGCCCGCGGTCGCGCCGCCGATGACCATCAAGAAGTAAGCGGAGAGGCTGTCGAGCCGGACGTGGAAGGGCAGCGACGGCAGCCCGATGGCCAGTACTGCGACCTCCGGCGTGCCGTGTACCGAGGCGAGCGCGAAGCCGGAAAGCGCCAGTCCAAGCAATCCACCGAGAGGGAAGAGAACGCGAGACACCAGGGTCAGCCGCTGCAGCGCGAGAACGCCCGCGGCCCCGACCAGCAACCAGGCCCCCACGACAATAAGCACCCAGTCGATATGGAGCCATTGTGCGGCCGGGGGCAGGCTGCTCATGGCCTAGCCCTTGCGGCGTGCGGTGCGCCGTTTGGCGGGCGGGGCTTCAGACTGCGCCTGCGCTTGTGGCACTGTCTCATCGCCGGCAGGCTCGACATTGTCCGAGTTCAATCCGCTGGGCACGTACTGGACCCCATGTTGAGCGAGGTACTCGCGGATGAGCTGGCGCACCACCTGCGATGCCGTCAGATCCTGTTGCGCGCAAAGGCGCTCGAAAGCGGCCTTCTTGTTTGGATCGATGAGCAGCGTCAGCCGAGCAGTCTTGATCTCCATGGAGCCTCAACGTGCTAGTACGATGGTCAGATGCATCACATCATGCATGAATGTCTGCTGCCAGGCGGTGCTCGGCACTGCCACCGAGCACTGCCGGTGAATCGGCAGCGGCGGTCGCCATTTGCTTGTTACAACCTAGCATACGGGATGAAGATTTCATATGCCAGGAACCATAATTCAATGCGCCATACGTGTAATCACTATGTTAATGTGATTAACATAAGCCACGCAGGCATCAAAGCGCGTGAGGCATTTGCGCGAACGGGCTGGCGAAGCAACCATGGAGCAGCTTGTGGAGCAGGTGGAGGATTGGGATGCTTGACAGGGGGCGTGGACATGCGGTGCTGCGTCCTTGCGCCACCAATGCCTCTTCCCGAACCCGGCTAGCTGGCGCCGGCATCGCCCATGGTGACGGATCGCAGGCTCGTCCTGAGTCCAATACGGCGCAATAGTGTCTGAATGGCGGCCGTGGCGACGTCATCCGTCTCTTGTATGTCCTCAAGCACCGCTTGAAGTACCGCCTGAATCCGCAAGGCCAGCGCTTCGGCAAGCCTTGCCGCGGTGGCGCGTAACGGACAAGAGCCACCGCGCGCGTAGAGCGTGACATCTCTAAGCAGGGCATCACCCCGGTAGATGGCCACCAGCACCTTCGGCTGGAAACTGCCGTCGACGAGCGCCTTTGCGCGCGGAGTGACGCGATAACTAACCGCCGGCTTGTGCATGGATCTCTCCCGATTGTTGCAAGGGCCTGACGGCGGCCGCGGCATTCCGTGACGGCAGGAAGCGTTGCCTTCCGGTCGGCACCTCGCAGGGAGGGCAGGCATCTCGGTGCCCTTGCGCGGACCTTTGCCGGATGCGACCTCGAAGTGGAACTGYGGATTGATGCTGGTAGTCCGCGACGCGGACATTGGTCACTCGCGGTCCTTCCTGGCCGGAAGCGTGGTACCGACTTGGGGCCGCGTGGCGTAAGCCACGCCATGCTGCTCAAGATAGTCGCGGATCAACTGGCGCACCACCTGTGACGGCGTCTGATCCTGCGCCGCGCACAGCGATTCAAAGGCCTTCTTCTTCACGGGGTCGATCAACACGGTGAAACGGGCGGTCTTGGATTCCATGCGCTCTCGAATAGTGTTGTATGATAATAGCGTTATCATTATATACAACTTGACGATGTTCCGGCATGCCAGCCGGTCTTGTCCGGCCTATGGCGGCAAGCCAGAGGACGTGATGTTTGCAAGTTGCTTAGGGGCCGCTTCTTATCCGAGGGCGATGTGGTAAACGCGACAATTGAAATGACGAACCGCATGGGCTTGCAAGGCAGGGGCTCAGCGCGGTTAACCTTTACCGCCGCTCAGTTCGAATCCGAGATCCTGCTTGTCAGTAATGACTGCACAGCGAATGCCAAGAATGTGATGGAGGTGATGCGGCTCTCGGCACGGGCGGGGACCGAGGTGCATATTCGGGCCACCGGACCGGATGAAGTTGCTGCCGTGAAAGTCATTGCCGCCCTGCTGACTGAGTGACGAATTGAATACCACGCCCGATCGAGCCCCCCAGATGGACCCCACGCGCACGTCCTTTGAAGCCTACTTGAAGTTTCTGTCCGAAGCGCCCAACGACGGCACGCCGACGGTGTTGGAAACCTCGCTTGCGCTTTCACTGCATTTCGACGCGCTGGCAACGCAAAGCGTCATGTCGCGGCGTGATCCCGACAAGCTTGTTCTTGGCTACACACGGACGATGATGGCGTTTTTACTGTTGCAGCCGGCGCCCGCCAGGATTTCGATGATCGGCCTCGGCGGGGGATCATTGCTCAAGTACTGCTATCGGCATCTGCCGGATGCCAAGGTTGTCGCCATCGAAATCGATCCGGCGGTGATTGCCCTGCGCGATACGTTTCACATTCCGCCCGACGACGAACGGCTCGAGGTGGTTTGCGCGGATGGCGCCGAATATGTCAAGAGTCAGGGCGCGCGGCCGGAGGTCATCCTGGTGGATGGCTTTCTCGCCCATGGCATGCCAACACAATTGGGCAGCGCGGACTTCTACGCGGCGTGCCACGCTAGGCTCGCCGACGATGGAGTATTGGTCGCCAACTTCATCGACAGCGATGCCGATATTCCGTTCTATATGGAAGAAATTCGTTCGGTGTTCGGCGACTCCTTTTCCATTTCTCCCTCTGAGGACAGTTGCAACTACGCGCTGTTCGCCTGGAAGGGCGCGCAGGCACTTCCCTCGCTGGACGAATTGCTGATGCGTGCGCGCGCTCTGGAAACCACGCATCCGCTGAATCTGCGCTCGGCCGCGCGTCGCTTGAAACAGGGCAAACGGCTGGCGGCGGATCACAACTTCTGGCAAAAGCTCGCGGGCTGACGCGTTCGCCGGCCGATGCCGAATAGACGCGGTCTGAACTGAAGGTAACGCTCACCGATGTGACCATGCCGATTCCATACTTGCGCAGATTGACCGGGAGGGAACGCAGTCCGGAGGCCGACCGGCAACTGGCACGCTATCTTGCGTTTGTGGCAGGCGCCACCAACGCAGGCGGATTCCTGGCGGTGCAGCAATACACCTCCCATATGTCGGGCATAGTGTCCGCCATGGCCGACAATCTGGCGCTCGGCAGCATCGGGCTCATCCTGGACGGCCTGGGTGCCTTGTTATCGTTTCTGGCGGGTGCGGCCTGCTCTGCGATTTTGATCAACTGGGGGCGGCGCGAGCGCCTGCACAGCGAATTCGCGCTGCCGTTGATGCTTGAATCCGTGTTGCTGGTGTGTTTCGGTCTGCTGGGCAGCAATCTCGAGCGTCACGAATGGCTGTTCGTGCCGGCGACGGTCATGGTGCTTTGCTTCATCATGGGGTTGCAGAATGCCATGATCACAAAGCTCTCGAAGGCCGAGATCCGCACCACGCACATAACGGGTATGGTCACCGACATCGGCATTGAACTGGGTAAGCTGTTCTACTGGAACCTGGCCAGGGCCAATTCCGCCAAGCCAACGGTGCTGGCCGACCGGAGAAAGCTGCGGGTGCTCGTTACGCTGGTCGCGCTGTTCTTTGCCGGCGGTGTAGTCGGGGCGGTAGGGTTCAGGCATGTTGGGTTCAGTGTCACCCTGCCATTGGCCACATTGCTGCTCGCACTTGGTGCCGTACCTGTCATGGATGACGTGCGAAGCCACATGTTGCGCTCGGACTTCCTTCCGCGGCTGGCCGCCCGCGCGCGCGCATGGGCACGGGAGGTGAAGCGCGACGTCCACGCGGTGTGGCTCGCTGCGCGCGATCCCCGCACGCCCTGGTATGCGAAAGCGCTGGCCATGCTGGTCGCCGCCTATGCGTTGTCTCCGATCGACCTGATTCCGGACTTCATCCCGATTCTTGGCTATCTGGACGATGTGGTGCTGGTGCCCCTCGGCGTGTTGCTGGTGGTCCGGATGATCCCGCTTGAAGTGATGGAAGAGCATCGGGCCGCCGCCGCGCTCGCTGCGGAGCGTCCCGGCAGCCGCATTGCGGTCGCCGTGATTGTTGCGCTCTGGCTTTCCGCGGCTGCGGTGGCAGTGGCCTGGCTGGCGCGGCTGCGCATTTGATGCGTGCGCCGCCGGCCACCAGGTCAATCGCAGGCAGGTGGGCAGGCCAATGAAGCGGGACGCTCAAATGGGGGACGCTCAAATGACTCGAGTGACTGAAATGACCAGTCAAAAAATCAGATTTTTTCGATCACGGATTCCCTCATTCGAATGCACACCTGGCTGCCATGACTGTTGTGGGCCAGTGATGGCGTCGACGGAGGAGATGTCGAGGCTTCCCGTAAAAAGCGATGCCGAGCACGAAGCTGCGCTTGAAAACCTAAGTTGCCCCCATCTTGGCAGCAAGGGTTGCCAGGTTTATGCCGAGCGCCCGTTGATCTGCCGTCTGTTTGGCACGACGCCCCGGCTGGCCTGCCCGAATGGAAACCGGCCGGAGTTGATGGTCGATCCTGATATAGATCGCCGGATTCAACGCTTCTTCGTTGAAACACGTCATGTATTAGTCTGAGGGAGGTCTTGACGAGCGACGTTCCTTGCTCGATCCCTTTCGCGGTTTCCAGAAACATCGAGGAGCACGCGCGATTTCGACATATTAGCTTGGGTGTAAACGGCATTGGCGAGCGATGCCGTACCCCACTCTCGTGGGACGTCATGCCGGCAGCCGTCAAAGCGACCCGAGTTCGTGCGTGTTCACGCCGTGTCAATTCGTCAATGGCCGCACGGCGGGGACGAACGCGGCTCGCGCTTCATCGGCGCTTCCGATCCGCCCGGTGACATCGCGAGGCGACAGGCCGATCAAACAGTAAGGTTGGCAGGCTGCTGAAATACTGTTTTTCGAAAATCGACGTGAGGCAGGCGGCCCGAAGAACGCGCAAAGTCGAATCGTACATTATTCATAATTATCGAAATATCTAATTGCAAATAAGCTCATGGGGTGCATCGGAGCCAATATACAGATTGTCGAGCGGAGTGCAACCGGAGTTTGGCTGATTTGCCGCATCCCTACTTGTTATGTAAGGGCAAATCATGACTTTAATCCCGGTGAGTACCTCCCATAATCCGCCGCAGGCAACTGCGCTATATCTCGTTTTCCCATCCTGGACCCAGAAGCCCGCTTGAGCGGCGCTATTGTTCTCAAGAATCTTGTAGTTAACCTTGCACACGACAGATTGTTGAGGCACGTTCAAACCCTGACTCGGTTGGGTCACGTAACTAACACTGCCTGGGGGATTCCTTGGCCTAGCCCAAATGATAATGGTCTGGGTTGTGGCCGAGACATTTGGTGCCATCCCGCCACAAGAATCTATATATTTGTTTCCGGCATAATCTACTATTCTTCCTGCTGTGCTAACACTATTTTCTCCGGAAAAAGATGGGCGATTCACGCATCCTGTCGAGGTAAATGATATCGCAGCGCAGAAGAAAAGTAGAGGATAATATCTTTTCATGATGTGAATATCCTATAACAGGATTATGGTCGACAGTGAAAAGAAGGGAGCCAAAAAGGATGGTTTCAGGAAAATTTCCAGAGATTTTTCATATTTTTCCGTAAATTGATCATAGGCGAAGACGTCATCAAGGACCAGATCGACATCCGCTACATCTTCAACCTACGGAGCGTTCATGGGTGGGAAGCATGTAAATCAAAAGGCCGTAGACGCCCGCCGCCGACTCGATAAGTTCGCCTTTAACCTCTGGCCAGGCGCTACGCTTATTTATCCTCGCGCGGTCCGCCGTGCTGCGTTAGGTATACATGTGCAAAGGGGCTTGACGAGCCGGAGTGATCGGAAGGACCGTTCCCGTACGCGCTGTGTAGGACCAAGGTCCAATTGAATCATAGTGTCGGTGTGACACTATGTACTTGCAGTCTAGGAATAGGAGTAGTGCAAACCTGTGATGCGGACGCGCTAACTTGGGGGCAGCGGAACTGCCATTCGAGCCAGGGTTTCGTCGGCATGCTGCGCGGCATGGAAACCCCTTGCACCGGATGACTCTCGTACCGACGTCCGTGCTTTGTGCGATTTGATATGGAGTCGCTAACATGAAATATCCCTTAATCGCGTTGGCCATTGCGGTCTCCGGGTGCGCCACCCCACCGCCACCACCGTCAGACGTTCGTCCCGTCGGCCAAAGTCAGCTTGCCCCCAAAGCGGCCGCTCAATGCATCGGGTCTAAATGGGCGAACAGCTCTGGCCAGGTGGTCTACATGCAGTACATGCTCGCTAACGACCAGGCATTCGATGTCTACGTTCCAGGCCAGCAACCACCAAGCGGCTCGGCCGCCATCGTACGCCAAGGCGCGAGTGGGTCCGGTTCATCGGTGGGTTTCCGCGGCACCGACAGCAATGCGGCTAGCGCCATCAGCCAGTGCCCGTAGGCCTGGGAGCCGCTGTTACTCCCGCGCAAACGCAGCAACGCTTATCGGGGGGGTATGAATCGTCGCATGGTAATTCTGGCGCTGGCTTGCTTATCGGTCATGCCGGCTATCGCGCTTGGCGCTAGCAAGGAGGAAAAGCAGGGGAAAGTACGCAAAGCGGCACAGGATTCTTTGGCTGCCCTCTACAGGGTGCAACCGTCGGCGCGCAAGGCTGTGGAGTCTGAGGCAGGCTATGCGGCGTTCAGCAACTTCGGCATGAAGATCCTCCTCGCTGGCGGAGGGTCGGGCGAGGGCGTCGCGGTCAATAACAAGACCAAGGCCATGACCTATATGAAGATGGCGGAGGTCCAGGCCGGCCTCGGCATGGGCGTGAAGAAATTCCAGCTGGTCTGGGTATTCGAGAACGAGACCGCGCTGAACGATTTCATCACGTCCGGGTGGACGTTCGGTGGGCAAGCAACCGCCGCGGCGAAAGCCGGCGACAAGGGCAGCGCGTACCAGGGGGCGATAGCCGTGGGGCCTGGCGTCTGGCTCTACCAGCTTACCGATAAAGGCTTGGCGATCGAACTCACCGCTAAAGGGACCAAGTACTACAAGGACGACGATTTGAACTGAGCCTGGCCGCTCCGGCTTAAGGAGCGGGATGGAGAATTGCCCGGAATTTAGGCGCGCTACGACATCGGAGCGGATATTGCCAACGCGCAGTGGCTTTTCTTCCATGTTTGCGGGGCAGAGCCTATTGTCTACTGACTCCCTTGGAGAGCCCGCATCGCGGGATGCCAGAGTCGATGGGGCATTCAGAATTCGTAATTGATGGATAGATCGAGGACAAAGTTGGTTGCCCGCTGCGTGATCGGGCTGTGCGCCGCGCTGCTAGCCAGTTGCCCTATTGCGGTGTCGGCGGTCAGCAACCAGTGCTTGCGGAAGTACCAGACCGTAGTGATGGCGGCACCGTACGACACAAGTCCCGGGCCGGGATTGTATTGGGGGTAGCCAGAACGCGCCGCCTGGAGTTGGCTGACACCGAACCACGCATTCATATAGCGGGCGTCAGCAAAAGTTATCGTGGGACCAGCGAACCAGTAGAACCTCTCCGAACTGCCCGGCAGCGGCAAATAGACACCCAGATCGCCTATCCATCCGTCGGTACCACCCATGCTGCGCCGGAGATCGGCGCGGACCACCAGCGGAAATTCTTTCGATACGGCATATTCCAGAAACAGTTTGGCTTCCGGGGCAACGTTGATATTGCCCATGCCGTTCAGATGCCCGGGATCGTCGGCTGCCCGTCGCCCCAGGTTATAGGTAATGGCGGCGCCGCCACGCCAGTGCGTCGCGCGCAGCAAATTGATGCCAATGCCTTCGCCAGTAGAGGCAAAGAACAGGTCGCCGTAACGGATATCGATGCTTGGGCCGACCAGCCAATGATATTGCTGGGCGCCGTCATACCTCGGCCGCAGGCTGGTGCCGAGACCCAGCCGGACTTCCCATTCGGGAATACTCCGCTCGAACAGCTTTATCAGTGGCACACCGGCCGAGTATTGCCATTCGGCGGCAGGTGATGGTGTTTGTGCCCGGGCCKGGGCGATGAAACCGGCGAAGGTGGCCAGCAGCGCGGCGAGAAGATGGTGCGCCAGCCTGCTTCCATGGCCGCTCGCCCGACCTATCCGCTTCGTGTGACGGTTCGACACACCACCTCCGTTTCACATGTTGGGGCGACCTGATTTCTGTAGAGACCCTGGCTGCCATCTTACAAGTAGGGTAGTGCGCGAAAGCCATGCATGCGCGCTGTTTTCACCATGCGCGCGCCAAATCCGACGAATTCGTGCACATTTTTACGTTGGAGCACTGCGCGGGATATGGCTTGCGGAGAGTCGTAGTCGGTGCGCCATCGCGAAGTTCTGCTTCGACGCAAAGGCGTGGGCGGATGTCGCGGAGATCGGCCCGGCGAGCGGCCGCCAAGGTCTACTCCCTGCCAAAACCGCTTCGCCCCTTCGACCGGCATTTACGGGGATATGCTGCTCCAGGCGCTATTCGGGCATCCGTGTGCCGGAAAGGCTGGATTCCCTCGACAAATCAACGGGTCGTCAGGGATGTGGCGGATGTTCTGCGAATCCCCGCCGACCCGCCTCCTCAACAGAGGGGTAGCACGTGCATTGCCAATTTTTTGGTATTATTTTTGGAAAAGATAATTTAGTTAGCTAAAGGAGTGCGTGAGGTATGGCAACGAACACCAAGGTCAAGGCGCTGACGATTACCAATCCCGCATGCCTGGTCGATGGCTCGGATAGCGAGTTCCGGCACCTGGTCAACGGCCTGCTGCCGTTCGCCGCCCGCCTGCTGTCCGTGCGCGATGGTTTCGGCAGCCTGATCGGCCTGACCGGCGTCCAGTATTCGCTGATCCGTTCAATCGCGCATCTCTCCGCGCAAGGCGAAGTGACGGTGAACCAGTTGGCCGAGCATCTGCATTTGAGCGGTCCGTTCGTTACCATCGAAACCGGGAAACTCAAGAAGCTCGGCCTGATCGACAAGAAGGCCCACCCCGAGGACAAGCGCAAGATGCTGCTTACGGTGGCAGCGGCGGGCACCCGCTTGCTGAGCGAGCTGACGCCGGTGCAGCAACGTATCAATGACGTCCTCTTCGAAGGCGTCAACCGCACCGAGTTCAAGGTCCTGTGCTCGGTGGTGGATCGCCTTGTGGCGAATGGCGATCGCGCCTCGCTCGACCTGGCGCACCTTCTTGCGCGGCAGCAAAAAGCGTGATGTTCGCTCACGCGGCTGTCCACGCAGTGGCTTCAGTGCGCCGCCCACTGGATCGTGCTGATGTCAATGCCTTCCTGATGCATATCCCATAGCGGGCTGAGCTCGCGCAGCTTGCTTACCGTGTCCCGTACCTGCCGTATCACCTGATCCACTTCCGCCTCCGTGGAGTACCTCCCAAGCGTAAAGCGAATCGAGCTGTGCGCCAGTTCATCGCTGCGCCCCAGCGCGCGGAGGACAAAAGAGGGCTCCAGCGATGCCGATGTGCACGCGGATCCGGATGAAACGGCAACGCCCTTGATCCCCATGATCAGTGACTCACCCTCGACAAAATTGAAGCTGACGTTGAGGTTGTGCGGGATCCGGTGCGACGTGCTGCCGTTGACGTAGACCTCGTCGAGTTGTTCGAGCCCGGCCAGCAGCTTGTCCCGCAATGCGCCAACGCGGCGCGATTCCTCGGCTAGTTCGAGCCTGGCGAGACGGAATGCCTCGCCCATGCCCACGATCTGGTGCGTCGCCAGCGTGCCGGAACGCATGCCCCGTTCGTGCCCGCCGCCGTGCATTCGCGCCTCGATGCGAACCCGCGGCTTGCGCCGGACGTAGAGCGCGCCAATGCCTTTTGGACCGTACACCTTATGCGCGGTCACGGTCAGCAGGTCGATTTTCAGCGCCTGGAGATCGATCGGGATCTTTCCGGCCGCCTGCACCGCGTCGCAATGGAACAGGATGCCGTGTTCCCGGCACAGGTTCCCGATGGCCGCAACCGGATGGATCACGCCAATCTCGTTGTTGACCATCATGACCGACACCAGGATGGTGTCCGGGCGAAGCGCGGCGCGCAGCTTGCCAAGGTCAAGCAGGCCATCTTCCTCGACGTCGAGATACGTGACATCAAAGCCCTGCCGCTCCAGTTCCCGGCAGGTGTCAAGCACGGCCTTGTGCTCGGTCTTGACCGTGACGATGTGTTTTCCCTTGCCGCCGTAGAAGTGGGCCGCGCCTTTCAGCGCCAGGTTGTTCCCCTCTGTCGCGCCCGAGGTCCAGACGATCTCGCGAGGATCCGCGTTCAGCAGTGCGGCTACGTGCGCGCGCGCGGTCTCCACGGCTTGCTCGGCTTCCCAGCCATAGCTGTGGCTGCGCGAGGCCGGGTTGCCAAAGTGCTGGTACAGGTACGGCACCATCTTGTCGACGACCCTGGGGTCGACCGGCGTCGTGGCGCTGTAGTCCATGTAGATCGGGCGTGCGGTGGCTGCGTCCTGCATTCCTTGGTTCTCCTGATGCGGTTGATGCGCCTTTGGTCCGCGTGATGCGCGGGCCGGCGGCGAGAGCTTGCCGGGAGTCTACCGCCGGCCGGGGAAAAAACACGTTGGCACCATGCCGCCGGTAGGGTTGCTCGTCGGCTTGTCCGCAACGCCGAATCAACCGGATCCGGTTGAAAGCCGCGCGGACAATTGCCCGGAAAGTCATGCCGGCAAAGGGTTTCAGCGTTCGTGACGGATTTCATGCGTGCCAACGATGAGTACTGCATCAAGGGTTTTTACCAATTTGCATACCGATGAATAGTAGCGTTTATTAATAGCTAAGTTATAAAGCTAAATGGCGCCGCGGGACCGGACTGCGCCAACCCGGTTAAGGGGTGCCCATGAACCACGATGACGAGACGCAGGTTCTCCTCGGCTCCCCCGCAGGCAGCGATGCGGCGGGGCGCGAGCTCCCGCTTGGTGCGCATCTGGTCACGGCGCGCCGCGGCTACTTCCATCATGGCATCTATGTTGGCGGCAACCGGGTGGTGCACTACGCCGGATTTTGCGCGGCATGGCATCGCGGCCCGGTGGAGGAGACCACGCTAGACCGCTTCTCCGGCGGCCGCGAAGTCAGCATGCGGGCGCACGTGCACGCCAAATACAGTGGCGAGGAGGCCATGCGCCGTGCCCGCTCTCGGCTTGGCGAGGAAAACTACCGTCTGCTCACCAACAACTGCGAGCATTTCTGTTCGTGGTGCGTGTCCGGCGAAAGCCGCAGCGAGCAGGTGGAAGCCTGCCTGCACCATCCCTGGACATCGATTCCCCTGATCGCAAGCCTGCTCCGGGCCATTTTTGCGGCGCTGGGTCCGTCGTTGCGCGAAGCCTGACCCCACAACCAAGGGTTTTCACCAGCTTGAATGGCGGCATGGATTGGCATTCAATACTACCTAAGTTATAAAGCTAATAAACGAAGCAAAAAACGACAAGTGAAGCAGCGGATCGGAATGCGATCCGCGCCACGGTTTCCATACAGGAGGGATGATGGCCGAAACCCATGCACAGCGCGACGCCGATGCCGACGAGCAGCGTCGCTTTCGCAGCACGCTCGCGATGTTCGCCACGGGCGTGGCGGTGATCACCGCGCCCCGCGCCCAAGGCGCACCGGTGGGCATCACGGTGGCGTCGTTCAACTCAGTCTCGCTCGATCCCCCGCTGATCCTGTTCTCGGTGGACCGGCGTTGCCTGAGCCTGGACGATCTTTGCGCGACGCCACGCTATGCCGTCAACGTGCTCGAGGCGAGCCAGCAAGACCTTTCAAACCGCTTTGCCAGGGCGAACTCCGGCAAGTGGGACGGCATCGGTATTGCCCCGGAGGGGAGCGGCCAGGCGGTGCTCCTGCCCGACGCGCTCGCCACCTTCGAATGCGAGCCGTATGCGCGCCATGACGGCGGCGACCACGTGATCTTTATTGGACGCGTCGTTCGCCACCGGGCCCGGCCGGATGGCAGGCCACTGGTTTTTTTCGGAGGCAGGTATCGCGTTCTCGACGAGACGCCCGCCGCCGCTTGATTCAACGACAGATACGTATTTAGGAGAGAAGACATGGTCAAGACAGGTAGCCGGCATATCGACATGCTGCGCGACGGCCGCGAGGTCTATCTGGATGGCAAGCGGGTCGCGGATGTAACGACCGACCCCGCATTCCGGAACTCGATCCGCAGCTACGCGAACCTCTACGACTTCCAGGCCAGCCCGGAGAACATCGAGAAGATGACCTTCGAGTCGCCGGACACCGGCGAGCGCGTAAGCCGGATCTGGCAACTGCCCGAGAGCTACGACGATCTGGTCGAGCGCCGGATGGCCTTAGAGGCCTGGACGGAACTGCACTACGGCTTCATGGGCCGCTCGCCCGACCATGTCGCATCCTGCATTTCCGGCATGTACATGGGGATCGACGTCTTCGAGCAATACGACCGGGCCCGGGCCGGCGCCCTGCGCGAGTACTACAAGTACGCCCGGGACAACGATCTCTTCCTCACCTACGTCATCGTCAATCCTCAGGCAAACCAGTCCAAGGCGGCGCACGAGCAGGAAGACAAGTACCTGGCGGTGGGCATCGTCGACCAGGATGCCGAAGGCATCACGGTGCGCGGCGCAAAGATGCTGGCAACCAGCGGCATCATGGCCAACGAGGTATTTTGCAGCTGCATCCAGCCCTTGCGCGAGGGCGATGAGATGTATGCGCTTTCGTTCGCCGTGCCCATGAACATCAAGGGCTTGAAAGTCATGTCGCGCAAATCGTACGAGGGCAACGCGACTTCGGTTTTCGACAACCCGCTGTCGAGCCGCTACGACGAGAACGACGCGGTCCTTTACTTCGACGACGTCAAGGTGCCATGGGAGCGCGTCTTTATCGCGGGCGATGTCGGCATGTGCGCAAAGCAGTTTCATGCCACGCCGGCGCATAGCTACCAGAACTACCAGTGCCAGGTCCGGCTGATGGTGAAGCTGCGCTTCCTGGTGGGCATCGCGCAGCGCATTACCGAGGTCAACGGCACCAATGCCTTCCCGCAGGTGCGGGAGATGCTGGGCCAGCTCGCCGCCGAGGCGGCCATGGTGGAGGCCTGGGTCTATGGCATGGAATCCAAGGGTCATATGGAGAAGGGCTACTTCGTGCCCGACCGTAACCTGCTGTACGGATCGCAGGTCATCACCCAGCAGCTCTACGCCAAGGTCCTCAACGCCCTGCGCGAACTGGCGGGTGGCGGAATGATCATGCTGCCGTCGAGCATCCGCGACTTCGAGAACCCGGCACTGGCCTCGATTATCGACAAGACGCAGAAGTCGCCGGCCTGCAGTCCGGAAGAGCGCGTCAAGTTCTTCAAGCTTGCCTGGGACGCCGTCGGGTCCGAGTTTGCATCGCGCCATAACCAATACGAGATGTTCTATGCAGGCGCGGGCTTCGTCACCAAGGGGCACGCCTATCGATCCTACGACTGGAAGAAGGCCACCGACCTGGTCGACAACATCTTGGGCAGCTATTCGCTGGGCGCGGAGCTGGGCCAGGTGGCGCGCGCTGCCTGAGCAGGCAGCCGCTTTTTGAGATTCGCTGACACCCACGGAGATAACCATGGCGATCAACAAGCTTCACGATGAGTTTCACACCATTGATATGGAGAGCGGCTGGGAGGTGCCTCCCGGCTATCCTTCGGGCATCCAGCAAAAGATACTCTCCGGCTCCCTTGACGAAGGCGGCGGCCGCGGCAGCCGCACGCGCCTGCTGCGATTCCAGCCCGGCGTCTTCACCACCGCGCCGTTCGTCCATCGCTACTGGGAGGAAGTGTATCTGCTCAGCGGCGACCTGACCGTCGGTAACGACGAGCGCGGCGAGGGCGGGCGGGCTTTCGATCCGAACACCTATGCATGCCGTCCGCCGGGTGCTTATCACGGTCCCTTCAAGTCGAACGCGGGTTGCATGCTGCTGGAAATCCATTACTTCGACCCGGCCTGATCATGGTGGCGACCATAGATTCCGTGATGGGCCAGCTCTCGGCGGGCACCGCCGATGCGGCGTCGCTGCTGGCGGATTGCGTGGAGCGCGCCTGCAATCCCGGCGGGGAGGGGGCTCGCGTGTATCCGCACGGCGTGAGCATGGCCGCGTCGAAGCAAGCCACGGCCAGCGACATATTGCGCAGACAAGGCGTTGTCGGGCGGCTCTCTGGCTTGCCGATTTCGGTCAAGGATCTGTTCGATGTGCAGGGCGACGTCACGCGGGCCGGCGCCCGCGTGCTGCCCGAGCAGGCTGCCACGGTTGACGCGGTCGCGATTGCACGGTTGCGCGCGGCCGGCGCGGTCTTCGTCGGCCGCACCAATATGACCGAGTTCGCGTACTCCGGGGTTGGCACCAATCCGCACTACGGCACGCCCCGCAATCCGTTCGAGCGCGCGGTTGGCCGCATTCCCGGCGGTTCCTCGTCCGGGGCGGCGGTGTCGGTGACGGACGGCATGGCCGTGGCCGCGATCGGCTCGGATACGGGCGGCTCGTGCCGGGTTCCTGCGGCGCTCTGCGGCATCGCGGGGTTCAAGCCCACCGCGCGCCGGGTGCCGCTGCAGGGCACGGTGCCGCTGTCGCCCAGCTATGACTCGATCGGTTGCCTGGCGCAGACGGTTGCCTGCTGCGCCGCGCTCGACGGGGTCATGGCGGGGGAACCGGAGGTGCCGTTGACAGCAAGGCCGGTACGTGGCCTTCGGCTGGCCGTGGCACGGAACGTGGTGCTCGACGGGCTTTCCGGCGAAGTCGCCAGTGCCTATGAGCGGGCTCTTGGCCGGCTGGCTGCCGCCGGCGCCTTGCTGCGTGAGGTTGCCTTCAATAGCTGGAACCAGTTGCCGGAACTGAACATCAACGGGGGCCTGGTGGCGGCGGAGGCGAGCGCGTGGCATGCCGGGCGGGTCGCCGCCCAGGCGGATCGGTACGACCCGCGAGTCCTGTCGCGCATCCGGATGGGCGAGCAGCAGAGCGCGGCGGATTACCTGCGGATGCGCGCCCGGCGCGAAGCGCTATGCCGGGAGGCACAAGGGGAGTTGCAATGGTTCGACGCAGTGGTGCTGCCGACCGTGCCGATCGCGGCACCGCGGATTGCCGACCTGGCCGATGACGCCGCGTTCTTTAGTGCCAACCGGCTATTGCTGCGCAATCCCGCCATCGCCAATGTGCTCGACCTGTGCGCACTGACCATGCCGTGCCATGAAACGGGCGAGGCACCGGTCGGGCTGATGCTGTTCGGCCAGCCGATGGCGGACCGGCGACTACTCGCCATCGGCATGGGCATGGAGTGCATCCTGCGTAGCCACGAGGAGTAGACGCCTTATCCGCCGGCAAGGCTTTGTGTCGGCTTCTGACAACGAGGAGGAGAGATCATGTTTCATTTTCGGTTCAAGCCGATGTTCCTGGCCGGCACGATGCTGGGCGCTTCGGCGCTCGCCGCGGCCCAGCCGGGCAAGATCAGCGACGGCGTGGTGAAGATCGGTGTTTTGACGGATATGTCGTCGATATTTTCCGATATTGGTGGAAAAGGGTCACTGGTGGCCGCCCAGATGGCGGTGGACGATTTCGGCGGGAAGGTGCTGGGATCGGACATCAAGGTGGTCAGCGCCGACCATCAGAACAAGACCGATGTGGCCGGGACCATCGCGCGCGACTGGTTCGACAACCAGAAGGTGGACGTCATCCAGGACGTATTGCCGTCCTCGGTGGCGCTCGCGGTGTCCAATCTCGGCAGGGAGAAGCACAAGCTGGTGATTGCCAGCGGCGCCGGCACGACCAGGCTGWCCAACGAGGATTGCTCGCCCTACACCATCCAGTATTCCTATGACACCTATGCCTTTGCAGCCAACACCGTCAAAGCCCTGTCAAAGGGCGGCGACAACAGCTGGTACTTCCTGACGGTCGACTACGCGTTGGGAGCGTCCCTTGAGAAAGACGCGGTCGATGCATTGACCTCGGTAGGGGGGAAGGTGATCGGGAAGGCAAAGCATCCCATCAATTCCCCGGACCTTTCGTCCTATCTGCTGCAAGCCCAGGCATCGGGCGCCAAGGTGATCGGCCTGGCCAACGCCGGCAGCGATACCGTCAACGCATTGAAGACCGCCCGGGACTTCGGCATTGGCGGCGCGGGAAAGCAGAAGCTGGCGGGACTGCACATGTTTATCAGCGACATCCACAGTCTCGGCCTGCAAGCGGCACAAGGGATGATGCTGACCACTTCCTTCTATTGGGACCGAGACGATGCCACGCGTGCCTGGTCGCAGCGGTTCTTCGACAAGACCAGGAAGATGCCCACGCTCGTGCAAGCCGGTGTGTACTCGTCGACGATGCACTACCTGAAGGCCGTCCAGGCCGCGGGCACCGACGAGACCGACGCGGTGGTGTCGAAGATGAAGTCCAGCCCCGTCAACGACTTCTTTGCGGCCAATGGAAAGATCCGCGCCGACGGGCTGATGGTGCATGACATGTATCTCGCCGAGGTCAAGACGCCGCAGGAGTCCAGGAAACCATGGGACTACTACAAGATCAAGCAGGTCATTCCAGCCAGCGAAGCATTCCGGCCGATTTCGGCAAGCAAATGCGCGCTGATCAGGAAGTGACGGTTAGCAACTAGCAACTACGGAGACATGAACATGCTGACATTCGATATTGAGACACGCACTGGCAGGTGGCAGCGCGTTGTGGACATCAGGCAGCTTGTCATCGCGGGCTGGACGGGGAGAGATGCCGACGCGATGGAGAAGCACATCCGCGAGCTGGAGGCGTTGGGCGTAAGGCGGCCATCGGCCACCCCGGTGTTCTACCGGGTTGCGGCGGACCGGCTGCAATCGCAGCCCGCGATCCAGGTCAGCGGAGGCGCCAGCAGCGGCGAAGTGGAGTTCCTGCTGATCAAGCACCAGGGTGAAATTTTCGTCGGCATCGCCTCGGACCACACGGACCGGGAGGTGGAGACCTACGGCATCACGGTGTCCAAGCAGATGTGCGACAAGCCATGCGCGCAGGTGCTCTGGCGTCTGGCGGACATCGGCAAGCACTGGGACCAGCTTGTCCTGCGTGCCTACGCGACCATCGGCGGCGAGCGGGTCCTGTACCAGCAGGGGCCGGTCACGGCGATGCGTTCGCCCCAGGACTTGCTCGACAGGTTTGCGGAGCAGGGCGGCAGTTTCGACGATGGCACCGCCATGCTGTGCGGCACGCTGGCCGCGATCGGTGGCATCCGGCCGGCGGATCGCTTCGAGATCGAACTGGAGGATCCGGTGCTGGCTCGCTCGCTGCACCATGCCTACGCCGTCGAGGCGCTGCCCGTCCACGGATAAGGCCGCCGGCCAGATCCGCATTCCCGATGCATGCCAGAGGCGAACAAACGATGCCCCACGAAGATTCCATATTAGAAACGCGCGGCCTGACCAAGTCGTTCCGCGGCTTCACCGCTGTGAGCGACGTCAACCTGCGGGTGAACCGCGGGTCCATCCATGCCTTGATCGGCCCCAACGGCGCCGGCAAGACCACGTGCTTCAACCTGCTCACCAAGTTCCTAGAGCCGACGACCGGCACGATCCTGTTCAACGGCATCGACATCACGCGCGAGAAACCGGCGCAGATCGCCC
>NZ_JBFTSG010000028.1:0-107759 GCF_056399885.1 Cupriavidus sp. 01L45 | reverse complement strand
GGCAAAAAGAGCGGCCGGGGGCCAAACTCGCATCGCCTTAAGGCGATACTCAAACATGGCCCCCTCTTTTCCGCTCTTTTTGCCTGACGACGAGGCGCCCCATACGGCCTGGTACACCTTGACGGCTCGCTTCGCATCGCGTGGGGGCGGCTGGTGGGCCACGATTCAACTGCCACGCTTCAGCCGTCTGTATATCGTGTTCCGCGACAAGCCCAGCTCGCGCGCGGCCAGGCTGATGTTGCCGCCGTGGCGTGCCAGCGCCTGGCGGATCATGGCGGCTTCGCGATCGCGCAGGCGCTCGGGGGCGTCGGTTGGCCGCACCTGTGCGACGCTGGCCAAATTGTCATCGCTGTCCATCGCTCGCTGCGCGTCCCCGTACGCATCCGGTACCAGGTCGTCCTCGAAATCCTCCGGCAAATGCTCCACCCGGATCTCGTCCTCGCCTTCGGCCATGATGGCCGCGGTGCGCAGCACGTTGACCATCTGGCGCAGGTTGCCCGGCCACGGATGCCGCTGGAAACGTGCCAGCACGTCCGCCGCGATCTGGCTTGGATGCGCACCAGCATGCGCGGCATGGTCCGCCTGCGCGAGCTGTTGCGTCAGGATGCGTTCCACCAGGACCGGCAGGTCGGTGCGGTCGCGCAGCGCGGGCAGCGTGACCGCCAGCGCATTGATCCGGTAGTACAAATCCTCGCGGAACGTACCGGCCGCGATCATCGCGCGCAGGTCGCGGTGGGTGGCGCAGATGATGCGCAGATCCACCGGTATCGCGCGGGCGCCACCCAGCGGCGTCACCGCGCGCTCCTGCAGCACGCGCATCAGCCTTACCTGCTGTGCCAGCGGCATGTCGCCGATCTCGTCGAGGAACAAGGTGCCGCCATGCGCCTGCACCAGCTTGCCCGGGCTGCCTCGCCGCCGGGCGCCGGTGAACGCGCCGTCCTCGTAGCCGAACAGTTCCGCCTCGATCAGGGATTCCGGGATGGACGCGCAGTTGACAGCCACGAACGGCGCCGCGCCACGCGGCGAGTCGCGATGAATGGCCCGCGCCAGCCATTCCTTGCCGGTGCCGGTGCGCCCCAGCACCAGGATCGGGATATCGCGCCCGTGTACCTTGTTGACCCGCTGCAGCACGGCCGCCATGCGGGCGTCGCCGGTATCGAGAGCAGCCAGCGCCGAGGCCGGCCCGGCGGCGGATGTGCGTGCCGCGGGCGCAGCGGGCGCTGTGTGTGATACGCGCCGGGCCGGCGCCAGCAATGCCATCCGCGCGAACACGAGCACGCGACTCGGCAAGGTCAGCGTCAGCAACTGCCCGCGGGCCTCGTCGCCCTGCTTGAGCGCGACACCCAGCGGCAAGCCGAACAAGGCGGCGAAGCTGTGGCGCTCCAGCGCATCGGGCGACAAGCCCAGCTGGAACAGGCCGCTGCGGTTGGCCGCGAGGAAAGTGCCGTCGGCAGCGAATGCCGCCATGCCTTCGAACAGCGTGCCGACGAACTCGGGCCGCGCATGAAAGCGCACCAGCGCGGCGTCGGTGAAATGGGTGGCGAACAGGTGATTCTCGATCATCTGTGCCGACATCCGCACCAGCGCCATGGTGTGCTTGTGGAAGCCGCGATGATCGCCGCTGACATCCAGCGCGCCCAGGACCCGGCCGAACGGCCCGGCGATCGGCGCGCAGGAACAGGTCAGCGTGCGGTTGGCGCGCAGGAAGTGCTCATCGGCATGGACCACCGTGGGACGGGCCTCGGCCAGCGCCGTGCCGATCGCGTTGGTGCCCTTGCTCGACTCCGCCCACGATACGCCCGGTGCCAGCGCCACGCGCCTGGCCCTGTCGGCGAAATCGCCATCGCCCAGGCTGTGCAGGATCACGCCGCCGCTATCGGTCAGCAGCACCATGCTTTCGGTGTTGGCGATCTGCGCGTGCAGGGTCTCCATGACCGGCAGCGCATGCTTGTAGAGGAGTTGGTTGGCGTCGACCAGTTCATGCAGTGCGCGCCCCCCTAGCGGGTGGTAGTCCGCCGCATGCACCGCTTCCAGGCCGAAGCCGGCGGAGCGCGCGTGGGCGCGGGCAATCAGGGCGCGGCGCTCCGGATCGTCGTCCGACGCCGCGGCGTGGTTGGCTAGCATGCTGCTCATGACGGCAGGTCTCCTGTTCTGGATCCCGGCCGGGCCGGGTCAGGCCGTCTCTGCGCCGGCCTGGCGGGCGGCGTGGCGACCTTGCCGCGGAACCTTATCACAAGCCGCCGGCGCCACGGGCACGCGCGATCAGGAAGTCGGGTGTAAAGTACCTGTTTTCCGGCACGCGCGATCGCGCCCCGTCCCTTTCTCGTCAGACTCGTTTCACTTCCTCGAAAGGCGCAAGATGAGTATTGTGATAGACCGTTTCGACCATATCGTCCTCAACGTGAAGGACGTCGAGACCAGCGCGGCGTGGTATGAGAGCGTGCTCGGCATGCGGCGCGAGGACTTCGAATCCCGCACCGGCAAACGGGTCTCGGTGCGCTTCGGCCAGCAGAAGATCAACCTGCGCCCCATCGGCACCGATACGGTGGCCTGGTTCACCGGCACGCATCCCACCGCCGGCAGCGACGACCTTTGCTTCATCACCCACAACACGCTGGAGAGCGTGATCGCGCACTGGCTGGCGCATCACGTGCCGATCGAGGCCGGGCCGGCGCAGCGCACCGGCGCGCTCGGCCCGATGACCTCGGTGTATTGCCGCGATCCGGACGGAAACCTGATCGAAGTGGCGGCTTATCCGGCGCACTGAGCGCCGGACGGGCTCACCGCTTGCCGTCGAGCAGGTCGTTGAGGACCTCGTCGAATGCCGCTTGCGCATCTTCCAGCGCCTGCAAGGCGGCGTCGAATGTCTGCAGCGCCATCTTTGACGGCTTGCCGCTGCCTTGTGGCGCGAACTGCCCCTGCAGCGCGGCAAAGGCCACCTGCACCTGCCGCGTTGCGTTGACCACGCGGTCCATCGCCTGCGCTTCTTCGGCGCGCTTTTGTTCGTCGTTCTGGTTGTTCTGGTCGGTCATGCCTCTGGCTCCGTGCGCGGCCGCACCGGCCGCCGTTGATGTGAAGCGTATCGTACAAGAACTTGCGGGGGCCAAGCCGGGTCGAATGCCGTGGCCCCGGAAAATCGCCAGGGATCCACCACGAAACGCCCCGCATTGCGCTGTCAAGCGAAGCAGAGAAGTCAGGCAGAACAAACCCTCCGAATCCAGCATGCCATCCCACACACGCAAGGCGCTCGCCGCCGTACTGCTGACCGCAGGCGGCTTTACCTGCTACTGGACATACCTGGCGCTGAACCAGGACCGGCTGCTGTTCGACGCGCGCCGCCGCCCCCCGCGTGAGCTGCCCGATGGCATTACCGCCTATTCGCATGAAGTGCCGGGCGGCTTGCTGCGCGGCTACGTCTATGGCACGCAGGGCGTGCTGGACGTGCAAACAGGGGAAACCGTACCGGACACGAACACGGCGCGCGACCTCCTGTTCTACCTGCCCGGCCGCGGCGAGGACGTGCTGGACACCATGCAGTACCTGGAATGGCTGCCGCCGCGCGTGGGCTTTGCCACCATGGACTACCGCGGCCTGGGCCATTCGGACGGCCAGCCCTCGGAAGCCGCCGCCGTGGCGGACGCCAGCCAGTTCCTGCTGCACCTGCGCCGCATGTTTCCGGGCACGCGCGTGCATGTGGTCGGCCGCAGCCTCGGCACGGGCGTGGCCATCCAGCTGGCCGACCTGCAGGATTTTGAGAGCTTGCAGCTGATCACGCCCTATGACTCGATGCTGGAAATCGTGCGCAAGCGCTTCCCCCTGGTACCGCTGCGGCAGTTGATGCGCCATCACTTCGATTCGATTTCCCACTGCAAGAAGGTGGTGCAGAGCACCAAGGTGCTGCTTGCCGAGACCGACGAGGTGGTACCGCACGAATGCTCGGAGCGCCTGATCGCGGCATGGCCCGGCCAAGTGGCGCGGCAGACGATGCCGGGCACCGACCACTCCACCATCATCGAGCGCGCCGAGACCTGGCGCGCGCTGGCGCAATTCGCGCAGCAGGTCGGCAAACCCGGCACCCGGCCGGCAGCACCGGAAGATTCACAAGACAACGGGGACAGCCTGACAGCGGCGGAAGCCCCGGACGGCGTGGCCGGCTACCCGGTTTTTGCCAAAAGGTAGAATGCGCGAATGAAAAGAGTCGTTGTAAAGGCAGCAAGCGCCGCTTTGGCGCTGGCTGCAGCCTCCACCTTGCTAGTTGGGTTCGCCGCCGTGGTGAGCCTGCGCCAACTCCCCGATGTCGATGCGCTGCGGGATTACCGCCCCGACGTACCGCTGCGGATCTTTACCAGCGACAACGTGCTGATCGGCGAGTTCGGTAACGAGCACCGCGAATTCGTGCCGCTGGATCGCATGCCCAGGCAGATGTCCAATGCCTTGCTGGCGGCGGAAGACGATCAGTTCTACCAGCACGCCGGCGTCGATGTCCCCGGGATCTTCCGCGCCGCGCTCGCCAATATCGGCGAGGGCTACGCCCAGGGCGCCTCCACCATCACCATGCAGGTGGCGCGCAATTTCTACCTGTCGCGCGAGAAGACGCTGGCGCGCAAGTGGTATGAAATCCTGCTGGCATGGAAGATCGACCGTTCCCTGCCGAAAGACCGCATCCTCGAGCTGTACATGAACCAAGTCTACCTGGGCGAACATGCGTACGGTTTCGGCAGCGCGGCCCAGACCTATTTCGGCAAGCCGCTGGAAGCGCTCTCGCTGGCGGAAACCGCGATGCTGGCGGGCTTGCCCAAGGCGCCGTCGACCATGAATCCGGTAGTCAACTTTCCCCGCGCCAGGCTGCGCCAGCAATATGTGCTGGGGCGGATGCAGGCGCTGGGCATGATCTCGCACGATCAGTACCAGGCGGCGCGGTCCGAACGGCTGCAGGTGGCGGGATCCAATGGCGGCCATTTCGGCGGCCACGCCGAGTACGTGGCGGAACTGGCCCGCCAGCTTGCCTACGACCGTTTCGGCGAAGCCGCCTATACCCGCGGCCTGAACGTCTACACCACGGTATCGTCGGTCAGGCAAAGCCTGGCCTACGAGGCCGTGCACGCAGGGCTCGACCAGTACGGCAAGCGCCACGGCGACGCCCGCGGACAGCAGGCCGCGCTGGTTTCGCTGGACAGCAGGTCGGGCGCCATCGAGGCACTGATCGGCGGTGCGGACTTTGCCACCAGCCGCTTCAACCATGCCACGCAGGCGCTGCGCCAGCCGGGCTCGACCTTCAAGCCCTTCATCTACTCCGCCGCGCTGGAGCGCGGTGTATCGGCCACCACGATGATCAACGACGCGCCGCTGGACGGCTCGTCGCGGTGGCAACCGGGCAACGACGATGGCCGCTTCCTGGGTGCCGTCAGCGTGCGCCAGGCGCTGGCCGAGTCGCGCAACCTGCCGGCCATCCGCACCCTGCAGGCCATCGGCATTCCCTACGCGGTGGACTACGCCGGCAAATTCGGCTTCTCCGAGCAACGCCTGCCGCGCTACCTGCCGATGGCGCTGGGCACCGGCACCACCACGCCGCTGCGGCTCGCCGCCGCCTATGGCGTCTTCGCCAACGAGGGCTACCGCACCGAGCCTTACCTGATCGAGCGCATCAGCGACGGCGCGGGCAATGTGCTGTTCACCGCGGACAGCGAGCCCCAGCCGCGCCGCGTCATCCCCGAGCGCAACGCCTATGTGATGAACAGCCTGCTGCACAGTGTGGTGACCAGCGGCACCGGCGCCGGGCTGCAGCGCTACCTGCGGCGCGCGGATGTGGCCGGCAAGACCGGCACCACCAACGATTCGGTCGACGGCTGGTTTGCCGGCTATGCCTCTGGCATCGTCACGGTGGCGTGGATGGGTTTCGACGACAACCGCAGCCTGGGCCGACACGAATTCGGCGCCACCACGGCCCTGCCGATCTGGGCGAACTACATGGAAGGCCGGCTGGCCGGCCAGCCCGAGGCGGAATACGTGGTGCCGAAAAACCTGGTGCGCAGTGGCGACGACTGGATTTATCCGGAGTATGCGGATGGCAGCCACGGCATCGCAGCGCTTGGTTTCCCGCCGCCGGCACAGCCCGATCCCGCAACCGAGCCCGTCGGGATGGCCGCCCCGCCCGCGGCCGCCGGACCAGCGGAACCTGTCAGGGCATCCACGTCCCCCGTCCCGCCAGGGACCACGCCCCGTCCGTCGCTGCCCAGCACCTGACGAGCGCGGGCGCTGCCCCCGCGCACRAAAACAGCCCACAACATGAACGATCACCTGCTGCCTGAGCGCACCCGATGAACATCTCCCCCTACAGCGGCCCACTGATCTGGGCGGTGGCAGCGGCCACCACTATGGGCGTCATCATGCGGCCCTTCCGGCTGCCCGAGGCCGTCTGGGCCGTCGCGGGCGCACTGTTGCTGTGCGTGACAGGCCTGCTTGCGGTGCCCGATGCGCTGGCCGCCGTGGCACGCGGCTACGATGTGTACCTGTTTCTCGGCGGCATGATGCTGGCGTCCGAACTGGCGCGCAAGACCGGGCTGTTCGACCACGTAGCGGCGGTGGCGGTGCGCCAGGCCGGGGGATCGGCGCGGCGGCTGTTCGTGCTGGTGTATGGTTTCGGCACGCTGGTCACCGTGTTCATGTCCAACGATGCCACCGCGGTGGTGCTGACGCCGGCTGTCCTCGCCGCCACCCGCGCCGCCAGGGTCAGGCATCCCCTGCCCTATCTCTACAGTTGCGCCTTCATTGCCAACGCAGCGAGCTTCGTGCTGCCGATCTCGAATCCCGCCAACCTCGTCATCTTCGGTGCGCACATGCCCACGCTGCCGGGCTGGCTGGCGCGCTTTGCCTTGCCGTCGGCCGTCGCCATCGCCGCGACCTTTGCCGCGCTTTACTGGACCCAGCGCCACGCCCTGAAGGAGCGCATCGCGACCGACGTGGCGGTGCCGCCCCTGACGATCGAGGCCAAACTGACCGCCGTCGGCATCGTGGCGATGGGACTTGTGCTGCTGGTGGCATCGTTGCTGGGCGCCGACCTGGGCTGGCCGACCTGCGTGGCCGGCGTGGCGACGCTGCTGCTGGTCTGCGCGCGCCGCCCCGGCCTGTGCCTGCCGGCGCTTCGCGAGATTTCCTGGGGCGTGCTGCCGCTGGTGGCGGGCCTGTTCGTACTGGTGGCCAGCCTGGAGCAGACCGGTCTGATCGGGAAACTCGCCCAGCTGGTGCAGGCGCTGTCGCAACAGTCTCCGGCGGCCAGCATATGGGTGACCGGGGGCACGGTGGCCCTGGTGTCCAACGTGGTCAACAACCTGCCGGCCGGGCTGTTCGCCTCGTCGGCACTGGCGGCCAGCCATGCCTCCGCGCAAGTCACTGACGCGGTGCTGATTGGCATCGACCTTGGCCCCAATCTGTCCGTCACCGGCTCGCTGGCGACCCTGCTATGGCTGACGGCGCTGCGGCGCGAGGGCCAGATGGTCGGCGCGGTGCAGTTCCTGCGTATCGGCGCGGTGGTGATGCCGCTGGCGCTGGTGCCGGCGCTGGCGGCATTGCTGCTCTGACCGCCCTGTCCCCGGCGCTCGCTCGAATGCGCACACTAACCAATGCCTCGCCTCAGGCCGGATCGGCCGTGGGCCACGGCGGCCGGCGTTTTCCTGGCCAGGCCGGGACGGCCGGGGTTGCGGGCTTACATGGCCAGGTAGATGACGATAACGAACACCCCGAGGCCTGCGAGGGTTAGCAAGAGGAAGGCAAGCATCGACGGCAACTGGTGTTGGCGTCTCCCAAGTATGGCGTGGCCGGCACAACACTGCCGTCGGGAGATCTCTGATTTGGCGGGTGTGCCGTCCTACAGATTTGTGACGAATAAGGTCCCGAAAAACATCGGCGACCCTTCATCGGCCACGTGACAGGATACTCGCCAGGGCGTCCATCGCCAGCGGCTTGGCCAGGTGGAAATCGAAGCCGGCCGCCGCGCCTCGCGCCTTGTCGGCTTCGGAGGCGTAGCCGCTCAGCGCCACCAGGCGGGTGCCCGCGAACGCGGGAAGCGCGCGCAGGCTTTGCGCCAGCTGGAAACCGTCGATACCCGGCAGGCCGATATCGATCAGCGCCACGTCGGGCGTAAAGCCGCCGGCGATATCCAGCGCGTCCTCGCCGCTGGCCGCCAGCCTGACTTCGTGGCCGTCGAGTTCGAGCAACATGCCCAGCGCGCGCAGGGCTTCGGTGTTGTCGTCAACCAGCAGGATACGCAGCGCCGGAAGGGTGCCGGGCTGCGCGGCGCCGGCCTCTACCGGACCGGCGCAGACCACGGGCAGCCGCGCCTGCACCAGGGTGCCGAGGCCCTTGCCATCGCTGTGCACCGTCACCGTGCCATTGTGCAGTTCAACCATGCGCCTGACGATGGCCAGCCCGACGCCGAGTCCGCCACCTTGGGCATCTGCTGCGTACTGGCTGAACATGTCCAGCACGTTTGGCAGGAAGTCCGGATCGATGCCGATGCCGTCATCCTTGACCGTGATCACCAGCGTATCGAAACAATCTTGGCCGGCAACGGCTACCGGCGCGTCGCCGGGGGGCGACGCTTCGGCCTGGACCGACAAGGCAATGGTACCGCCGCGCGGCGTGTACTTGATCGCATTGGACAGCAGGTTGGTGACCACCTGCGTGAGCCGCGCCGTATCGGCATAGACCGTCACCGGTGCCGCGGGCAGGTCCGTGGTCAGCGTATTGCCGTGCCATTCGATATCCGATGCCACCGACGACAAGGCATCGCCCACGATATCCTGCACATTGCCATGGGTGCGCACGATCGGCACCTTGCCTTGCTTGATACGGGACGCATCGAGCAGATCGTCGGTCAGCCGCTTGAGCTGGCGCATCTGGCGCTCGGCGATATCGAGCATGCCGGAGGCGCCCTGCTGCACTTGTGCGATCCGCCGCGCCACTTTGATCGCGCTGTCGATGGCGGCAATCGGATTGCGTAGTTCATGCCCCAGCATGGCGAGGAACTCGTCCTTGCGCGTGTCCGACAATTGCAGCGCTTCGCGCGCGGCCCTGGCCTGCGCCGCTTCCGCGATGGCGGCATCCTTGCTGCGCGACATGCTGAGCACCGCGCCGGCAAAACTGGCCAGGCTTTCGAGCAGGCGCGCATCTTCGTCGTCAAACACGCGCCCGTGCTCATGCGACATCACCCAGATGGTGCCCCAGAGTTCGCCATCGCCGGGAATCGGCACCACCAGTTCCTCGACCACCTCCGGCTCCAGTGCCGGCAAGCAGGCGAAATGGCGCTGCGGATAGGCAAGCAATTGCGGGCCGCCAAGTTCCAGCGCAATGCCGGACGGACTATCTTCGCAAGGCACGGCGTGCCCGACCAGCTTGTCGCACAGGCCGGCCGTGGCGGTCCAGTACAAGCTCCCCCTATCGTCGCCACCGTCTTCGGGCAGGCTGATGCCCGCGCTGCCCGCGCGGCAAAGCTTCAGCGCCGAATCCGCCAACGATTGCAGCAGAGCAAGGTCGGACGCCACCAGCGCCCGTGCCAGCCGGCGCAAGGCCACGCATTCGGCGCCATAGTCCGGAGAGCGGCCGGCCCGGTTGCCAAGCTCATCGGTTTTCAGGATGCCCGCGCTGCGTGCGCGCAACAGTGAAGCGGAAGGTGGAGCGGGTATCTCGGCCATGACATGTCGCTCTTGAAACGGAGAGTGGTTGCCGGAGTGAATGCGAGCTCGCCCGGCGTGCGAGGGTGTCGTTGCCTGCTGGGAATGGTAGTGGATTTCCGCGCGTGAACGTACGTGACGGATCGAATGCACCAGCCACTGGCCCGATGGAAAATGATTCAACTGCTATCGCGACATCACCGCGATAGCGCATCAGTGTAATCCCTGAACCCGGATGGGCCGGATGTCGCTTTTCCGCATGAAACCTAGGCCGCGGAACGTCCAGTACGCGAATCTACTTAAGAAGTATCCCTAGGCACCGTAAAGCCAGTCAGAACTTAAGATACGAAGAACAGCCCGAAGGGCAGGAGGGCATCATGCGCCCGCACTATGCAAACGAAAAAGACAGTAAGGAAGTACAGGATCTGCTCCAGGCTTGCGACTTGCCGGTTGATGGCGTAGCCGAGCAGATCGGCAATTTCCTGGTTGTGCGCGACAACGCGGGCCTGCTCGGCTGTGCCGGCGTGGAGAACTACGGGCAGGTGGCCGTGCTGCGCTCGGTGGCGGTCGCCGAACGCGCCCGTTCGGCCGGCCTTGGAGAATTGCTGGTGGCGGCGATGCTGGCCGAGGCACGCACGCGCGGCGTGCAGTCGGTGGTGCTGCAAACCACTACGGCGGCCGGTTATTTTGCTCGCCTGGGTTTCGAGCGCGTGGAACGCGCCTGCATGCCGCCTGAATTGCTGGACACGGCATTGTCCCGCGAAACCTGCCCGGCATCCGCCACGGTGATGCAGGCCGCGCTGTAGCTTTGCCGCCGCGCCGGGGCCTGCACCCCCGGCTCCCGCAAGATCGGTGCGCGGCGATTGTTCGTGTGTCCCGCTCCTGCGTATCCATCCCGCTGTTGCGTGCAATGCACCCAGGTTAGCCGGTGCTGGCGTAGGATATGGTTGTAGCGAAAAAGCGAATGGCAGGCCCCGGGTAACCCGGGACATGAGGAATCCTCCCTGCCGGGCCATGCCGGACCATTCGCCAATCCTGCAACGATCCCTCAACGACAGCCACGAACCGCACGATATGGAATCCGACCACCAAGCACCCCACCCGGACCTGGACCAGGCGGCGGGAAGTGTGTCGTCCCGCATACRATCGCGTTTGCAGGCCGCGCAGGAGCGCTTCCACGCCAACGACAATATCTCCGCCTACGTCGAACCCGGCGAGATGGACGAATTGCTCGATGAAGTGCAGTCGCGCATGGAGGCGGTGCTGCGCAGCCTGGTGATCGATATCGACCAGGACCACAACACCCGCGAGACCGCGCGCCGCGTGGCCAAGATGTACCTGAAGGAAATCTTCGCGGGCCGCTACGTCAACCCGCCCAACGTGACCGAATTCCCGAACGCCGAGCGGATCAACGAACTGATGATCGTGGGCCCTTTGCGCGTGCGCAGCGCCTGCTCGCATCACCTGTGCCCGATCATCGGCAAGCTGTGGGTGGGCGTGATGCCCAACCAGCATTCCAACCTGATCGGCTTGTCGAAGTACGCGCGCCTGGCCGAATGGATCATGTGCCGCCCGCAGATCCAGGAAGAAGCCGTGACCCAGGTGGCCGACCTCCTGCAGGAAAAGATGAGCCCGGACGGGCTGGCCATCGTCATGGAAGCCGAGCATTTCTGCATGCACTGGCGCGGCGTGCGCGATACCGATGCCAAGATGACCAACAGCGTGATGCGCGGCTCCTTCCTCAAGGACGACAGCCTGCGCCGCGAGTTCCTGACCTTGCTGAACCGGCAGCGCGACTAAGCCGCCGCGCCCCGCACGCAAACCCCGCCTATCCCGTGGAGACATCATGCTCGTACGCCTGCTCTATGCCAGCCGCGCATGCAAGCCGGCCGATCCCGGGCTGGTAGACGCCATCGTCGCTACCAGCATCGCGAACAACCCCAAGCACGGCGTCACCGGGGTGCTGTGCTACGGCAACGGTATCTTCATGCAGGCGCTGGAAGGCGGCCGCAACGAAGTCTCGCGCCTGTACCAGCAACTCGTCCGGGACGCGCGCCACGAAGACGTCGTGCTGCTGCATTACGAGGAAATACTCGAACGCGAATTCGCGGGCTGGGCGATGGGACTGGTCAATACCGGCAAGGTCAATATGGCCACCATCCTGAAGTACTCCGCCCACGGCGAACTCGATCCGTACCGCACCAGCGGCCTGGCATCGCAGGCGCTGCTCAAGGAGCTGATCGCGGGCGCGTCGATCGTGGGGCGCACCTCGGAGCGTCATCGCTTCTGAAGCGGCCCGCGCCGGGTTAAGCTGTCGGCCCCGCTGCATGGGTGGTCGGCCGCCCATGCTTTGCCCGATCGAATCCATCACCAGAATCCAGGAGAACTTGTGAGCGCAACCTTCAATCCCGGCGCCGCGGCGACGCTGCTGACCGACGCCTTGCGCAGCGGCGTGCAATTCCGCGACCTGCCCGCCGAGGCCAAGCCGGCCACGCTGGCCAGCGGGTATGACGTGCAGGACCAGTTCATGGCGGCCCTGGGCGATCCGCTAGTGGGATGGAAGCTGGGGGTCGGTAGCGCCAATGCCATGCGGCGTGCAAAGCTGGCGCGTCCGCTGGTGGGCCAGGTTGGCGCATCGCGCTGCTTCGCCGCGGGGGATACCGTACCCGTCCCGGCGGGCGCGGTGGTCACCATCGAATTCGAGATCGCGGTGCGGCTGGCGCGCGATGTGGCCCCCTTGCAGGCCGAGCTCGCGCCGGCCGACCTGGCCGGGCTCATCGAGAGCGCGCAGGTCGCCGTCGAAGTGGTCCTGTCCCGGTACGAAGACCGCGTCGCGGTTGGCATGCCCGCGTTTGCCGCCGATAACGTGGGCTTCCACGCACTGGTGCTGGGCGGGAAGATCGACCCCGCCAGCGTGGAAGACGTCCGCGATGGCGCCGAAGTAGCGCTCGACGGCGAGCGTTGCGCGCTGCCGCTGGCCGGCGATGATGCCATCTATCCGCTCGAAGCGCTGCAAGCCTTGCTGGCGCACGCCGCGGAGCGCGGCGTCACCCTGCGCAAGGGCACCGTGGTCACCACGGGCACCCTGACCCGCCCGTTCGACGTATCCGTCGCGGATGGCGCACGTACTGTCCGGGCCACCTATGACGGCGGGGAACTGACGCTGCAACTCGCACCGCGCGCCGTCTCCTGAGGCAGCTTCGGCCCGGTCCGGCATGGATCCTGGCCACCAGCGGGTGACGGCTAGAGAGAAGGAGCCCAGAATGCGAAGACGCACTGCCGTTCTGTCCATTGTGCTGCTGTGCGTACCGCAAGCCGGGCTCCATGCGGCCCGCAAGGAGAGCGCCATGTCCCTCACGCTGACATCCGAAGCCTTCCCGCACGGCGGCGGGATCCCCGCCATCCACACGTGTGAAGGTGCCGATACTTCGCCGCCGCTCGCCTGGACGGGTATCCCCCCTGGCGCCGTGAGCCTTGCCCTGATCGTGGATGACCCGGATGCGCCCGACCCGGCCGCGCCCCGGATGACCTGGGTGCACTGGGTGCTGTACAACATCCCGCCCGCCAGCGCCGGCCTTCCCGGCGGCATTGCGCCGGCCGGCTTGCCCGCGGACACCCGCGAAGGCGCGAACGACTGGCACCGCACGGGCTACGGTGGCCCCTGCCCGCCAATCGGGCGGCATCGCTACTTCTTCAAGCTATATGCGCTGGACGTGGTACTGCCCGATCTGGGCAAGGCCTCCAAGGCCACGCTTGAGAAAGCCATGCATGGCCACGTGCTGGCGCAGGCGGAACTGGTGGGGACGTACCAGAAGCACTCCTGACGCCGGCGAAGGGATGCCCGACGCATCATATTGCGATGCCGCGCCGGCGCGACTCGCCGCGCGCCCGGGCTTGGTATTTCCCGTCCATGGGCTAGAACTATCACAAGGGCCTGATTTTCAGGTCGCTTGTGAACGGGAGCCTCTCATGGAACTCCATTTGCATATGCAGTCGCACCATTTTGCGCGCCGCGCGCCGGACTGGCGTGCGGCCGCGATTGCCGGCCTGATCGCAGGTACCCTGTATGTCGTGCTGGAGTTGTTGACGGCGCGCTTCGTGCTGTACCAGGGGGCATGGGGCACGGTGAAGATGGTGGCGGCCATCATGCTCGGCCGGGAGGCGCTGGCATCGGCGGATGCGTTCAGCTGGACCATCGTGCTGGCTGCGGGCGCGGTTCACTTCGCCTTGTCGGTGGTGCTGGCCACGATCCTGGCCATGATCATTGCGTCGTTCCGCTTTGACTCCAGCATCGGCATGGCAACCATGGTCGGCGCGATGTTCGGACTGCTGGCCTACCTGGTGAACTTCTATGTCCTGGGCCGCTACTTCAACTGGTTCGACGAAGCGCGAGGGTGGGAAAGCGTGTTCGCGCACATCCTGTTCGGACTGATCGCGGCCGATGCCTATACCAACCTGGAACGGCGTGCGCCGGATTCTCCGGGGATGGCGGGGGGTGGCTGAGCGCGGCCCCGCGCCACTTGTCCGGCGGGGGCCTGGCTGTCAGAGGCAGCACTCCCCTGCCAGATAGGCCTTGCGCCAGCGGGTAATGCGCACCTCGGCAAAGAGCCCGGCCTGCGTGAACGGATCGGCATCGATGAATTGCTGCGCCGCATCGCGGGTGTCGACATCCACGATATAGAAACCGCCGCCCGCGTCGCTGCCGTCGTCGTTAAGCTTGGCCCCGCACGCCAGTAGCAACGCCCTTTGGGCGTCCAGGAAGGCCAGGTGCCCGGCTCGGGCTGCCTGTCGGACTTGCTGGTGCTGCGGCTTGTCCCAGGTTTCGATGAGGAATGGCATGGCGTGGTTGTCCTTGAAGAGGCGTTTGGGTTGGGCGGGATAGCCAGAAGCGCCGCCGGCGTCATGCCGGCAAGGCCCGGAGGAGAGTTTCGCCGATTTTCGCGCAAGCCGCGCAAGCCACCGGGGAACCATCGGCGGCCATCGCCAGCGCGCTCCCGTGAAGCTTGAGAAACCCGCAATCCGGGCTTGACAAAACGCCTGGATTTTGCGCCTCGCCTCCCCTGGCCTCGCAGTGTTATCCACACTTTATGTGGATAACACTGTCGACAAGCTCCGCAAATGGCTCTGGCACGCGGACCCTATCGGACTGCCCACAAAACGGGCAGCTACGCAGCCCCGACCGGGCCGGGCCATTAGCTGGCGCGGATCACCTCGGAAAAATCTCGCAGTCAATGGGGGAATGGGGGCGAGGCCGGCGGACAAGGGCTCCAGGGGTAGCGCAGCGAAGGCATGGCAACAACGGCGCCGCACCGGGCACCGAAAGGTGTCCCACGGGGCGTCGCCGCACCGAAGTGAGTGCGGGCTACGGTTCAGCCAGCCAGCTTTGCCGCCGCGTCGCGCAGCGCGGTGCGCAGGCCCTCCTCCACCACCGGGTGGTAGTACGGCATGGCCAGCATCTGCTCGATAGTGAGCGATTGCTGATAAGCCCAGGCCAGCAAATGCGCGATGTTCTCGGCGCGCGGGCCGGTCCATTCCGCGCCAAGGAAGCGCCCGCTTTGCTTGTCGGCATAGACGTGCATCAGGCCGCGGTTCTTCAGCATCACGCGGCTGCGCCCCTGGTCTTCAAAGCTCACCTCGCCCACCACGAAGCTGTCCCGCGCCAGGTCGGCATATCGCTGGCCCACCATGGCGATCTGCGGATCGCTGAACACCACGCCGATCGGCGCGCGGCGCGCCAGCGGACGCACCGCGGGATAAGCTGCCGCATTCTCGCCGGCGGCCTTGCCCTCGTCGGCTGCTTCGTGCAGCAGCGGCAGGATGTCGTTGGCGTCGCCGGCGATAAAGATCGGCGCCGTGCCGCATTGCAGGGTGGCCGGATCGAATACCGGCACGCCGCGCGCATCCAGTTCCAGCCCGGTATGCTCCAGGCCCAGGCCACGCACATTAGGCTGGCGGCCGGTGGCGGCAAGCACGTAGTCGAAGCGTTCGGTCACCGTGTTCCCCGCGAGATCCGTGAAGGAGATCACGGCTTCGTCGCCCTCGCGCCGCATCTCGCCGAGCTTCGCGTCCGGGTCAAGGTAGAACTCCTCGCGGAAGGTGGCAACGGCGTTGGCCTTGATGGCCGGGTCGGTCAGCGGCCCCACGCCGCCGCGCAGGCCGAACACGCGCACCTGCACGCCCAGGCGGGACAGCGCCTGGCCAAGTTCGAGCCCGATCACGCCGGGCCCGAACACGGCCACGCGGCGCGGCAGGTCGTCCCAGGCGAACACATCGTCGTTGACCACCAGCCGATCGCCAAACACCTTGAAGGGCGGCGGAATCATGGGGCTGGAGCCGGTGGCGATCACTACGCGGCTGGCGCGCACCGTGGTGTGCTCGCCGACCTGCAGCACCGTGTTGTCGATAAAGCGGGCATAGCCGCTCACCTTGTCCTCGGCGGGAATGCCGTCCACGCCCCGCACCACGAAACCGACAAAGCGGTCGCGCTCGCGCCTGACCCTGGCCATGACTTCGCGCCCGTCGATGCGGATTTCGCCATCCACATGCACGCCGAAGGGCGCCGTGTGACGCAGTTCGTGGGCGGCCTCGGCCGCGGCGATCAGCAGCTTGGAAGGCATGCAACCCACGCGGGCGCAGGTGGTGCCATAAGGGCCGCCTTCGATGATGACGGCGCGCTTGCCGGCCGCCCTGGCGGCGCGATAGGCGGCCAGGCCGGCGGTGCCGGCGCCGATCACGGCGACGTCGGTCTGAATGGTTTGAGCGGTCTGCTGCTTCTGCGTGGTCTGCATGGTCTGCGTGGTCTGCATGGCGGTCATGTCGAGTTTCCTGGTGAAGTCGGCTTCAATCAGCGGACCGGATGGCACCGCGCGGCACTGCCATCCGGTCCGCCGACTGGGACGCGGCTGCCGGCCATGCCGGCGCCGCGCCTTGCGGCGGTGAAGCGGTTATTGCGTCTGGACAGGCTTAGCGCACAAGGTAGGTCTCAAGCGCTTCGGCCCCGCCAATCAGCTTGCCGTTGATGAAGATCTGCGGCGCGGTCATGTTGCCGGACACCGCGCCCAGCACCTTGCCGCGGATCTTGTTCTCCAGCGGCACGTCGATGTAGTCGAAACCGTTGTCCGACAGCATCTGCTTGGCCTTGGCGCAGAAGGAGCAGCCAACCTTGGAGAACACGACTACCTGGTCAGGCTTCCTGGCATTCGGGGCGATGTAGTTCAGCATGGTGTCCGCGTCCGATACCTTGAACGGGTCGCCCGGCTCTTCCGGCTCGATGAACATCTTGTCGACCACGCCATCCTTGACCAGCATCGAATAGCGCCAGCTGCGCTTGCCGAAGCCCAGGTCGGTCTTGTCGACCAGCATGCCCATGCCTTCGGTGAATTCGCCGTTGCCGTCGGGAATCATCACGATGTTTTCCGATTCCTGGTCCTTGGCCCATTCGTTCATCACGAAGGTGTCATTGACCGAGACGCACAGGATCGCGTCCACGCCATGCTTGGCAAACACCGGCGCCAGTTCGTTGTAGCGCGGCAGGTGGGTGGACGAGCAGGTCGGGGTGAATGCGCCGGGCAGCGAGAACAGCGCGACGGTCTTGCCTTCGAACAGGTCGGCCGTGGTCACGGTCTTCCATTCATTGTTCTCGCGGACGCGGAACGTGACATTGGGAACGCGTTGACCTTCACGGGATTGCAGCATGGATGAGCTCCTGGATGACTGGGGGTGGATGGCCGCGTGTTGCAGCGAAGACCCGATTTTCCGCGCCGCAGCGTGATTTGTACAATTCATCATTACAAACACAATCATTGTCTTTTGCTATCGAACATGGATAACTTCGCCCTAAGAGACTCCACACATGCCTTTAAATGAGATTTAAACATCACTTATGTACGCTAATCCTGCCCATGGCAGCCGGGAACAAAGACGCTGCGGTCGAGGCTGGCGCGGATTCGGAAATTCCCACAGGTCTCTTCAGACATTTCCGAACGTTGCCCGCCATCACGACGCTTACATTCGGGCAAGGCATCCCGCATGCGCGTCCGTTGTGGCGCGTGCCGTCTCCCAAGGCAGCGAACGCTCGCGTGGGCGGACCGGCAGGCGGCGGCACGCCCCCCTTCCGTGAGAACTCCCATATGTGCATCTGCACCTCCCCGAACCCGGCGGACCGCTCGGCTACCCGGATCCGGCGCGTGTGCGCCCGCTGGTGGCACCGCCAAGTGTTTGTACTATTGCTGTCGCTTTGCCACGGCTTGCCGGCCCTGCCGGCCGAGCCGCCCCGCGCGCCGCAACCGAGCCCCCAGCTGCGGCTGGCTTCGTCCTATGCGCCCGGTACGGGCGCCCCCACCGGTCGGGCCGGTGCAGGGCGTGGCGACGATGCGGAGCTGGCCGAATGGCGCCGCAAGCACAAGGTCCTGCGGGTAGCCGTGGTGGGCAACTACCTGCCGCCTTTCGACCTCGTCGACCTGAAAGGGGACTACCGCGGGATCTCCGCGGATTACCTCGCCGTGCTGGTCGCGCGCCTTGGCATACCGGCGCAAATCCTTCGCTATCCCTCGCACGAACTGGCGCGCAGCCAGCTGGCCAACGGCGCCGTCGACCTGATCACCACCTCGCTGGACGACCCCGGCGCCGGCCTGCGTACCGCGCCCTACCATGACCATCGCCTGATCGAGGTGGTGTCTCGCAGGGACAAGGCGCGTAACCAGGCCAACCGCACCATTGGCTACCTGGCGGGCGAAGTCTCGCCCGCCGCGCTTCACCGGGCCTACCCGGGCGCGCAGTTGCAACCCTTCGAGAACCTGCTGGGCGCGCTCGACCAGCTCTCCCGCGATGCCGACTTCGTGGTGGTCACCAACGCTACCGCCGCAGGCTATCTTGTCGAGCAATACCGGTACGAGGAACTCACCGCGCGCAACTTCGCGCCACTGGCGCAGGCGGGCGTCACGTTCGCCGTGGCGGATCCCTCCCTGGGCCGGATCGTCGACCGGACGCTGGCGGCCATGCCCGCCTCGCTCAAGCGCGAGATCGAAACCGCCTGGATCGCCAGCTCGCTCGAGTTCGATATCACCGACAAGCTCAATCTCTCCGGCGCCGAACGCGCCTGGATCGCCGGCCACCCGGAGGTGCGCTACCTGGTGTCGCGCGACTTCGTCCCGTTCCAGTTTGTCGAAGCCAGGGGGCGCCTCGGCGGACTCACCGAACAGGTGCTGCAACTGATCGCGCAACGCACCGGGCTACGCTTCTTGCCTTACTGGCCAGCCAGCGGCGCGGACATTGCCACCGCCGTCGAGAATGGCACCCTGGACATCGTGCCGATCCTGCCGGTGAACCAGCATCAGGCCAGCTCCGCCCGTCTCTCGGTTAGCGCGCCCTACTTCTCCGGCAACTGGGTCGTCGTCACGCGCGCCGGTGACGACAGCATCAAGAGCCTGCCCGACCTCGCCAACAAGATCATTGCGGGGCCGCCGTTCAATGGCATCCAAGACCTCGTACACACCCGCTATGCGGTGAGCCAGCGCGAGACCGACTCCTACGAGGAGGCATTCCGCTTGGTCGCCACCGGCCGTGCCGATGCCACCATCGCCAACGCCTTCATGGCCGGCCACATGCTCAGGCAGACCTACGCTGGCCGCCTCAAGGTCGCAGCCGCGACTGGCGGGGTTCCGCTGGAAGTCGGTCTGGGCGTCAGCAACCGGCATCCTGAATTGCTCGGCATCATCAACAAGGCCATCCTGAGCATTCCCCCCCACGAGCTCGGCGCCATGCGCGCGCACTGGACGGAAGTCAGGCCTTCGCCCCTTGCCTGGCGCCAGTTCCTGCCGTGGCTGATGGGGGCCGCGGCTGCCCTGCTGCTGGTCAGCCTGCTCTTTCTGGCGTGGGTGACCTCGCTGCGGCGCCAGGTGACGCAACGCACCGCGGCCGAACACGCCTTGCAGGACCAGGTGGCATTCCAGACCGCGGTGCTCGACGGGATTCCGCAGCCGATCTACCTGCGCGACAGCCAGTTGCGCATGATCACCTGCAATACCGCTTACGAAGCGGTACTTGGCACGACGCGGCGCGCGCTGGCCGGCACGGAGCTGGCGTTCGCCACCGCCGCCATCAGTCCCGACATCCGCCACGACGAGCTGATGGACGTCTACCGGGACGTACTGCAGACCGGCCTGCCGTCCAGTGCCGACCGCCGCCTGACCATTGGCAACGAGCAACGCAGCGTCATCAGCTGGGTCGTGCCGCTGCGCCGCGCCAATGGCGGCACGGCCGGCATCGTCGGTGGCTGGATCGATGTGACGGAGCGCCAGCAGATGCTGGCCGAACTGGCCGCGGCCAAGAACCGCGCCGAAGCGGCCAACCGCGCCAAGTCCACCTTCCTCGCCTCGATCAGCCACGAGATACGCACCCCCATGAACGCCATCCTGGGGATGCTGGAGCTGGTGCTGGCGCGCCAGCATGCCTCGCACGCGGATCGGGAGCAGTTGGGCGCCGCGCACGGCGCGGCCACGTCGCTGCTGTCGCTGCTGGATGACATCCTGGACCTCTCCAAGATGGAAGCCGGCAAGTTCACGCTGCAGCCGCGCGCCGCCAGCCTGCGCCAGGCCCTGCACGAGCTCGCCCGGATGTTCGGGCCGGTAGCCTCGCAGAAAGGCCTGGCCCTGAGCATCAGCGTTGGCGATACGGTGGCGCAAGCGCACAAGGTGGATATCCTGCGCATCAAGCAGGTCATCAGCAACTTTGTCTCCAACAGCATCCGCTTTACCGAGCAGGGCAGCGTGGATATCCGGCTCGACGGATCCACTGTGCGAGACGCCTGGCAAGCGCTCCACATCGTCATCCAGGACACCGGCATCGGCATTCCCCCCGGAGCAATCGGCAAACTGTTCCGCCCCTTCTCCCAGGTGGAATCGCCCGAGCGCGCGAATACCGGCGGCACCGGCCTGGGCCTCTCGATCGCGCAAAACCTGGTGCGAAGGATGGGAGGCGAGATCTCGCTTGAGAGCGAGCCCGGCCTCGGCACGAAGGTGGTGGTGCGCCTGAACCTCGAAGTTTCGGCATCCCCGCCCCAGGAAAGCGCTTCGATTGCCGGCACGCCCGACATCTCCGTGTTCCCCGCCGGCATGCGCGTGCTGATCGTGGATGACCATGCGCCTAACCGGCTGTTGCTGGAGCGTCAGTTGGAGCGGCTAGGCATTGCGGTAGATACGGCGGAAAACGGCGCCCTTGCCCTGGAAGCCCTGTTGCGCCACCCGCCAGACCTGATCATCTGCGACTGCATGATGCCGGTGATGGACGGCTTCAGCCTGGCCCGTGCAATTCGCGCGCGCAAGGACTCCCTGGGCAAGATACCGATCATCGGGTGCACAGCCAGTGCCCAGAGCGAAGATCATCAGCATGCGCTGGCGGCGGGAATGAGCGAGGTACTGGTCAAGCCAATGGGGCTGGTCGCACTGGAACGCGCCCTGCGCCGCCATCTGCGCGCAAGCCATGGTGCCGGGCAAGGCGATGCCACACCGGCCTGATTGCGCGCCGGAAGCGCACCTTGAAGTTGAAGTTGGGGTTGAAGTTGGGGTTGAAGTTGGGGTTGAAGTTGACGTCGAAGTTGACTCCAACCCCTACACCCAAACCCTCACGCCGCCCGGGGCGGCGGCCGCATTGCCAGCAGCGAAGCCTCAAGATGCTCCACCGTCGCGGCGAGAATCGGCAACAACGCCCGCGCCGCGGCCAGATCACCGAACTGCGCAACGGCTTCCAGCCGTCCGCATAGTGTCACCAGCGCCGCGCACTCCAGAATCCGGGCCGAGCCTTTGATCCGATGAGCACCACTGTCGAACCGCTGCCACGCGCCGTCCGTCAGCGCGGCGTGCATCATGGCGAGATCGATGCGGTTGGTGTCGACCAGGCTGTCCACCAGATCCCTGACGATATCCGCGTCGCCGCCGGCCAGGGTATCGAGCAAGGCGCCGACGGCCGCGCATTCGTCCGGCGACACCGCGACAAACCCGTGTTCAGCCAGCGCGCGCGCCAGTGAACTGGCATTGACCGGCGCGGTGAGCGTGGCATCGAAGGCCGCGCCGTGGGCCGCATGGGTTACGCGCTTGCCGGCATCGGCCGGCACCACCGCAAACAGCAGGCTATCCGGCGACAGGCCGAAGTCACTGCGAGCCGGTTCGCCCTCATGGTCATGCGCAAGCCAGACAAGCGCCAGCCGGATACGCTCGGTTTGCGCGGGACCGGCATCCGGCTCGGCCGCATCCCTGTGCTCGACGGAAAACCCCAGGCCCGCGAGCACGGTCGCGAGTCCGCTGATTTGCAACGCTTGCACGCCACTCTCGGTAGTGCTGAGTAATAGCGCGCGGATCATGAAATTACCTTCGGGAACATTTGCATTTTGTTGAGCCACTGTCAGCAAGTGGCCACAAGCTGGCGTCATTGCGCCGGTGTGAGGCGATATCGCCGGGCGAAATCGACCAGGTCCACCAGCGAGCTGACCTGCAGCTTGCCCATGATGCGGGTCTTGTGGCTGCTCACCGTCTTGTTGCTGATAAATAGCAGTTCGCCTATTGCTTTATTGGAAAAGCCCCTGGCCAGCAACTGCAGGATGACGATTTCCTTGTCCGACAGCCGAGCGAGCCGCTCTTCGTCCGCCAGCTGTGCAACCTTCGGCAGTTCGCGCTCGTAGCGCATCTCCGGAAACACCGTATAGCCGGCCATCACCGCTTCGACGCAGCGCACGATTTCCTTCATGTCCTGCATCTTGCTGACGAAGCCCTGGGCACCAGCGTGCCTCACCCGAGGAGCGAACGTGGCCTGGTCTTGTCCGGAAATCACCAGGATACGGATCGGCGGGTAGATCAGCTTCAGGCGTGGAATCACGTCAAGGCCGCTGATCCGGGGAATATCCAGGTCCAGGACGGCGAGATCCGGCTGGAACTGCCTGGCGGCTTCGATTGCAGCCTGGCCATTGTCCGCTTCCAGAATATGGCTGACCCCCAGCACTTGCGACAACTGGGCCTTGATCACCAGGCGGAGTGCCGGGTGATCGTCGACGACCAAGATAGTTGCCACTCGCATTCTCCCCAAAAAAAGCCAACAAGGAACTCACCTGCGCCGGGACACACCGATAATCAAAAGGTGGAGCGCGGATTATGTGGCGAATTTACGCTACAGCCGGCCAGAAATTTCCGAGCAAGTTATCGGAAATTTCCTAAAGAAGGGCTCCCGCAACCTCGAATCGCGCCTTCACAGCCAGGGCTCAGGCTGGACGTTCACTGATAAAAATGAATCGTGAATTGCGTTTAAGGAGAGAAAATCCTGCGCTGGACGCAGGCAGACCGCGATGCCAAAAAGGATCTCGCCGACTACTTCCGCGCTGAGTCCATCGTCGAAGTATGTTCTGCTTTCCTTGGTCACTCCCCCTCTTCTCCACGAGCACCCCGGAGCCCGGTCCCGCTTTTGCGTGGTCGGCACGAAACCCGGGTCTTGCCCGGACCGCCGAATGCTCCGAATCAAGCTGCTGAAAATTCCGCAAAAGACACAATATCCCCACTATCCCCTTGACCGTCGCCCGAGGCCGACCGCCACGGCATATTCCGCAGCGGCACGCCTGAAAGCGACCAATGACATGGATCACTGACATGGCGGGACGCAAAATGCGGAAATTTCGCAAACCAGCACCGTGCCGTCGGCGATACAGTCTGCAGTCACAAAACAGTACTTTCGCCGGCGCCCCGCGCCGCCATTGACCACCGTCAGCCGCACTGCCATTGGCGTAACGCGGCCTGGGCGGGAGAACACGGAAGCAAGCCATGAGCGATATCACCCCAATTTGCGCAACCGGGGCGCCGGAGCCACCCGCGCAGCTGGAACGGCTCGCGCGGCGCAAGCCATCCCGTCCGACGTACTCATGGATATGAGCCCATGCTGGCCGACGTCTCGCTCTCCAAATCCCGCATCGTCATCGCCGACGATCATCCCGTCATGCTGGTGGGCCTGCGCGGCTTGCTCGCGCAGTTTGAAAGCGTCGAAATCGCCGGCATTGCCCGGAACTCCACCGAGATCCTCGCGTTGCTCAGCCGGCAGCCCTGCGAGATCCTGCTGACCGACTATGCGATGCCAGGCGGCGCCCATGGCGATGGCCTGCACATGATCGAGTTCGTGCGCCGCCGCTACCCGGAACTGGCGATCCTGGTATTCACCATGCTGCACAACCCCGAGCAGATCAGCGAGCTGGTCGGCTTCGACCACTTGTCCGTGGTCAGCAAGCTCGACGACGCATCCCATATCCCGAAGGCGCTGGCACACCTGCTCGCCGGCGTGCGCTACCTGTCGCCGGCGATACAGCGGCTGCTGGACAGCATCGGCCCGCCCGCTGACCTGCGAGCCCGGTTCGGGCCGCTCAGCCCGCGCGAGGTCGAGGTGATCCGGCTTTACCTGTCCGGCATGTCCGTCAGCCAGATCGCGGTCAGCCTCGGGCGCAGCATCAAGACCATCAGTACGCAAAAAATGTCGGCCATGCGCCGGCTCGGGCTACGTGGCGACCTGGAACTCTATAACTACGCCGCTTCCATCGGCCTGCTCGGGCAGCACCACGCGCGCCGCCTGAACGCCACAACCCGGGAATAACGGCGCGCAATGATGCAGGCGAGCGCCCTGCCCCGCCGATACCCCGCCTCCAAACGCGCGCGAACGCCTCGAAGCCCTGCCCGGTGGCGAACGCGACGCCCGGGCTAGTTCGCCGGGACGCGAAGCGCCGCGCCACCGTCGGCACCGTCGGCACCGTCGGCACCGCGGTTCCGGTCCAACCGGTCCTTCGGCTCCGCCGACGCGGCCGCCGCCGCATGCATCTCGAACCCCGGCTCGGGAGACGGCACCGTGATGGTGCTCAGCAAGGACAGCGGACACCACCAAAGCGCTTTCAACGGATTCACTGGACTTTCCCCTGAGTGCCGGTGACCATGGTCGGGCACGATACACCGCTTAACGGCAGGAAGTGGCGATCCGTTGAACTTGTCACAAACTATTCTTCAAGCCAAGCGCCGGTTGTGCCGCGCGGAAAGCGCGGAAAAAAAGGAGGGACATCAAATGAACCGTCTTCGATACTCGGTCGACCTGTCCTACGAAGTCCTGGATGCCGAGGCGGACTTCCTCTTCAACATCGAAGCCGCCCGTACCGCCCGCCAGACGGTCGTTTCCGAGCGCCTGACGCTACCGCCCGTGCTGCGCATGGATCACTACAACGACCCGATGCTATGCAACCGGCTGATCCGGCTGCGCGCGCCGAAGGGACATCTGGCCATTCACTATGAAGCCGTGGTCGATATCGACCATCGCCTCGACGAGCCATCGACCTTGTCGGAGGTCCCGGTCGCGCTACTGCCGTTCGAGGTGCTGCCTTACCTGGCGCCGAGCCGATACTGCGAATCCGACCGGCTGATGGAATTTGCCCTGCGGGAGTTCGGCGCCATTCCGTGGGGATACACCCGTATCGTCGCGATCCGGGAATGGGTGCGCAACCACGTGCGTTTCCTGTCAAAGTCCACCAACGAGCGCACCTCGGCCGTGGATACGATTGTCGAACGCACCGGTGTGTGCCGGGACTTTGCGCACCTGATGATTGCGATCTGCCGGGCCCTGAGCATTCCCGCGCGCATTTCCAGCAGCCTGGACTACGGCGCCGATCCCGCTCTCGGGCCGCCGGATTTCCATGCCTTTGTCGAAGTCTTCCTGTCGGGAAGATGGTACCTGGCCGATCCCTCCGGCACGTCCATTCCCACCGGCCTGCTGCGCATCGGCACGGGCCGGGACGCGGGAGAGATTCCTTTCGCGGCGATTTTCGGCAAGGTGGAATCCGAGCGGCCCTTCGTGCAGGTCCATGCGGTGACCGATGCGGCGCTCGGACTGGAGATGCCGCTTTTCACGGACTGGGGCATCTGTACCTGGTAGGACGGTTCTCCCCGGCCACGCCGCTTGCCGGGCCTGTCAGCGGAAATAGGCCTTGGTATATTCGTGCACATCGTCGCGGGCAAGCAGCTCGGCCGGCGCCATCCAGCAGTACGCGCTGTGCTGATCGGGCTGCCCTGGCGGCTTCCCGTCCGGCTCGCCACCCGGCAGGGTCCAGGCATAGGCAAGCACCACATAGTGCGTGGTAACGCCGGGTTCGCCGGCAAAGTTGTCCGCATAGTGATGTTCGAACACGCCGCGCGGGACTGCATCGCCACGCCTGGCCCCGGCGACGCCCAGTTCGTCCGCCACGATGCGGCGGAAGGCGGCGTCCAGGCCTTCGTCCTTGCGGATGCGCCCGCCCGGCACGAACCACACACCTTGCGCCGGCCGGTTACGGCGCCGGCCAAGCAGCACACGGCCGTGCGCATCGGTGACGAGCAGGTCGATCGAGACCAGCGGTGCATGGCGCACCACGAAGAAAAAATCCTTTCCGACGAGCATTGGGATCGGCTCCGAAATCGACAGGCAACATGCTGTTCCGCCGCGGAACAAGCCCGAAAGCTGTCGGCGCGACGCTGCCGGTGCAGAAAGACGCCTCGCCCACCGGGGGATAGGCGAGGCGCAAAGCGCGAACAGGTGGGTCAGACCTGCCCGCGACGTATGGAGCCTACCCGCGGCCGTGCGAATAGAACGTGGGCTAGCGCACCAGGCATTGCTGCGGCGATGTCACTGAGGATGGCAATGGCCTTGCCCGCACGGCCGGCAAGCTGGCTATCGGGGGCGGCGGCGCAAGCCGGCGGGCGCGGGCTCGTTGCCACGAAGCAACGCCAGACCCGCGTGCGCACGGCTTTGTGGCCGCTCCGGATGCATGGCCTGCGCAACGCTTATGGAAAAATCATAGGCAAAACAGACCCGGAGATGCGCCGCCACCGAACTAAAAATTTGCGTGCCGCTGCCGTTATTCCCTGAGCGGCGGGCTGCGCCACGCCGCATGTTGGCGCTGCCCGCGCCCGACAGCGCCATGGCGCCCACAGAAGTCCGAGTATCCCTATGCAAGACAATCTGCCTCGCCGCGCTATGCTGCACCTTTGCCGCCGTGCTCTGTACAGCACTCGCGATCCGGCGTGCCCGGAAACAGACCCGCGTCGATCACCGCATCTGCGACCTGGAACGGCTACTCCGCGAGCGCCTGCCAAAGCGGGACGACGCAGCGGCCGACACGCGCATCTTTGGCTAACGCCATGCATCTGCCGCGCTGCCCCGGAGGGGGCAAGGCACAAGCGAACGAGGACGAACCCGAGAACAGAGAGGAAAAATGGGGGCTATTCTCTATACGTTGTATCAACAAGAATACGTATGATCCGTCGCGTGACAAGTCGCAGTGCATAAGTTAATAGATCTGACAACTGGACCATGAGCGGTATTGCCGCCTGGAACGACTTGTTTGCCGATCTTCGCAGCGTGATCCGGCATGCCTACACAGGCCAGAGAGCCAACGGGGCAGGATCTACGAGGTGTGGATGTCGCGGGGTGTAAAAGGCCATTCTTCGGAATGGCTTTTTTTATTGCGCCAGGCGTCAGGCCGGCAGCCCTCGATGTCGGTAAAGCCGTGGAAAGGCGCCCGGCGCGCAGATTCGTCTCTTTGGACGACGCACGGGCGCACCGCGCTCGCGACACTGCTGCAGGTTCCCTGCCGGATCGCCGCAGGGAGGAACCCTGATCCTGGCTAAGGAAGCGTCGTGACCTACACAGCTTTTGACCTGACCGGAAAGGTTGCCCTCGTCACGGGCGGCAATAGTGGAATCGGACTCGGCATGGCCGATGCCATGGCGGCGGCCGGTGCCGATATCTCGATCTGGGGCACCAACGCCCGGAAAAATGCCGACGCGGCCGCGCGCCTGGCCGCGCACGGCCGCAGGGTGCACACGGCAGTTTGCGATGTGGGCGACGAGGCCGCGGTGCAAGCCGCCTTCGCCGAAACGGTCGCGACCCTGGGCCGCGTAGACGGCTGCTTTGCCAACGCGGGAATCGGCGCGCGCGGCGCCCGCTTCGAGACGCTCGGCACGGAAGACTGGCATCGCGTGCTGCGGGTCAACCTCGACGGGGCCTTCTTTACACTGCGCGCCGCCGCGCGGCACATGCTGGAACAAGGCGACGGCGGCGTGCTGGTTGGCACCGCGTCGGTGGCGGCCATCGAAGGGGCCGCGCGCAACCAGCACTATGCCGCCACCAAGGGCGGGTTGATATCGATGATGCGTGCGCTGGCCGTGGAGTACGCGCGCCACGGCATCCGCGCGCATTCCATCCTGCCGGGCTGGATCGCCACCGACATGACCGCCAGGGGGCAGGCGGATCCGGCGTTCCAGGAAATGGTAGGCAAGCGCGTGCCGATGCGCCGCTGGGGGGAGCCGGCCGACTTCGGCGGGATCGCCATCTATCTGATGAGCGCGGCATCCCGCTATCACACGGGCGATACGCTGGTCATCGATGGTGGCTATACCTTGTTCTGAGGGAAGAAGAGGTATCGGGGGRCGCCGCTGCCGCACCCCCGATACGCATGGCGGCTAGAACCTTCCCGCGGCCTTCAGGATGCCAACCAGCCCTTCCGGCCATACGGTCTCGGTGGTCGAGGCCAACTCCGCCTGCGACCACCACTTGTGGTCCGCGATCACGCTCCTTTCATTGTCGGTCCAGTCGTCACGCGACAGCGCCTCGCCATTTGCCGCCACGACAAAATACCGCTCGACCGCCAGGACATGTTCTCCGTCAGGCAATTGCAGCGAGACCTCACGCGTGCTCACCGGCGCATCGACCGCGTCGACCCGGATCCCCGTCTCTTCGCGCAGTTCGCGAATCGCCGCCGCTTCGAAAGTCTCGCCGGCTTCCAGGCCTCCTCCGGGCGTAGCCCAATAGTCCTGGCCAGCCAGCGCCCCCTGCCGGTGGGTGAAACGAAACAGCAGCAGTCTTCGCGCCGGGCTGAGGACGAGAAGTCTTGCGGCAGGACGATGGCGCATTGCAGGCATCCGGTAACAGGTTCCGGCGGATTCTATGCGATTTTGCCAATCCGCCCCCATCCAGACGGCACGCCCGCTTCCTGCCGATACCTGCCAAGCCTTGCCGGCCTTAACTCGTGTCAACTCTGAAGCGCTCCCTCCAGGCAATCCTGCAAGCGCTCCGCATGGCCAGCGATCTTGTCGGCCTGATCGAGCCTGTTGATGATCCGCCGCGCATTCACGTAGTCCGTCTTGTCACCCGTGAGGTAGGCGGATAGCGTTTTCCCGGTGAATACACCTTCGCGCATCCCGATGGACATGATCCGATAGGCAGTCAGAGGATCCAGGACCCGCTCCGGGTCATCGACAAGCGAGGTGCCCAGTCCCAGACGCTTGCTCAGCTTTCCGTAGTTCCCGCGCCCGGTGATTTGCACGTAACCGCGGCCCTTGAACCGCAATCCGTCGCCGGCCTGCGTATTTCCAAGTGGTCCGGCCTTCGGCGGACGCTCGTACTGGAGAAAATACGAGTCCTTTCCGAACTCCGTGATGGGCTGCCAGCTATCCGCGCACTCGTGCTTCACGGTTGCCAGCATGTAGGCGACCCAGCGAACGTCCACGACGTCCGGATCGAGCTGCACGAAACCGAGGAGCCTGTCCAGGCCCGACAGCTTCGGCGCGGAGAGCGGCGCGAACGCCTGCTCATAGGCTGTGTAGAACGTCTGATGGTTGAACCACATACTTCGTCTATCATTTCCGCGGCGATTGCGCCAGGGGATTATAGGAGGTCGATGTATGCACGCCCCTCAGCCAAAAGAATGAACAACCCGGCAGCCGGGATATCGAACGCTGCCGCCATTTTTCCAGAACGAGGCGTCGGCCGGGGCCGTGGTTCAGCGCCGCGCAAGCGCGAGCGGGCGGCAAACGGCAGCCGGCACCTGACGTTCCGGTCCCGTAGCTGCGCCGCATGCAAATCCAGGTGCGCCAGCCGCGCGCTCCTACGCGGCCACGGACTGGTGCAAGCCGAATTTCACCCCTTGCGGATCGCGGCACATGCGGAACAGACCGAACCCGGGTTCACCGGGCCCGGCGTCATCGGCGTGACCGCCCAGGGCTTTCACCCTGGACACAGCGGCAAGCATGTCCGTCACCCGGAAAAAGACCAGCACCTGTGGCTCCGGATCATTGCCATGCAAGCCGACGCGGATCGACGGTGCCCGAAACCAGCCTTCACCGGCAAGCTCGGTGGGCTGGAAGGGCCAATCGAATAATTGGCGAAAAAAGTCCTGCGAGACGCGGGCATCCTGCCCGCCGATCTCAAGATAAGACACGCTGCCAGTCATATGGCACTCCTTGATCGCTGAAGTTGAATCCGGAGTATCTGGCCTGGCGGCGGATGCGGTCTTGAATAAAAATGACCTGCGTCCGCATGGACTATCTATGCATCCAGCAATGATGCGGGCTTCCCCGGCGCATCCGGGAACCCGGCCTGCGCATAAGCGGCTGGCGAGCATCCGGCAAACGCCTGGAATTCCCTGGTGAAATGACTCTGGTCGCTATAGCCGCATGCCGCGGCAACCTGGCTAAGCGCCATGCCCGGCGCCGAGGACATCAGGCCGTGGGCGCTGCCAAAACGAATGCACCGCGCCGCGGCCTTCGGACCCACGCCCAGGTGCCACTTGAAGCATGCCGCGAAGTGTCGTCCGCTCCATCCGATCCTGTCGCACAGTTGCCGGACCGGGACGCTCCCTTGCTCGCGCTCGAGTTCTTCCCATGCCCAGCGAAGCGCCGCGGGCACGGCCCTGCGGGGCGCCCCCAGGCGCCGCGCCAGGACCTGCTCGACGATCTCGAAACGCCGTTCCCATGCGGGCGCCCCATGCAGCGCCTCGGCCAGCAGGCCCGCCTCGCTGCCCCAGATGTCCGCGAGATCGACAACTCCGCCGGCAAGGACATCCGACGCGCCGTCAAACAGGCTGTAAGCCGCCCACGGCGGCAACTCGACTTCGACGCAGGACTGCGCGTCATCGTGCTCCACCGTGGTGGGCCCGGCTGGGTTGCCGACAACGAACGCCTGGTGGCGGCGCTGGTTCTTTCCCGCGCCAAGCAGGTAACCGGCGCCAAAGCCGATCACCACTTTGATGCGCGGACTGACCACTTCCACGCGCCGCACGGTTCGCCCCAGGTCTTCGCTGAAACCGGACAGCGTGCAGCCCCAGGAGCGCAAGCGCGCAAGGGGCGGGCCCGGCATGTACTGCCAGGACGACAAGGGCTGATCGCTCACAACCTCTCCCTCGGAATTCCAGCCGCGCATCGGACATCGCTCGCCGCGATGCGCGATGCGCGGGAAATAATGGTCCGGATAGCGCAGCCGGGCGAAAGCCGCAGTATGTTCCACTTTCCTCCCGCGCCCGCGCCGCCGTTCTAATCCACCTTGTTGAACAAGCTGCTCCCATGGTCATGCAGCAAGCCGATCAGGCGATCCGCCACCGGCGATAGCGGCACGTCCTTGCGATACGTCACACCAAAATTGCGCACCAGCGTGGCCGCCGCCAGGGGCACCTCTTGCAGTTGTCCGCCGCTTGCGCGCAAGGTGCGCCGCGAGACGAAGGTCAGCAATTCTGTGTCCGCCACCACGCGGGGAATCAGCGGGATCGAATTGGTCTCGATCTGCACCACGGGCCGGGGCAGGTCGCGCGACTCGAAGGCATGGTCCAGCCAGGTCCGGCTTGCCACCGCGCGGTTGGGCAGGGCCCATTGGCAAGCCGCGAGCGACTCCAGCGTGGCGCGCCGCGTCTTGAGGATCGGATGGCCCTTCGCTGCCGCGACGACCACGGTGTCCTTGAGCAGCGTCTCGCAGCGGAATTCCTCCTCCTCTTCCGGCACGAAGCCCAGCACAACGTCCAGACGCCCCTCGCGCAATTCGTCGCGTAGTTCGTAGTTGTTGCGGATCGTGAGCTGCAGCATCACGTCGGCGGCCTGCCGCAGCAGCATGCTGCAGATGCGGGGCAGCAGGTATTCCGCCCCAAGCGGGCCGCTGCCCAGCCGTACCGTGCCGGCTACCCCGCGCGCTATCGCGCTTACCTCGTCGCGCAACAGGTCGGCTTCCTGCAGCAGCAAGGTTGCGCGCGCCCGCAGCGCGATACCGGCCGCGCTGAGCTTCTGTCCCCTGCCATCGCGCTCGAACAACCCGGCGCCGAGCGACGCCTCCAGCCGGTCGATGGCCTTGGTGAGCGTCGGCTGGCTGCGGTGCACCAGTTCTGCCGCGCGCCGGAAGTTACCCGCGCTGGCCACGGCAAGGAAGTACTTGAGATCGCGGAGGTCCATGGAGTGCCTGGAGTCTGTGGGGTCTGTGGAGTGCGCTGCCGGGGGCAGCCTTGATTGATTACTAATATTTAACGAATTCCAAAAATTATAAGCTGGACGGAATCTGTCGTGAGGACAAGAATTCAGCACCGCATCGGCCGCACGCCGATTGTCCAATCGCCAGCTGACCATCTCCATGCCATATACCGTTTTCGTCACCGCTCCTCGCCTGGCCCCGGCCGGCGCCCGCCTGCTGCAAGCGGCCGGTTCGCGGATTCTCTATCTTGCCAATGCGGATGACGCTGGCGAGGTGGCGCGCATCCTCGCCACCGAACCGGTGGACGCCGTCATCTCCCGCACCGTCGCACTGAGCGGTGCGGCCATCGCGGCATGCCCCACGCTGAAGGTGATCTCCAAGCACGGCGTAGGCGTCAGCAACATCGATGTGGAAGCCGCAACCGCGCGCGGCATTCCCGTCTACGTCACGCCCGGTGCCAATGCCCCGTCGGTGGCCGAACTCACGCTCGGCCTGATGTTCGCGGCGGCGCGGCGCGTGGCGTGGATGGACCGGGAGATCCAGGCCGGCCGGTGGTCGCGCGCGCAGGACGGCATCGAGCTGCATGGCCGCACGCTGGGCCTGGTCGGCTTCGGGCAGGTCGCGCAACGGGTCGCCGGCGTATGCCTGGCGCTCGGCATGCCGGTGCTTGCCTTCGACCCGGCCCTGGCCGGGCACGCCAGCCCCGTGGAGGGCGTGGCCCTTGTCGGCACGCTCGATGCGCTCCTCGAAGCCAGCGACGTGCTGAGCCTGCACGTACCGCTGAACAGCCACACCCGCAACATGATCGGCGCGCCGCAGTTCGCGCGCATGCGGCACGGCGCCATCCTGCTCAATACGGCGCGCGGCGAAGTGGTCGACGAGCCGGCGCTGGTGCAGGCGCTGCAAAGCGGCCAGCTCTACGCAGCCGGACTGGACACCATGGCGGTCGAGCCCCTGCCCGCCGACAGCCCGTTGCGCGGCCTGGACAACATCGTCCTCACGCCCCATGTGGGCGGCTCCACGCCGGCCGCCCTGGCCGCGATGGCAAGCGGCGCCGCGCGCAATGTGCTCGGCTTCCTGCAGGGCACGCCGCCCGCGGCCACCGCCTGCGTCAATCCGCAGGTGCTGGACGGCGCCCCGGATGCCCTCAGCGCGTGACAGCGCGCCCCCAACCGACAGCAAGACACGAAGGAGACCTGGATGAGCAACGAAGCAAGCAGCACCGAAGCCGGCAACAAGGCATGGCCCGCGGGCTACCGCATCAACCCCTGCGCCGCCGGCCCCGCGCCGGATCTCGTCGCCGCCTTCCGCGAAATGCCGGTGGCGGCGATCGGCGATGCCATGAGCCGCAATATCGGCACCATCGGCCTGCGCCCCTATCACAGCCGGCCGGACACCGTCCTGTGCGGGCCGGCCGTCACCGTGCGCGTGCGCCCCGGCGACAACCTGATGATCCACAAGGCGCTGATGATGGTCCGCCCCGGCGATGTGCTGGTGATCGACGGCGGAGGCGACGTCACACAGGCGCTGGTCGGCGGCCTGATGCGCACCACTTGCCTGGCCAGACAGCTCGGCGGGCTGGTGATCGATGGCGCGGTGCGCGACGTACTCGAATGGGCGGAAGACGGCATGCCCATCTTCGCGCGCGGCAACACCCACCGCGGCCCGAGCAAGGACGGCCCCGGCGAGATCAACGTGCCGGTCTCGTGCGCGGGCATGGCCGTGCTGCCGGGCGACCTGATCGTGGGCGACGCGGACGGCGTGATCGCCGTGCCCGCCGCGGAGGCCGCCGAGATCCTGCAGCGCACCGGCGCCCACCTGCAGAAGGAAGCGCGGATTCGCGCCGACAACGCCGCCGGCACCTCGGACCCCGAACGGTTCGACGCGGCGCTGCGCGCCAAGGGACTGCCGGTCTGAATCCGGCGCGGCACCGCCCGCGCGGGTGCCAAGAAAAACAGGAGACAAAACATGCAACGACGCCATTTCCTCCAGGCCACCGCCGCCATGGCGCTGGCCACCGCCGGCATCGCCCGTGCGCAAGGCACGTGGCCACAGAAACCCATCCGGCTGGTGGTGCCGTTCCCGCCCGGCGGCGGCACCGACACCACCTCGCGGCTGGTCGCCGAGAAGCTGACCCTGACCGACCACTGGACGCTGGTGGTGGACAACAAACCCGGCGCGGGCGGCAATATCGGCCTGGACGCGGTGGCCAGATCGGCGCCGGACGGCTACACCATTGGCATGGGCCAGGCCGCCAACCTGGCGATCAACCCCGCGCTGTACCCGAAGATGCCGTTCGATCCCCTGAAGGATTTCACGCCGGTCGCCGGCGTGGCGGAACAGCCCGTGGTGCTGGTGGTGCGCCAAGACTCGCCGCTGCGCACGCTGGCCGACTTCGTCAAGGCGGCCAGGGCGCGCAACGGCGATATGGGCATCGCCCAGGCCGGCAACGGCACCGTGGGCCACCTGGCCGGCGAGATGCTGGCGCGGCGCGCCGGCGTGCGTGTGCTGCAGGTGCCGTACAAGGGCGCCGGCCCGGCCATGACCGACCTGCTCGGCGGCCAGGTGGACACTTACTTTGGCAACACCGTTTCCGTGATGCCGCAGTTGTCGGCCGGCAAGATCCGCGCGCTGGCTGTGACCTCGGCGAAGCGCCTGCCTTCCCTGCCCGCAGTGCCGACGGTGGCCGAACAAGGATTCGCAGGCTTCGAGGCCACCACGTGGCTGGGCCTGGTCGGCCCCGCCGGCTTGCCCGCCAATGTCACCGAGCGGCTGGGCGCGGCGACCATCAGGGTGCTGGCGCGCCCGGACGTGCAACAGAAGCTGGCGCAGGAAGGCAGCGTGCCGACGCCGCAGACCGCGGCGCAGTTCGCCGCGCACATTCGTGCCGAGCACGCCAAATGGGGCGCGCTGATCCGCGAAGCGCAGATCAGGCTGACCTGAGACGCCAGACGGAAAGCAAGCCCAACCTTCTTCAACCGGAGTTTCTGCAAAATGGAAAGCGTTGACTGCGCCGTCATCGGCGCTGGCGTGGTGGGACTCGCCATCGCCCGCACCCTGTCCGCCGCCGGCCGCGAAGTGGTCATCCTGGAGGCGGAGAACGCCTTCGGCACCCACACCAGCGCGCGCAATTCGGAAGTCATTCATGCGGGCATCTCGTATGCGCCGGGCTCGCTCAAGGGCAGGCTTTGCGTGGCCGGCAAGGCGGCGCTGTACGACTACTGCGCCGAGCGCGGGATCGGTTACCAGCGCATTGGCAAGCTGATCGTCGCGGTACAGGAAGCCGACCTTCCCGAACTGCACAACTACGTGGAGCTAGGCGCGGCCCAGGGTGTCACCGACCTGCGCATCATCGGCGCCGCCGAGGCGCGCGCCCTGGAGCCGGAAGTGGCTTGCGCGGGGGCCTTGCTGTCACCGTCGACCGGCATCGTCGACAGCCACGGCCTGATGCTGGCCTACCTGGGCGACGCAGAACGCCATGGCGCTGCGCTGGCACTGAGTAGTCCGGTGCTGGCAGGACAGCCAACCCCGGATGGCATCGTTCTGAAGGTGGGCGGCGCCGAACCAACGGAATTGCTGTGCGGCACCGTCATCAACGCGGCTGGCCTTGGCGCGCAGCGAGTGGCAACGGCCATCGCGGGCATGCCGGCCGACAAGATCCCGCCGCTCTATCACGCCATCGGCCACTACTTCACGCTGGGCCGCCCATCGCCCTTCCAGCGCCTGGTCTATCCCGCCGGCCGCGCAGGCGCGCTGCGCGCGCACGTAACGCTGGACCTGGGCGGGCAGTGCAAATTCGGCCCGGACCTGGACTGGCGCGACGGCGTGGACTACCGCTTCGACGCCTCGCGCGAAGCCGCGTTCTACCACGCCGTGCGCCGCTACTACCCCGGCCTGCGCGATGGCGACCTGCAACCCGGCTATACGGGCATCCGCCCCCGCCTGGCCGGCCCGGGGTCGTCAATGCACAACAGCGCCACCGACTTCATCGTGCAAGACGAGCGCGAGCATGGCATTCCGGGCCTGCTCAACCTGTTTGGCATCGAGTCGCCGGGGCTGAGCGCATCGCTGGCCATCGGTGGTTACGTCGGGCAACGGGTGGCCGCGCTGACGCCCTGATTGCCGGCCACGCTGGCAGGTTGCCATGGCGCCGCTGGGCGAGTAAACCTGACTGACTGCGGTCAGGCCGCCGGCGGCGCCGTCGAGCCGCGAACGATCAGCTCCGGGCACAGCACCACGCTGGCCGCCTCGGCGCCTGCGCCTTTGATGCGCGCCAGCAGCAAGGTGGCAGCCTTCGCCCCCATTTCGTGCACCGCGATGCGGATCGTGGTGAGCGGCGGCGTGAGTGCATCCACGAACGGCATATCGTTGTGGCCAACCACCGAGACCCGGCCAGGGCAGGCGATCCCCGCTTCGCGGAAATAGTCGTAGCATCCCAGCGCCACCAGGTCGTTGCCGGCGGCGATCGCAGTCAGGGCGGGAAACTGCGCGAGCAGCGCCTGGCATGCCTCGCGGCCCGCTTCGCGGCCGTAGTTCGCCGCTTCCACGATCATCCATTCGCTCTTGCGCAGCTTGTGCTTGCGCACCGCTTCGATAAAGCCCAGCTTGCGCTGGTGCCCGGTGGACAACGAGTCCGGACCGGCGATATGGCCGATACGGCGATGGCCCAGCGCAAGGAGGTGATCCACCGCCAGCCGCATCCCCACCATGTTGTCGCTGACCACGCAGGGCACCCTGCCGAGATCCTCCCCGCGATTGACCATGACTACGGGGATGTTCTGCTTGACGCAGTAATCCAGGACGGGATCCTCGCGCTCGGCGGTGGCGAGGATCAGGCCATCGACCTGGCGCCCGAGCATCTGGTCGATGACGAAGCGCTGCCGCGCCTTGTCGGCGCCGACATTGACCACGATGGGCACATAGCCTTGGGAGGCCAGCACGCCTTCGAGCCCGGCGAGGATGGGCGGAAATACCGGATTGGCAATATCCGGCAGCACCACGCCGATCAGTCCGGAGCGCTTGGTGCGCAAGCCGGCGGCGATGCGGTTCGGCCGGAAGCCAAGCTCATCCGCCATGCGCAGGATGCGCTCCGCCACCTCGTCCGCGACCAGGTGCCGGGTGGACGCATTCATCACCCGGGAGACAGTGGAGTAATGGACATCCGCCTTCGCCGCCAGGTCCTTGAGGGTAATGCGCTTACGCTGGTCCATGACGGCAGGCTGGGGGGTGCGGTGAATGAGAACATGCCATTTTATGCGAAGACGGCCGAACCGCCCTCCATCCCAGGCCGCCGTGGCCACGCGCGCTTGCGCGTGGCCACCTCAGCTTGCCGGCGCCCTACTGGCCAGCCTGCACGCCCGACTGCCTGACCACCGGCGCCAGCTTGGCGATCTCCGCCTTGATGTAGCGCTCGAACTCCTGCGGCGTGGACGTACGCGGCTCCGCCCCTTGCACCAGCAGGCGCTCGCGCACCGCCGGCGTGCCTAGCGCTTTCGCGATTTCGCCATTCAGCGCCGTGACGATTTCCTTCGGCGTACCGGCAGGCGCCAGCACGCCGAACCAGGACTCGAATGCATAGCCGGGCAGGCCCGACTCCGCCACGGTCGGGATGTCCGGCAGCGAGGTTGCCCGCCGGGGCGTGGTGACCGCCAGCGCCTTGAGCTTGCCCTGGCGCACGAACGGCATCGCCGAGACCGTGGGCGCGAACATCAGGTCGACGCGGCCCGCCATGACATCGGTCAGCGCCTCGCCCGTGCCCTTGTAAGGGATGTGCGCGATGTCCACACCAGCCTCCATCTTGAACAGCTCGCCGCTCAGGTGGGTCGAACTGCCGGAGCCGGCCGAGTCGAAGTTCATGGCGCCCGGCTTCGCCTTGGCGGCCGCCACCACGTCCTTGACCGAGCCCAGCTTGCTGGCGCCGTTGACCACCAGCACGTTGGGCACCGTCGCCACCAGCGTCACCGGGGCGAAGTCCTTGACGGTGTCGTAGGGCAGCCTGGGATACAGCGTGGCGTTGATGGCATGCCCGACCGACACCAGGATCAGGGTGTAGCCATCGGGCGCCGCCTTGGCGACCAGCGCGGCGCCAAGCGTGCCGCCGGCACCGGGCCGGTTCTCCACAATCATCTGGTAACCGCCGGATTCGCCCAGCCTGGTGCTGACGATGCGGGCGAGGATATCGGTGGCGCTGCCCGATGAGAATGGCACCACCAGCCGGATGGGTTTGGTGGGGTACCTGGCCGGCTGGGCATGTGCCTGCCCGGAAGCGCCCGGCAGGGCGAACGCACCCGCCACGCCGGCCGCGGCGGCGGCGCGTATCAAGCTCTTTCGAATCACGTTTGTCTCCTCCACCGCCTCTTGGCCGGCCGGATCGCAATCCGGCCGCGGTTGGGCGGTGCGATGGTCAGGTTCGAGGGTTAGAAGTAATGGCGCATGCCAAGCGCGAAAGTTTGCGGATCGGCCCCCGCGGACACCCCTAGACCGTTGATGGCGAAATCGTAGATGGCGTTTTTCTTGTTATTGATGCGGCTGTAGTAGGTAAAGAGCGCGGTGCGTTTGGACAGCGGATAGTCGTAGCCGATCGTGATCTGTGTTGCGCCGGTATCCGCGCCGCTGCTGATGGACCCCACCGTCTCGGTGGCGTTGCCAGCACCGTTGCTTGCCAAGGTGAAGCCCAGTCTTATGCTGCCCGGCCCGAGCTTTTGCACCACCGAGGTGTAGTAGCCGTTGCGCGTCAGGTCGCCCGTGGCGGTGCGGTAGTGCAGCCGTTCGTAGACCGCCGCGATCCTGGTGGTCGGGAACTGGTACGACACCCCGACCTTGATGGCGTCGTCGTTGCGGCCGGCAGTCTGGTAATGCTGGTGCAGTTCGTAGGCCAGCGCCACATTGAGCGGCCCGCGGTCATAGGTCGCGGCGAACGAATACAGCGCCGGGTTACGCGGCGTCGTGAGCTTTTCCTCGGGCACGCCCCAGCCCACCCCTCCGCGCAAGCCGTTCCATTCGGCGCTGCGGTACTGCACGATGTTCTGCTGCCGGCGGTCGAAGGAGCTGGTGTTCTGGATGTTGTTCGTGGTCGATGCCGCGCCGTTGCTGATCAGGGCCATATACCCGGCCGTGGTCGGGTAATAGGGATCGTATTCCATGGTGGCTTCGGTGTACGGCGTGGTCCAGTGCCCCATGAAGAAGGTCCCGTAGCTGCCGGTCAGGCCAATGCGCGAGTTCCGTCCCGCAATCTGCCCGGTCCCGTTGTCAAGCGACAGGTTGCTTTCGATCTGCCAGATTGCCTTTAGTGTTCCGCCGAGTCCTTCCTCTCCCCGCAGGCCGAAGACCGACCGGTTATTGGTCAGCCGTCCCACGCCGCCCAGCGAAGTACCGTCCATAGCGGTGCTGGCACGCGAATACTCGATGCTGGTATTCAGACGCCCATAGATCGTCACCGAGGATTGCGCGTACACCGGAGCGCATGCCACCGCAACCAGCGCCAGCCACCGGTGCCCGGCAGCGCCTGTGCCACAACCCTTGCCTGCATCCTCCCACCCACGCCTCCAGGCTTCTTCCATGTTCCCTCCCCTTGGTACGGGATCGCAACGCTCGATTCACCACGTCAATTTGAAGCATGTGCAAACGTTTGCATTCAAACTAAAAAATCTGCGGGATCATGGCGGACAGGGCATGGCCAGCAGCAGCATGGCAGGACGGTTGCCCGGATTCTCCACCTTGCGGGCTTCGCCCGGCGCAAGCCGCACCGAGTCGTATTGCGCCAGTCGCACAACCTCCGTCCCGCTGCTGATGGTCACCTCTCCCTCCAGCACCACGTAGTGTTTTTCCAGGGGCGAAGCATCCAGCCCGGTATGGCCGCCCGGCAGGATGACCGAGACGCCTAACCAGAGCGACTCGGACGGCCCTGCCTCGTGGCCCTGCAGGCGCAGGCAGCGCATGCCCTCATGCCGGGGCGGAAAATACGCCGGCGCCGTGGCGAAACGCGTCGTGTTCACGGCGTCAGCACCACGCGTTCCCGGGCGCCCTGCAACACGGCGCGATACGCGTCGGCAGCACTGGCCAGCGGAAAGGTGTAGTCGGCGCGCACCGGGAAGGGCTTGAGCTGCTCTTCCGCGAACATCGGGGCGAGCTGATCGAAGACCGCCGCGCATGCGATGCTGTCCATCGCCAGCGTATCGATGCCCACATAGGTATGCTGGCCGCGGTAGAAGGCAAAGATGTCGAACGGCACGGCGCGGTCGATGGTCGAGATGAAGATCTGCGCGGCGCCGGTCGCCATGGCCTTGTTGGCCTGCTCGAAGTATGGGCTGCCGACCGTGTTGTAGACGATATCGGCCCCGTGGCCGTCGGTTTCTTCCCGCACCAGCTCGGCGATGTTGTCGCGGCTGGCATCCATTATGCGCACCGTGCTGCTTGCGTGGCCACGATACGGGCCGGCCTCTCGCTCCACGGCGAATACATGAGCGCCCAGCGCGGTGGCAATCTGGATGGTGGCCTGGCCAACCTTGCCGTTGCCGCCGCAGACCAGCACCACGCTGCCCGCCTTCGGCAAGCCGGCGCGCCGCAGGCCTTCGTAGGCGGTCACGAACGGGACGCCGACCGCGCCGGCTTCCCGCAGCGTGACGTTGGCAGGCTTCTCGCGCACCGCGGCGGCGTCCAGCGTCAGGTAACGGCTATGCGTGCCGTCGCGGCGAATGCCAAGCTCGCCGCCGCTGCCCCAGACTTCCTTGCCCAGCAGGTGCGCGGGACCGTCCACCACCACGCCGGCGTAGTCGCGGCCAGGCACGCGCGGCCACACGGCGTGCGGCATCAGTCCCAGCGTGGCCTTGACGTCGCTCGGGTTGACGCCGGCACTGGCCACCTCGATGACGCACTGGCCGGCAGCGGCGGCTGGCTTGGGAATGCCGACGAATTCGAGCCGCAGCTCGTCGATGTTCGCGGCCTTGCGGGAAACGCGGATAGTGTTCATCTTGTCGTGCACCTGGTTACGTTTGTAGGTAGTTGTGTTGTCAATATGAAGGAGCGCCGCTGGCAGGATTGCCTTCGCGCTCATGCCGCCCGCAGGCCGAGCGTGGCCCGGGCCTCGCGCGGCGACGCGATTGCGCCGCCCAGCGACGCGATGATGTCCCGCGCCTTGGCGACCAGCGCGGCGTTGTCCGGCGCGAGCACGCCCTTCTCCAGGTAGATGTTGTCTTCCAGGCCGACCCGGACATGCCCTCCCGCCAGCCACGACTGCGCCACGATCGGAAACTCCGCGCGCCCGATGCCGAAGGCCGACCAGTGCGCGCCCGGCGGCAGCATGTTGCGGGCATAGAACAGGGTTTCCGGCGTGGCCGCGAAACCGTATTTCACGCCGAGCACGAAGGTCCAGAGGCCGGGACCGTCCAGCACGCCGTCCTTGATGAAGTCGCGCGCCATGTGGAGGTCGCCGGAGTCGAAGATCTCAAGCTCAGGCATGACCCCCGCGCTGCGGATGACGGCCGCCATCTTGCGTACGTTCTTCGGCGTGTTGATGACCACGTCGGGGCCGGAGTTCATGGTGTTGAGGTCCAGCGAACACACGTCGGGGCGCAACGCGGCAATATGCGCCACGCGCACCTCCGGACGAACCAGCGTGGTGCCGGCGGCGGCCCGGCGAGGCTCGTCGTCGTCCGGTACGAAGCGTCCGCCAGGGCCGGTGGTGAGGTTGATGATCAGCGCCTTGTTGCGCTTGCGGATCTCTTCGATGACCTCGGCGTAGTACTCGAGCGCCATCGATGGCCGGCCGGTCGCGGGATCGCGTACATGGATATGGGCGACGGCGGCGCCGGCCTCGGCTGCTTCCAGTGCCGCGGTGGCGATCTGCGCGGGCGTCACGGGTAAGCCGGGATGTTGCTCGGGGGTGACGATGTTGCCGGTGACGGCGCAGGTGATGATGGTATTTCTGCTGTGCATGGCGGACGGGTTGATGTCTCGAAAACGGGTTCTTTGCGCTTCGGTGCGGGCGAGCGCAGCCGAATCACCCAAGCTGGCGCCCGCCGTCGACCACGATGGTGGTGCCGGTGGCAAATCGCAGCGAAGTCGCGCAGGCAACAATGGCATCGGCCACATCGTCCGGCCTGCCGATGCGCTTGAGCGGCGTGGTCTTCGCCGCCCGCTCGTTGAAGGCGCTGTCGCGCCCCGGCACGAAATCCGTATCCACCACGCCGGGCGATACGTTGAGCACGCGGATCTCCGGCGCCAGCGCGCGGCCCAGCGAGACGGCCATCATGTCGAGCCCCGCCTTCACGGCGCAGTACGCGACATTGCTGCCCATGCCGGTGCGCCCGGCGATCGATCCCACGTTGACCACCAGCCCTTCCCCGGTGGCCTTCAGGTGCGGGGCCATCGCGCGGATCGCGGCGAACTGCCCGCGCCAGTTGACGGCGAACATCTGGTCGATGAGCGCGTCGTCCAGCATGTCCAGGTCACCGTGCGGGATCGCCCTGGTGAAGCCGGCGCTGTTGACCAGCATGTCGATGCGGCCGTACTTGCGCTGGACTTCATCGGCAAGGCGCGTGAGCGAGGCCGTGTCGCTGACCTCCGCCACGCCAGCATGGTGATTGCCCGCCGGCAGTCCGGCCACGGCGTGCGCGGCGGTCTCCGGCTTGCGGCTGACCAGCACGACACTGGCACCGAGGCTTGCCAGCTTGTGCGCCGTGGCCATGCCGATGCCGCCCGTACCGCCAAGGATGACGGCGACCTTGCCGGCAAGCTGCGGCATCACCGCTTGATCTGAAATTGCCATATTGAGTTCTTCTGTCGTAGGTAATCAGTCGATGGGAGGCGTCGGGAAGGTCTGCTCGCCGGGCTCCAGCACGAAGTTGAAGTCGAGCGTGTAGAACGGCGCGGAGAATCCGCCCCACGGGCTGGCGCCGTCGTCCACGCGGCGGAAGTGCCCGACCAGTTCGCGGTGCACGCCGAAGGTCACGTCCGATTCCAGGTGTTCGGAGTCATCCGCGAACACCTGCGTCACCAGCGTGCGATAGCCTGGCGCGGCCGCGATGAAATGAATATGCGCGGGGCGGTACGGATGGCGGTTCTGTTCGGCCAGCAGCTTGCCGACGGGACCATCGGTGGGCACGGGATAGCCTGCCGGGCGCACGGAACGGAAATGGAAACGGCCGTTCGCATCGGTGCGAAAGGCACCGCGCAGGTTCTTGTCGGGCTGCGACGGATCCTGGTTGTCGTAGAGACCGACCGGCGATGCCTGCCAGGCCTCCACCAGCGCGCCAGCCAGCGGCTCGCCCGCGGTGTTGCGCACCTGCCCCGTCACGAACAGCGGCAGGCCCGGCGTCTCGCCTAGCACCACGCAATCCCCGCAGTCGTAGGACGGCGCGCCGCCGCGATAGAACGGCCCGAGCAGCGCGCCCGGCGTGCGGCCGCCGGTGGTGCCGTTGTTCATCAGCGTGACCAGCGTCGACAACCCCAGCACATCCGCCGCCAGCACTACCTCATTGTTGGTGGCGTTGGTGGCGTGGCCAAGCGCTGCGAGGTAGCGCAGCCCGGACTCGAACTCCTCGTCACTCGGGCGTACCTCCCTCAGGAAGGCATGCAAATGATCGACCAGCGCGTCGACGACCTGGCGCAGGCGCGGGTCGGCGGTATCGTGCATGGCCCGCTTCACCAGCTGGCTGAGCGTGTGTTCATCGTCCACCACGGCAAGGCCCTGGCCATGCCTCGGGGCAAGTATCGTCTCCATATGCCTCTCTCTCGCTACTTTTGTTTTGCAAACGTTTGCATGACATCCGGATTATGGGCCAGCTTTTGAAAAAATCAAGGGAATTTGCAATGCGATCTGGCAGGCGGATCAAGGCACCACGCTGCCCTGAGCGGCGGGTGCGGCTCCTGTCCGGAGGGAGCGATGCAGGCATTGAGACTCTCGCACCCATGGTTCCGTTCTATGCTGTAGTACAGGCAAGCGCCCGCCACTTCACAAACATGATCCCGCCATGCAAACCACGCCGCAATCGCCGTCGCAAACCCAGGCAACCGCCGGCAACGTGCTCAAGGCCGCCTGGCTTAGCCTGGTGGCGGGCTATGTCGACGTGGTCGGCTTTATCGCGCTGTTCGGGCTGTTCACCGCGCACGTGACCGGCAACTTTGTCATGGTCGGCGTGGAGCTGGCGCACTCGACCACCGGCGTGGCGGCCAAGATGCTGGCGTTGCCCGTGTTCGCCCTGTCGGTGGCGGCTACCAAGATCGCGATCGATGCCATGCAGGCGCGCGGCAAGCCGCCGCTTCCGCCGCTGCTGGTCGCGCAAGGGGTGCTGCTGGCCTGTTTCATGCTGGCCGGCTGCCTGGCTTCGCCCGTCACCTCACCCGACATGCCATCCGCCATCGCGACCGGCATGCTGGGCGTGGCCGCGATGGCGGTCCAGAACGCGCAGTCGCGCATCGTGCTGACCGACCATGTGCCGACCACCATCATGACGGGCAACAGCACGCAGGTCATCATCGACCTGGTAGAACTGGCCCGCGGTCCGGCCGACAAGATCGCGCCCGCGAAGAACCGGCTGCGCAAGATGGTCCCCGCCATCGGCGCGTTCGCCGCCGGGGCCGTGTCCGGGGCCTATGCCTACGTGTTTGCATCCTTCTGGTGCCTGGCGGTACCCATCGTCATCCTGCTGGCGCTCGCGTACAGCTACCGGTCCACGCAGACGGCGCCGGCCGCCGGCACTGGGCCGAACCCGGCCACGGCCGAGAGGCAGTCCTAGCGTCCCTGCCTTGCGCACCCGCCTTCTAAGCTAAGACGAAACCATCAGTTCGCGGCGCAGCGCGCGCTTTCTATACTCGGCGGTCGGCCGCCACGCGGCCTCCCAACCTAGCGAGGAAGCAGAGAATGAAGCGATGGCAAGCCGCCGCGATGGCGGCGCTACTGATGGTAACGGGCGCCGGCGTTGGCCACGCGCAGGAAAAAAGCAGGATCAAGGTCGGCGTGTCGGTGGGCAATGCCGAGCAGACCTTCGAAGTGGTGCGGAAAGTGGCGGCGCGCGACGGGCTGGAAATCCAGTTGATCACCTTCAGCGACTACCTGCAGCCCAATGAGGCGCTGGCCGCGGGCGACCTGGATGCCAACGCCTTCCAGCACAAGCCTTTCCTGGACAGCCAGATCAAGGCGCGCGGCTACAAGATCGTGCCGGTGGGCCTGACCCTGACCGCCCCGCTCGGCATCTACTCCAGGAAGTTCGGGTCGCCCGACCAGTTGCCGCAAGGCGCCCGCATTGGCATCCAGAACGATCCCTCCAACGGCAACCGCGCGCTGCTGCTGTTGCAAAAGGCCGGGCTGATCAAGCTCAAGCCCGGCGTGGGCGAGAACGGCGTCAACGCCACCCCGCTGGACGTGGTGGAGAACCCGAAGAAGCTCAGGCTCATCGAGCTCGACGCGGCCCAGTTGCCGCGCGCCCTGGACGACCTCGCCGCCGCGTCGATCAACAACGACTACGCCTACCGTGCCGGCCTTTCGCTGCAGCGCGACACCATCGCCGTGGAAGACGCGCGCGGGCCTTACGCCAACCTGATCGCTACCCGCGTGGAGGACAAGGACAAACCGTGGGTGAAGAAACTGGTGAAGGCCTACCAGTCCGATGAAGTACGCAGGTTTATCGAGACCGAGTTCAAGGGATCGCTGATTCCGGCCTTCTGACCTGGCACGGCAATCGCTTCCATGCCCATCCGTTCCGGCATTGGCCGTCATATGTGCGCCAGATAACATGAGGAGCTTGCTCCTCCTGCGGCCATGGCACATGCTGGGTTCAATAAGACGGCTGCGTCGGACAGCCGCCCGACTCCCCTCTCCCGCCCAGCAATTTGAACGCCATCGGGCGTTCTCCCGGAGGTGCCATGGCCATTTCCAAGGGCTTTACCGTCATTATCGGGATGATGGAGATCCGCGCGATGCAGCGGACCGACGAGGGAGAGGTACCGGCGCAAAAGTCTTCCGCCGATTCGTACCACGTCTACCATCGAGGCTCGGGGCGCTTGCGGAGCAAGGATCGGGAATTCGATACCGCCTTCGAGCGCTGCATCGCGAGAGCGCTAAGGCGCTGCGCATGGATACCGTTGGACTCCGAGCCAGGCCCGTCGCCTGGCTTTTTTTATTGACGCTGCACCGGCGGCGTCCATCCCCCGTGCCTGGCGTGGCTCAGCCTGCCGCGATGTGTCCTATAGTTCTAAGCCAGTGTTATCCAGCAAGGTTCACGGCTAGGTACGAGGAGGCGCATCATGGCAACCTGGAAGCCCGACCCCAGCTTTTACCCATCGCCCCGCCTGGCAGCAAAGGCGCCGCCCGAGGCACTCGCCTATGTGGCGATGTTCGATCCCACGCGTACCCAGCCCGACGGCATTGCCGTGGTCGACGTCGATCCCGCATCCGGGACCTATGCCACCATCGTCGGGCAGTTGCCCATGCCGTATGCGGGCGACGAATTGCATCACTTCGGCTGGAACGCCTGCTCTTCCTGCCTCTGCCCGAATGCCCCGCACCCGCATATGGAACGGCGCTACCTCGTGGTGCCGGGCCTGCGTTCGTCGCGCATTTACATCATCGACACCCAGCCCGACCCGCGGCGGCCGGCCATCGCCAAGATCATCGAGCCCGCCGATCTGGCCGAACGCACCGGCTATACGCGCCCGCACACCGTGCACTGCGGCCCCGCCGGTATCTACGTGACGGCGCTGGGCAATGCCGAGGGCAAGGGGCCGGGCGGCATCCTGCTGCTGGACCAGCAGGGCTTCGAGCCGCTCGGGCGGTGGGAGGTGGAACGCGGCCCGCAGTATTTTGCCTATGACGGCTGGTGGCACCTCGGCTACGACACGCTGGTCACCAGCGAATGGGGCACGCCCGACATGATCGAGGACGGCCTGGTGCCCGAGATCCTGCTTGGCTCGCGCTACGGCCGCCGCCTGCATTTCTGGGATCTCACCAGACGCAAGCACTTGCAGGAGATCGACTTCGGCGAGGAGTACCAGCTCGTGTTCGAGCTGCGCCCCGCGCACGACCCCACCAAGGCGTACGGCTTCGTCAATTGCGTGATCAGCCTGAAGGACCTGTCTTCATCGATCTGGGTCTGGTACCGGGACAGCGGCAAGTGGGCAGTGCGCAAGGTGATCGATATTCCCGCCGAGCCGGCGGACCCGGATCTGCTGCCGCCCATCCTCAAGGGCTTCAAGGCGGTGCCGCCGCTGGTCAGCGACATCGACCTGTCGATGGACGACCGCTTCCTCTATGTCGCGTGCTGGGGCACCGGCGACCTGCTGCAGTACGACGTCTCCGACCCGTTCGCACCGAAGCAGAGGGGGCGTGTGCGCATTGGCGGTATCGTCTCGCGCGCCACGCATCCCGGCGCCGGCGGCGCCGCGCTCAACGGCGGCCCGCAGATGGTGGAAGTCAGCCGCGACGGGCGCCGCGTCTACTTCACCAACTCGCTCTACGGCGCGGTCGATCCGCAGTTCTACCCGGAGGGGATCGACGGCTGGATGGTCAAGCTGGACGCCGCGCCCGAAGGCGGCATCGCGTTCGACCCGCGCTTCTTCCTGCGCTGGCCGGCGGGCCATCGTCCGCACCAGGTCAGGCTGCAAGGCGGCGACTGCTCGTCGGATTCGTACTGCTACCCATAGCGGCCCCGCCATGCCCGCCACCTCGGGCGTGCCGCTGGGCACGCACTTCGCCACGCTGTGGCCACTCTGGTGGCCCTGGCTGGCCATCGCCGCGCTGGGTCTGTTCCACGGCATCAATCCCGCGATGGGCTGGCTGTTCGCGGTAGCGCTCGGGCTGCATCGCGGACGGCGCAAGGTAGTGCTGCTGGCACTGCTGCCGATCGCGCTTGGCCATGCGCTGGCGGTAGCCCTGGTACTGGCCGCCACGCTCACGCTCGGCAGCCTGCTCGATCCCCAATGGCTGGCGCGCGCCGGTGGCGCGGTGCTGATCGCCTGGGCCGGCTGGCACGCCCTGCGCGGCCACCGCCAGCATCCGCGCGTGGGCATGCAGGCCGGCATGGCCGGGCTGGCGCTGTGGTCATTCCTGATGGCCGGCACGCATGGGGCGGGCTTGATGCTGGTGCCGGCGCTGCTGCCGGTGTGCAGCGCCGTGGCCGGCGGGCCGGCCGCCAGTGGCCCGCTGATGCCGGCGCTGCTGGCGCTGGGATTGCATACGCTGACCATGCTCCTCGCTATCGGCACCGTAGCGTTGCTGGTCTACGACCGCGTCGGCATAGCCTTCCTGCGCACGGGATGGATCAACCTCGACCGCGTATGGACGCTGGCGCTGACGGGCTGCGGCGCAGTGCTGCTGTTGGGGTAGGCAGGCAGCCGGAGCAAAGAAGAGCGATGGCGCCAGATCACGACTCGATGCAGCCGTGTGGCGCGCCCCCAAGGACGGGCCACACCCCGGCGCGATGCGAAGCGAGCCGTCAAGGTGTACCAGGCCGCATGGGGCGCCTCGTCGGCGGGCAAAAAGAGCGGAAAAGAGGGTTCAACCTACTTGGATGTCGGCATGACAAACTCTGCGCCTTTGCTAATACTTTCGGGCCAGCGTTGCATGATGGACTTCTGCTTGGTGTAGAAACGAACCCCTTCCTCGCCGTAGGCGTGCATATCGCCAAACAGGCTCTTCTTCCACCCACCGAACCCGTGCCAGGCCATCGGCACTGGAATAGGCACGTTGATGCCCACCATCCCGACTTGAATGCGCCGAGAAAATTCGCGGGCCACATTGCCATCACGGGTAAAGCACGCAACGCCGTTGCCAAACTCATGGTCGTTGATGAGTTGCACTGCAGCAGCAAGATCGGTCACGCGAACGCACGACAACACCGGACCGAAGATCTCTTCCCGGTAGATGCTCATTTCGGGCGTGACATGATCGAAGAGGGTTCCTCCAAGCCAGAACCCCCCATCGCAGCCCATGCCGGCGGTCGAGTATTTGAACGTCCGGCCATCGGCCAGCAACTGCGCTCCCTCCTTGACTCCTTGCTCAATGTAGCCAGTGATGCGCGCATGCGCCGCGGGGGTCACGATGGGCCCCATTTCAGCTTCCAGGTTGGTACCGTCGAGCACCTTCAGTGCTTTGGTGCGCTCCACCAGCTTCGGCATGATCTTGTCAGCCACATCCCCCACGAGTACCGCCACCGAAATCGCCATGCAACGCTCGCCGGCTGAACCATAGCCCGCTCCGATCAGGGCATCCACCGCCTGATCGACATCGGCATCGGGCATCACCACCATATGGTTCTTGGCCCCGCCGAGCGCCTGTACCCGCTTGCCGTGGCGTGCGCCCGTCTCGTAGATGTAATTCGCGATCGGCGTAGAGCCGACGAAAGACACCGCCTTCACATCCGGGTGCACCAGTAGCGCATCCACGACCTCCTTGTCCCCCTGCACCACATTGAACACGCCGTCAGGCAGGCCGGCCTGCTTCAACAAATCTGCGATGAACAGACTCGGGCTGGGGTCGATGGGGCTGGGCTTGAGCACGAAGCAGTTGCCCGCCGCGATGGCTACTGGGAACATCCACATTGGCACCATGACCGGAAAGTTGAATGGCGTAACCCCGGCGACGACACCCAACGGTTGTCGAAACGTCCAGTTGTCSATGCCGGTGCTGACCTGATCGGTGAAATCTCCCTTGAGAAGCTGGGGGATGCCGCACGAGAACTCGACAATGTCGATACCACGCGCCACTTCACCCTGGGCATCGGTGAAGACCTTTCCATGCTCGGCCGTGATGAGTGCAGCAAGTGCATCTTTGTTTCGGCCCAGCAGTTCCAGAAACTTGAACAGCACCCGGGTGCGCCGAATTGGCGGGGTATCTGCCCAAGATGGAAATGCCATCCGGGCGGAAGCAACTGCAGCCTCCAAATCCTGCTGATTGCCAAGGCGCACGTGACGACTGACAGCGCCGGTCGCGGGATTGTAGATGGGTTGAGTCCGGGTGCCACCACCCGCAGTGAGCGCGCCTCCGATGTAATGGGTGATTTCGCTGTTGTTTCTGGTCTCTGTCATGATGAAGTTCTCGCTGGAGAAAGAATAAATCCTTGAATTGGGCAGGCCCTGCGCCTTGGCGCGTCCACACAAGGGAACAGGCGCGATCTCGGGCATCATGGTCGGCGCCTGACCCGTGGGCAGGAAGGAGGCACATCCTGGTGTGCCTCAGCAAGGTGGGCAGTCGCCGATGCCGGGTTTAGTGGGACACTGCCGAAATCCCCACCGCCGTCTCGGCGCGCACCTCTTGCGCCGGGAATCCTGCTCGGTCAAGTGAGGCCCGCCTGGTGCGATCCGTCAGGGACACGACAACGATCATCAGGAAAGCCAGCGGCATCGAGAACAGCGTGGGATAGTCATATGGGAAAAGCGGCGTGGCGAACCCGAAGATGCGCACCCACACCGCCGGCGACAGCACAACCAGGGTCAAGGCCACGCCCAGGCCAACGATGCCTCCGGCCAGCGCCCCCCGGGTGGTCAGGCCGCGCCAGTACATCGACATGAGCAATACGGGGAAGTTGGCGGATGCTGCGATACTGAAGGCCAAGGCCACCAGGAATGCAACGTTCTGATCGCGAAAGAGCAGGCCCAGGACGATGGCGACGACGCCGATGCCTATCGACGCCATACGGTTCACCCGCATCGCCTCGGATGGTGAAACATCATCGCAGCGCAGCACTTTGGCGTACAGGTCGTGTGCTATGGCGGACGCTCCCGCCAGCGTCAGGCCACTGACCACGGCGAGAATGGTGGCGAACGACACGGCGGCGAGCAGTCCGAACAGAAGATTGCCTCCTAGCGCCGTGGCCAGGTGCATGATCGGCATGTTTGAGCCGCCCAGCACCGGGCCACCGACCTTGCCATCGATATAGAACGACGGATAGTTCGGCAGGATCGCCATGGCGGTCAGGCCGAGGAAACAGATGATGACAAAGAACACCCCCATCAATCCCGTGGCCACGAATACCGACTTGCGGGCGGCACGCGCGTCCGGCACAGTGAAGAAGCGCATCATGATGTGGGGCAGCCCGGCGATCCCGAAGACCAGGGAGAGCGCCAGCGACAGGCCGGAGACCGGATTGCCCATCAGCTTCCAGGGACCCTTTATCGCCTCGCCGGCCTGGTGGTTATTCGCCGCAGTTGCGACAAGCGCGGAGAAGTCGAAGTCGAAGTAGTTCAGCGCCAGCGCCGTCAGGAGGACGCCGTTGCCGAGCATCAGGATGGCCTTGATGATCTGCACCCAGGTCGTGGCAACCATGCCCCCGACGACGACATAGACCATCATCAGGATGCCAACGCTGATAACGGCATAGGTGTAGTCGATTCCGAACAGCAACTGCACTAGTTGACCCGCGCCGACCATTTGGACAATGAGATAGAACAGCACCACGGTCAACGAACTGATGGCACTGAAGATCCGCGTGCTGCGTTCGTCGAGACGGAAGGAAACGATGTCGCTCAAGGTGTAGCGGCCCAGGTTTCTCAGGCGCTCGGCGACCAGGAACATGATGATGGGCCAGCCCATGAATGCGCACACCGCATAGATCAGCGAGTCGAACCCGTTGGAAAAGGCCAGGCTGGATATCCCCAGCAGCGTTGCGGCAGACATGTAGTCGCCCACAATGGCCAGCCCATTCTGCGTCCCGGTGATACCGCCACCGGCGGTGTAGAAGTCCGAAGTCGATCGTGTCTTGTGCGACGCCCAGTACGTTATGCCGAGCGTGACGGCGACGAAGCCGCCGAAAATCAGGATGGCTTCCGTGTTCATGTGCGCACCATTGAGATCAGGCGTTCGCACATCTTGTCGAACTGGGTGTTGGCGATATGGATGTAGGCGCCCGTCAGGAGCCACGACAACAGGATCAGACCGGTTGCGCACAGCAGACCGCTGGTCAACGTGCCCTTGCTGCTCAAAGGAACCGCCAAGAGTGCTGGCGCAAGCACGGCAGTCAGTATGAACCCCATGCAGAGCACAAGGCACACACCGGCGAACCAGAAGGCCACGCGCCGGCGCAGCGTCTTCAGCCGCTCATAGTCGGGGTGGCCGGGAAGTCGCCGGCAGATCTCTTCATTCGATAGCATTGTTTGTCTCCGTCCTTGTCGTCTTTTTTTTCCTGCATCCACACGCTGACGCCGATCAGCCATTCGGCCGAACCTTGTAGGCCTTCTTGTCCACGAACTCGCCCAGCCGCTCTTGCACGTCTCGCCCGGTTTGCACGACAGCGGCCATCAGCCCTTCGGCGAACAGCCCTTCGGTCGATGCCATGTCGGCGATACGGTTGATGGAACTGACGATCGCGTAGTTCGACAGCACCGCGTTGCTTGCGATCCTCCGCGCCAGCTCCAGGCCCAGGTCGTACGCCGATTTGGGGTTGGCCTCGGTATTGCAGACGTAGTGGGCCAGGCCCAGGCGCTCGCCTTCTTCTGCATCCAGCACACGCCCGGTCAGCATCATTTCCACCATCCGGGTGGCCGAGATGATCTTGGCGGTGCGTACCGTCGCCCCTCCGCCGGTGAAAATGCCGCGCGTCCCCTCTGGCAATGCAAAGAAGGTGCTCTTGTCGGCAACACGCACGTGCGCGGCGCTTGCCAGTTCCAGACCGCCGCCCACCACGGCCCCCTGCAAGCAAGCGATGACAGGGACGCCACCGTGCTGGATCTTGTCGAAAGCCCGATGCCATCCCTGGCACACGCGCATGAAGTCAACCGGGCTGCGCTCCTTATCGTGGTGTTCCTTGAGATCCAGACCGGCACAGAAATGATCTCCCTGCGCCGTCATGAGAATGGCGCGGATGTGGCTGGGGATGCTGGAGAAATAGGCGTCGATCTCGGCGATTGCGCGCTCGTCCAGTGCATTGCGCTTGCGCGCCTTGTTGAGCGTGATGATGCCGATGTTGCCCTGCTCGGACGTCAGCAAGAAGGGTTCAGTCATGGAACGACTCCTTTGGAATGGATGAAGGGGGAGGAGCACGACCGTCGTGCTATTGAGGTTTGGTCGGCAGCGGCAACGAGCGAAGCGCCGCTTTCTGTATCTTTCCTGTGGCCGTCATCGGCATGCGCTCGATGAACACGACCTTGTCGGGAATCGACCATTTCGCGACGCGCCCCTGATAGCGTGCGAGGATCTGCTCGGCAGACAGGCAACCTTCCGGTTTGGGGACGACAAACAGAACCGGGCGCTCGCCCCATTTCTCGCTTGACTCGGCGATGCAGGCCGCCAGTTCGATGCCGGGTTCCTCCATCGCAATGTTCTCTATCTCGATTGACGAGATCCACTCGCCCCCGGACTTGATGACATCCTTGCTGCGATCCGTGATGCGCATGTAGCCATCCGCATCGATGCTTCCGACATCGCCAGTGCGGAACCAGCCGTCCTCGGTGGCGGGCTCGGCTTTGCCGTAGTAGTGGGAGATGACCCAGTTGCCCTGGACCATGAGGTGCCCGGTGGACACCCCATCATGGGGCAACCGCTTACCTTCCTCATCGACAACCTTGAAGCGTGCGCCGAACAGCGGCCGCCCCTGCGATGCAAGCACCTGCAGCGTCTCGTCGCCGGGCAGCGACGCGTGCTTGGGTAGTAGCTGACAGACGGTTCCCAGCGGCGAGACCTCCGTCATGCCCCACGCGTGGCGCACTGTCACGTTACGTGCGCGAAAGGATGCAATCATGTGCGGCGGGCACGCGGCGCCACCGATGACGATGTGCTGGAGCGTGCTAAATGTCAGTGCCCGGCTTTCGACATGGTCCAGCACCCCTTTCCATACCGTCGGCACACCCGCCGATAGCGTCACGCCGGCACGCTCGCACAAGGCGTAGAGCCGCTCGCCCTGCATGTTCGATCCGGGTAGGACGATCTTGGCCCCGGACATCAGGGAGGAGTACGGCAATCCCCACGCATTGACGTGGAACATCGGAACCAGCGGCATGACCGCATCGCTGCAGGAGATCGCCAGCGCGTTTGGATGGCTGGATGCATAGGCATGCAGAACGGTCGATCGGTGAGAGTACTGCGTGCCCTTCGGCGCCCCGGTGGTGCCAGACGTGTAGCACAGCCCACATGCAGTGTCCTCGTCGAACTCCAGCCACTCGAAATTTCGAACGTCGTTTCCCAACCAGGCGCCGTAGTGCATCCCGGCATGGTCTTGATCGGCGTCCTCGTTGAGCAGAACCCAATGTGCCACCGACGGGCACCGCGGCTCCAGTTGCTCAACCAATTCTGCGAAGTGCCCGTCGTAGAACACCACGACATCCTGGGCGTCGTTGATGATGAACTCGATCTGCTCGCGACTCAGGCGTGGATTGACCGTATGGCAGATCGCTCCGATGCCGGCGGTGGCATAGTAGATCTCCAAGTGGCGATAGGTATTCCATGCCAATGTCGCCACGCGATGGCCCGGGAGCAATCCTCGATGCCCCATGCCGACAGCCAGATCCTTCACTCTGCGCCCAAACTCCCGGTATGTGTACGTATGCAGGCTACCGTCATCAAGCGCGGTCACGATCTCCTGATCCGCACTGCTTTCCAGGGCATGTGTGAGGATTGAATTGATGAGCAAGGGCATGCGCATCATGTTTCCCGGTTGCACCATGTTGTCGTCTCCTTTTCCTTTCACCGAAGAATAGGTGGCTTCGTTCCATCCCCCAATTGCCAATGGCGACGGCGAATATGCAAAAACTGCCAACATTCGACTAGCCAACGGAGCGGACTCAGGTAGACTGGGGGAAGGGCTGCGCCAAGGCGCGCATGCCCCGGTCGGTCCGGAAACCGGTATTGCTCAGTTCAACAGGAAGAGGCCGCCTCAGGAGGCGCAAGCGGATGCGTTCACCAGGAAGGGATCAAGCGGGCATTTTTGCGGCACTGCAATCCCCCTTTGCCTTCAAACACGCGGCGCTGGCGCGTGGGACCGGCGGCCCTTGCTGCTGCGCGAGGGTGCCATGGACAGCTTGAGCATCACAGCAAATGGAGGTCGGACGGACAAGGCGGCTGGATCCGTGTCAACGGCAACGGTCTCGCTCGAACTGGTGCAAGACTTACTGCTGAGCTTGCGAGCCTTGTGCTCAGAGCCGACTCTGGACGAGTGTTTGAAGCAGGCAGGTATTGTCAAGGAGTTCATCAGCCATCCCGCCTCCCGACTCACGCACGATCAACTCGTCAGGCTGTACCAGGAGAGCGCCGCCGCGACAGGTGACGAAATGATGGGGCTATGGAGCCGTCCCATACGGACCGGGTCCCTGAAGTACATCGTCCGTGCAGTAATGGATGCGCCAACGATCCGTGTGGCGCTGTACCGTTTCACGCAGGTCTGGAATTTGCTGTTGGACGACTACCGCCTGAATCTCGCGCAAGCTGGAGACAGCATGAGCCTGGAGTTGATTCCCCGCTCCACGAAGATTGGCGTGAACCGCTTCGGCCATGCCTTGATATTGAAACTCACGCACGGCATTGTTTCATGGCTCGTCGGTCGGGAGGTCCCCGTGCAGAGGGTGGTGTTTGTTTTCCAACGCCCCTCCTTTGCAGCCGACTATCCGATTCTCTTCCCGGCCCCCATTGATTTTGGGGGGCAGTTCTCACATATCACGTTCCGCGCGGAGCTTGGAAGAATTCGGGCGGAACGCAACACGGCCGACGTACGCGAATTCCTGAAACGAGCGCCCCGTGATTGGATCTTCACCTCCTATCACGAGCACGTCATGCGACTGAAGGTGCGCGAGCTACTGTATGCGGACCTGGGGCGAACACTGGACGACGTTTCGAGCAAGCTCCACATGTCCTCGCGGACGCTGATCCGCAGGTTGCAGGACGAGAACCTGTCCTTCCAGGGCATCAAGGACGATCTGCGCAGAGACCTGGCTATCCTGAATCTTGCGCGTAAGGATGTCTCTCTGGCCGAGATCTCCTATGCACTGGGTTTCAGCTCACCCGCAGTTTTCCATCGTGCTTTCCGCCATTGGACGGGCATGACGCCGGGCGTGTACCGGGCCGCCCAACAGGAACTGCAGTCGCCCCCCGCAGGGGGGTGAAACCGCCTTTGACCTTAAGCCGTTGACGTTAAGCAGTTGCAGTTGCCGGGCAGGAACACAGCAATCAGCCACACATATAGAGCCCCCCCGCCCTGCGGGCGCCTACAAATCCCCCCCCTGACCGCTTTGCTCCCGCAACAACACCGTCATCCGCTGCGCAAGCGGCGAAAGATAAGCCCCAGCCCGCGAGATCACCCCCACGCGCCGGCGCAAATCCAGCTCTTCAAGCCCCAGGTTCAACGGCCGCAGGCCAATCTGCATCGCCTCCGAATCCCCGCCCGACACGCTCAACATCTGCGTGCCCCTCACCAGCTGGAACAACGAAGCGCTGCCAAAATCAGTCTCGATCCGCAAGTTCGGCTCGGCAAGCCCCTGCTTGCGAAAGGCCGCGTCGACCTGCTGCCGCAGGGCGATATGCGGCGCGGGAAGCAACCATTCCTGGCCCACCAGATCCGCCAGCCTCACCTTGCGCCGGCGCAGCAGCGGGTGCGCGCCATCAGCCACGACGACAAGGCGGTCGTCGAACAATTCTTCCACCGCGAACTCGCTCGCGCGCTGCTTCTGCATCGGCGCGACGGCAAGGTCCAGTTCGCCCGCCAGCAGCAGATCCATCAGTTCCCGCGCCATGCGCCTGCGCAGGCGAAGCCTGGCGACCGGCCGCTCCTTCACAAGCTGGCGGCAGGCGCCCAGGAAGAGCGCGTTGGGTATGGAAGGCGAATAGCCCAGGCGCAGGATGCCCTGCTCGCCGGTCCGGATGCCTTGCATCTCCTTGAGCGCATCCTCATACTCCAGCCGGATTCTCCGGGCGCGTTCGATAAACTGCGCGCCGGCTTGCGTCGGGGTCATGCCGTGGACCGTGCGCTCGAACAGGGGCAGGCCGATCTGCCCTTCCACCCGCTGCACCGCCTTGGTCAGGGCTGGCTGGCTGATGCCCAGCGACTCCGCGGCGCGGCCGATGCCGCCGTGGGCATCCACAGCCAGCACGTACTCAAGATCCCTCGTCTCCATTCTGACATTCCTGTTGGTTATGTCTTTATAGCCAGTACGGCATTGTGGTGATGCCACGCATCTTACAGACTACGGCAAAGAATCACCACGGAGACACAAAATGGGTTTCGCTTTCTTCCTGCGCCGCGCCGCACGCTATTGGGGGGACCACGCCGCGGTCCTCTATCAGGACCGGGTCCTGACCTACCGCCAGCTGGACGAGCGCTCCAACCGCCTGGCCAACGCGCTGCTGGGCCTCGGCCTGGTCAAGGGCGACCGCGTGGCGATTCAGTCTCGCAACCGTACGGAACTGGTCGAGATCGAGTGCGCCCTGTATAAGGCCGGCCTCGTCAAGGCGGCGCTGAACCCGCGCTTCACCGCCGCGGAAGCCTCGGATGTCGCCGAGAACTGCACGCCCCGGGTCATGATCGCGGGGCCGGGCTATACCGGCTACTCCCCGGCAACCGCGGGCTTCGGGTCGGTGGAGACCTTCATCGCCATCGGCGGCCCCGCAGCAGGTTATGCCGACTACGAGTCGCTGCTGTCAGGCGCAAGCGATGCACCCGTCGATGCCGCGCCGCTCTCCGATGACCTCGCCGTATTGCATTTCTCCTCGGGCTCCACCGGCAAGATCAAGGCGGCCATGCAGAGCTACGGCAACCGCCTCGCGGCGCTGCGCAAGATGCTGCTCGGCATGGACAACCCCGCCCGGCCCGGCGATCGCCTGGCGTTGATCGGGCCGGTCACGCACGCCTCAGGCATGTTAATGCAGCCCTACCTGTACACCGGCGCGACCCTGGTCCTGTTCGACAAATTCGAGCCCGCGCATTTCCTGGCGGAAGTGGCCAGGCTGCGCATCACCCATGTGTTCATGGTGCCGGCCATGATCAACATGCTGCTGGCCGAGCCAACCCTGGCCAGCGCCGACCTGAGCAGCCTCAAGACGCTGGCCTACGGCGCCGCGCCGATGGCGCCGGCCCGTATCCGCGAGGCATGGGAGCGTATCGGCCCCATCCTCTCGCAAGGCTACGGGGCGAGCGAGTCCACCTCCGGCGTGACCCGCCTCTCCACAGCCGACCATGCCGAGGCAATGGCGCACCGGCCCGAACGGCTGGCGTCCTGCGGCCGGGCCCTCGGTGAGACGCAGGTGTGCGTGGTCGACGAGCAGGGACGTGAAGTGCGCGGTGACGAAATCGGCGAACTGGTGATCCGCGGCGAGGATGTGTTCCAGGGCTACTGGGGCGAGCCGGCGCTGACGCGCGAGGCGCTTGCCGACGGCTGGCTGCGCACGGGCGACCTGGCCCGAGTCGACGAGCAAGGCTACATCTACCTGGTCGACCGCAAGAAGGACATGATCATCTCCGGCGGCTTCAATGTGTACCCGACCGAGGTCGAGGCTACCCTGTACCTGCACCCCGACGTGATGGAAGCCTGYGTGATCAGCGTGCCTGACGACACATGGGGCGAAAGCGTCAAGGCTGTCGTCGCGCTCAGGCCCGGCCGGCAAGCCAGCGCCGACGACCTCATCGCGCACTGCCGCGCACGGATCGCGGACTACAAGTCGCCGCGATCCATCGACTTCGTTGCCGACCTGCCCAAGAACGCCAGCGGAAAACTTGCCCGGAAACTGGTACGCGAGCCGTACTGGCAAGGCGTGTCCCGCCGCGTGAATTAAGGAGAATCGCCATGTTCGACCATCTGACCAACCCCACGCTCATCGAGACCCGCGCCGCGATCCGCCGCTATATCGACGAGGAATTGCTGCCGCTGGAACGGGAGCTTGGCCTCGGCTCGGAAGACGTCTGGCCCAGGGATGTGCTGCGCGGCGTGTGGCGCCGTTCCAGCGAGCTGGGGCTCTATGCCGCCTGCCTGCCGGTCCAGTTGGGCGGCAAGGGCCTGAATATCGCCGAGCAGTGCGCGCTGAAAGCGGACCTGGCCGCCAGCGGCGCCGTGCTGGCGCCGCATGTGCTGGGGGACCTGGGCGGCCCGCCGCGCGTCGGCAATATGCTCAAGTACGCGACGCCCGAACAGCTCGCGCGCTACTTCCAGCCGGTGATCCGGGGCGAGAAGTCGACCTGCTTTGCCCTCACCGAGCCGCATTCCGGCTCGGACGCCCAGAGCATCTCGACCACCGCCGTGGCGGATGGCGACGAGCTGGTCGTCAATGGCCGCAAGCACTACATCAGCGGTGCGCCATTCGCCGATTTCGCCATCGTCATGTGCGTGACCGATGCCACAGCCTCGCCGCCGGCCATCACGGCCGTGCTGATCGACCTGGACCTGCCCGGCGTCAAGGTCAGTACCGAATACGTGCCGATGTCGGGCCAGCATATCGATGCGGATATCGAGTTCACCAATGTACGGGTGCCGCGCGCCAATATCTTTGGCGGAGAAGGCAACGGCTTCAAGCTCGGCATGTCGCGGATCAACGTCAACCGGCTGCTGCACTGCCCTACCATGCTGGGGCTGGCCACCACGGCCTATCAAGCCTCGCTCGAATACGCCGGCAAGCGGCGCCAGTTCGGCGGACCCATTGCGCGCTTCCAGGCAATCCAGCACATGCTGGCGGACATGGCCGCCGCGCTGTGGGCTTGCGAGAGCATGATCGCGCAGACGGCGGCGCTGGCCGATAGCGGTGCCGACCTGCGCATGAAGGCCGCGGCGTGCAAGCTCTATATCTCCGAGCGTTGCTTCGAGGTAGCCGACAAAGCCGTGCAGATCCACGGCAATGTCGGTGTCACCCGAGGGCATCCGGTCGAGCAGGCCTTCCGCAAGCTGCGCATGTTCCGGATCTTCACTGGCACCAGCGAGATCCAGCGCAATACCATCGCCCGGGCAATTCTCGAGCCCATGCAGGCGCAAGCTTGAGCGGGCAGGCACAAGCAAACGTTGACGAGCCGGCGCGGCAAGACTGCGCGGCCCCAAAAAGGAGACAACCCATGAACCGCCGAACCTGGCTTGCCGCGGCAAGCGCGGCCGCCTTGAGCAGCGTGCTGGCCCCGGCGCGCGCCGCCGCCTATCCCAACCGTCCCATCCGCCTGATCGTCCCGTTCCTGGCAGGCAGCGCCCCCGACAATATCGCGCGGACGCTGGCGGCCGAACTGGGGCGGCAACTGGGTCAGCCGCTGGTGGTCGAGAACATGCCCGGCGCCGGCGGCATCATCGGCGCCGGCGCCCTGAAGCGCGCCGCGGCGGACGGATACACGCTCGGCATTCTCGCGAATACGCATGTCATCAATGTGCATATGTATCGCAACATGCCATACGATCCCGCGCACGATTTCACGTCCATCGCGGCGATCTCCGGCGGGCCGACCGCGCTCGTGGTCCCCGCGGATGCGCCCTACAAGACCGCGGGCGACCTGATCGCCGCGATGAAACGCGCCCCCGGCAAGCTCAACTACGGATCGGGCGGCAAAGGCAGCATCGCGCATCTGGCCGTCGAAACGTTGCTGCACCAGACCGGCACCGAAGCCGTCCATATCCCGTACAAGGGTGCGACAGAGATCATTACCTCCATGCTCAGCGGCCAGACCCAGTTCGGCATGCCCGTGCTGAGCACCGCGACCCAATACCTGCGCAACGGGCAGGTCCGGGCGCTGGCGGTGTCGTCATCCGCGCGCTCGGCTTATTTCCCTGAGGTACCGACGTTTGCCGAGGCCATGCCGCCCGGCTTCGTCCTCGATAACTGGACCGGCCTGTTTGCCCCCGCGCGCCTTCCCGCCGAACTCACCCAGCGGCTCTTTGCCGCCGTCAGCGAGTTGCAGGCCAGCGGGCGCCTCGATGCGCAGATCAAGGCCAACGCGGGCGAGCTGCGCCGCAGCGCCTCCCCGGCCCAGTTCAACGCAGCGGTAGCCGCCGACAGCGCCCGCTACGGCACGCTGATCCGCTCGATCGGCATGAACGGCGACGTAAGCTGAATCCACCTCACCCGGAAAGCACCATGAAACCAGAGTGGTCCTGCCTCAAGGACGTCAAGATCATCGATGTCAGCCAGTTGCTGCCGGGCCCGCACGCCACCAGCCTGCTCCTGCAACTCGGCGCGGATGTCATCAAGGTGGAGCAGCCCGGCATTGGCGACACCTCCCGGCAACTCGGCCCCGCGGTGTTTGCCCAGTTCAATCGCGGCAAGCAATCCATCGCGCTCGACCTGAAATCCGCGGAAGGGCGTAGCGCATTCCTCGGCCTGGTGCGGGATGCGGACGCCGTTGTCGAAGGCTTCCGGCCCGGCGTGATGCAGCGTCTCGGCCTGGGCTATGACATGCTCGCGGAAGTGAATCCCGCCATCGTGCTGTGCTCCATCTCCGGCTTCGGCCAGACCGGCCCCTATGCCGACCATGCCGGCCACGACCTGAACTATCTCGCCCTGGCGGGCTACTGGTCCGTCCCGGTCCAGGTGGCGGACAAGGTCTCGCGCCCGCGTGCCCGCGTCTCCGACTACGCGGCCTCGGGCTACGCCGCGCTCTCGCTGGCGGTGGCCATCATGAGCGCGCGCCAGAATGGCCACGGCCAGCATCTCGATGTCTCGATCCATGATGCCATCCTGTCCTGGACCGCGCATGGCGCATGGGCCGCGCGCGGCTACGAGGATCGCCCCCAGGAATCGCCCACCGTGATGCCGGACAACGATATCTTCGAGACACGCGATGGCCGGCACCTTGCCATGGGCATCCTCGAAAACAAGTTCTGGCTGAACCTGTGCGATGCCCTTGGCGCCGCGTTCCCGGCGCTGCTCGATGCCCGGTTCAGTTCCCGCGCGGGCCGACAGCAGCACAAGCCAGAGGTGAACGGCCTGCTCACGGGCATCTTCCTGACACGAACGCTCGCGGAGTGGGCCGACGCCTTCGCTGCGGTGGACCTTCCCTTCTCTCCTTCGCTAAGCGCGCAGGAGCTGTTTGCCGACCCGCATGTGCAGGCACGCGGCATGATCCGTGCATTGCCGGGGGAGCAAGCCATCACGCTCGGCTTCCCCGTCAAATTCTCCCTTGGCTTGCCGGCAAGCGACGACCACGTTCCGGCACTGGGCGAGCACGGCGCGCAATAAGCCAGGCGGCGTCAAGGTTGCGCCCGCCAGAGCGAGGGCGCAACCGGCTCCTCCCGCCGCCACGCCGCGCGGAAGGCCTGCGGACTGGCAAAGCCGCAACGCTCGGCAACGATCTCCACGGCCCAGTCGCTGTCCTTCAACAGCCGGCGCGCCAGATCGAGCCGTAGCTGCTGCTGGTATTGCTTGAGGGTAACGCCGCACTCCTGCTGGAACAGCCTGGCCAGATGCCGATAGCTCAGTGCGAAGCGTTCGGCCAGCTCACGATATGGCAACGCGCTGGCCGGCTGCCCGGTCAGGAAGTCCTGCACGGCATGGATGACCGGATGATGGTGATCGCGGTAGCGCAGCGGCACCTCAAGCGCCGGGTCCTGGCCCAGCCGGCGGAACGGGACCACGTTCTCCCGCGCGACGCGGATAGCGGCGGCCGTGCCGAACCGATGCCGGATCAGGTGCAGCGCGAGGTCGATGCCCGCCGCGACACCCGCCGAGGTGATCAGCGCGCCATCGTCGACCACCAGCCGGTTGGACAGCACGCGGGCCAGCGGATGGCGCTGCTGCAGCCGCGCCAGGTGATCATGGTGCGTGGTGCAGTTGCGGCCGTCGAGCAGGCCGGCCTCCCCGAGCAGGAAGGCGCCGGTGCAGACGCTGGCAAGCGTGATCTCGCCGAGCCGGGGCTTCGCCACGGTTTGCAGCCAACGGACGATCTGCTGCTGTTCCGGCGTGGACAGCGCGCTAACCGCCAGCTTGAAACCCACCACGATGACGACATCGCCGGCCACCAGCCGGGCTGGCAAAGGCCGCACCGCGCTGAGCGCCAGACCCTGGAAACTTGTCAGTTCCTTCAGCGGCCCCACGCAGACCAGTTCGACTGGCGAAATGCCAAGCGCCGCCACCGAGCCGAGGACCTGCATCGGTCCGCCGAGATCGAGGATGTGTACATTCGGTGGCAGTACAAGATAGATACGCTTCATGGCACATTTTTTTCCATATTTGTCCATTTTTCGAATAGCAGCCGATCTTGCTTGTGGTTAGTATGGCAGCGAATTTACCGCTTCGGCTATCACGGCTAACGCGGCTACCGATACGGAGGAAGGGAACATGCTGGAACTCAGGCCAACCTGCGAACACTGCAACAAGGCGCTCCCGCCAGCTTCGCTGGAAGCACGCATCTGTAGCTATGAGTGCACATTCTGTGCCGGATGCGTGGACGAAGTCCTGGGCAATGTCTGCCCAAATTGTGGAGGCGGCTTCGCGCCAAGGCCAGTCAGGCCATCGAAGAACTGGAAGAACGACAACTTCCTCGGCAAGGATCCCGCCAGCGCCAAGATCAAGCACAGGCCGGTGGATCCTTCCGCTCATGCGCGGTTTTCCGCGGGCATCGCGACGATCCCTCCCGAACAGCGATAGCGCGGCGGCACAGTCGCTGTAAACTCTGCCTCGTCGGACCATGAACGAGAGCAAGCGATGAGCAGCGAACTACAAGTTGAAGATATCCAGCCCGGCGACGGCAAAGCGGTCGTCAAGGGCGCCCTGATCACCACCCGGTACACCGGCTACCTGGAGGACGGCACCAAATTCGACTCCTCCCACGATCGCGGCAAGCCTTTCCAGTGCGTCATCGGGACAGGGCGCGTCATCAAAGGCTGGGATATCGGGCTGATGGGCATGAAAGTCGGCGGCAAGCGCAAGCTGCATGTGCCGGCCCATCTCGCCTATGGCGAGAGACAGGTCGGGGCTCACATCAAGCCGAACTCGAACCTGATCTTCGAGATCGAGCTGCTCGAAGTGTTGACGCGGGATGACTGAGGCCTCGTCTCCGCCTGAGCGCCCGCCGGCCACGCAAGCGCTGCATTGATACTGCGTCAGCGGCACGCGCTCTTTCCGGTGCCAGGAGGCGCTATATAATGCTGCGCCTCCCCTATTCCGAACAAGCGCCATGAAAACAGCCGCATTGTTGACTCTGGCACTAGCCATCCAAACATCGGCGCACGCTGCGGGGGACGTACAGGCCGGAAAGGCGTTGTTCACCACGCGATGCGCCTCTTGCCACAGCGTCGGGCCATCCGCGCGCGGTGCGTTTGGTCCCCAGCTCAATGCCATCTTTGGCAGGACCGCCGGAGGAACCAACGACTACACATACTCTCCGGCAATGAAGAAATCAGGGATCGTATGGTCTGAAAAGACGCTGAGCGATTTTCTCAGGTCGCCGGGCAAGGTTGTACCCGGTACCAAGATGCGTTTTTGGGGACTCGGCAACGAGCGGCAGATCGAGGACCTGCTGGCGTACCTGCATTCGTACCCGTAACGATCGAAAGCGACCAGCAAGGACTAGATTGCATTTCGCCAAGGGGGATTTCCGTGGAATACATCGACGTCATCTGGAGGCACGAGCTTTCCTCGGAGCCGGTTCGCCTTGTGTCGGAGCTCAATGGCAAGCGCTTCGAGACCCGGAAACTGGAGTTCTTCCCGGATGGAAGCGTAGGCTTCGCAAGCGTCGGGGCAACAACCGGAAGAACCCACCTTGGGCTCGTCCCCGTACCGCTTCTCGACGAGATCAACGCGGATCCGGAGTTTGACGGGGTGGCGATGACGCCCGAGGCGTTTGAAATCCTCTGGCTGCAACACGCGTGCCCGGCGCGGCATTGACGCAGTTTGTCCGGAATTCAACCTGAGTGCGACGATAGCCGCGAGAGCCATCGTCGCGCGCAACCTGCCCGACGAACACGAGCAGGTTTTACCGTACGCCCCATCCAGCGGCGACGAGTACGGCGCTTGAAGCGTCGGGCCAGGTGCCTGGGCCGGATTCGCTAATCCGCGCGCTGTGACGCCCACTCGCTGAAGCCAGGTCCACTGTAAATGGTTTTTCGCTTCGCCCACTCCACCTCGGCGGCAGTGGCGTAAGTGACCCCTGGCTCCCACCAAAGCGCGGCTTCCTGCTGGAAGGACGGCCGCTGTTCCATGCGAGCGATCAGCGAAACGAGTTTGGGGCGATCCGGAGCGCGCCAGGACAACCGCAACGGGCGAGTTTCAATGAACTGGCAAATGCAGGCGAGCAGGATATCCTGGGCGGATACCACGCCAGGGACAAAGCCGTCCGCAGTGCCGATGAGCTGAGACTCGAACCAATCGAGAAGATGCTGGTTGCGAATGGCGCACCGGGCCGCATGGCTGTTTTCTTCGTGGCGAATGCCGGACCATTGCAGCTGCGACACCGTCGTCGTCGACACGCCTAAGGTTTGCAGCGTGGCGAGAACGAGCTTGTCATGCCATTCTTCCCCGGAGCGCACATAACGGGCGGCCAGGGGCCGCATGCCTTCGGGCACCGCCGCAACCGGATAGGCCGACATGAGGTAATCCAGAATCACGGCCGAGTCCCATAGCGTCAGCTTGCCGTCGATCAGGGCAGGCACCTGAAGGGTTGGCGTGATCCTCGCGCGTTCCTCGACGCTGGGCGTCGTGAAGGTTTCCTCGCGCTCAAAATCCAGCCCCTTCTCGACGAGCACGATGCGCACGGCGCGGGCGAACGGCGATCCCGTGGTGAAGAACAGCTTGCGCATTTCAGCCTCCCAGCATGACGGCTCGCCTCGCGAGCCAGGGTCGCGAAGGCGGTTTGCCGGCAACCCCGGGCGATCCGGCGATCGCCCGGGGCTTCAGTATGCGACGATATACTTGCCTTTCCCCTGGCGCCAGCGCTCCCCACGGTTCAGATATGGAACACATCATTTTTCGCACCGCATTGCCGGCCGACCTTCCCGCCATCGTCGGATTGCTGGCGGACGATGCGCTTGGCAGCCAGCGGGAGACTGTCGGTTCGCCCCTGGACGAACGATACGTTGCCGGCTTTAAAGCCGTGGAAGCCGACCCGAATCAGCGTCTCGTGGTCGCCATGGATGGAGATGCGGTAGTCGGCACACTGCAGATATCGTTCATACCGGGCATTGCCCGGAGAGGGGCATGGCGGGGGCAGATCGAAGCAGTCCGGATCGCCGCACCCTACCGTAGCGCGCGGATTGGCCAACAGATGCTCGAATGGGCAATCTCGGCGTGCAGGGCTCGCGGCTGCGCGCTGGTCCAGCTGACTACGGACAAGGGCCGTCCGGACGCGCACCGGTTCTATGAAAGGCTCGGCTTTGTGGCCAGCCATGAGGGCTATAAACTGATCTTGTAGGTTCCCCGCGGCGCCAGCGCATATGGATTGCACCAAAGCTTCGTTGCCCGGGCCGCGCCGGTTGGCTACTGTCATTGGATACGGAACTGCCGCGCCATGCAGGCAACGTGGAGGAACGCCAATGAAAGACCTGATCGACTGGATCACCGCCATTGCCACCGTCGTGCTTGTCTACGCGGCACTGCGGCACCCGCTCTACCCGCCCCGCTTCGGCGCGGCGGACGATACGCCCGGAACCAGCCGCACCGGCCGCCATGCGGATCCGGGCAACGCGGACAGCGCGCGGGCCCACGCCACGCAGCGCTGACCCGGCAGGCGCCGCGCTTTCAGCGAGCGCATGGAGGAAAGGCTATTCAGCGCGCCTTTCCCGGTACACAGTCATCCACCATCCCCGCTATCCGGCTGGCACTCAGCCAGGGATGCCATTCATCCGCGCTGCGGATCTCGACATCCGAGCCTTCCTGGGCCCGACGCAAGCTGATCAGGTGAAAAAACCGGTAATCGGAATCCTGGGCGCGCCCGACCCGGATATCGACCCGCCCCGGCTCCGGGTATGCGACCACGCTGGCGTCATCCCCCAGCCTGCCTTTCAGGCACAGCACCAGGTCGCTGACACTGGCATTGGAATGCACGCGCCTTGGTTCCGACGCCTGTATGGAACTCGCGTTAACGCCACCGGCACAACCCGAAAGCATTAGCGCTTGCGCCGTCAGCGCGGCGGCCAGCAATACCAAACCTTTAGACATTCCCTCTCCTTGGGCAGATTGGGGAGTCATGTTACATCAGGTGCTTTTTGAAGCCGCTTTGCGTGCGCGTTTTCCGGCGTCATGCCTGGCCTTTGCGCCACATCTACCCACTGCGCCCTGACGAGCCGCGCCGGGTGCTCGGGCGAAATCCGGATGGCCGCATCCGTTGCGCCAGGAAGGCCATTACGGATTGCAGACTCATGGGTCAATTGCGTTGCGGGCGATCGATATCAGGGATGGAATCGGGAAAAGCAGTACCGATCCGTTCGACGACGCGATCGAAATAGCATTCGCAAATGCCTGCCAGATTCCTCCTGGAATCGGCGTCAATCAGCAAGGCGTTGACCAGGCTGCAGAACTCCAACAGCGTATGCCAGTCGCGGCCATTGCGAGCCAGCCGCGAAGCTTCGATGGCAAACACCGCGCCCACTGTGCCGTCGCGCAACTGCCCAAGCAAGCGCTCAAAGCCGCGCCGGCGCATGCCCGATCCCGAGCAACCCAGATCGCGTCACCAATGACATCAACCTCTTCCCAGCCCAGTGCCCGGGCCCCGCCCCGATCCACCAATCCATATTGCCGACGCTGGCTTTCCAGGTTGTACTGCGCTTGCCCGGGCGTAGACTGGCGGATATAGACGTTGCCTATAAACCTTGTTGACGCTTATCTTGGGTGGATTGGTGTGTGGCCCGTATGCGCCACCGCACGGGGTATAAGCCGTGAGTGCCTCTGTTCCAGCAAAACCACAACAGCCGCAGTCGGAAGCGATGATGCGGCGGGCGCCTGCCCTATTGCGCGTAGCCAGCGCGGGCGCGCTTCATTCAACGCGCCGCCCCTGTTTGCAAGAATTTACATTCTTTGCCTTCAAAATAGGATTTTCTGATTTTGTTCCACAGACGTCTCTGCTATAAGCGAAGGCTAGTCGATGGAGTTCGTCTTTATGGATACATCAGAAAAGCAATTTCCGTTCTTAGAAAAAAGCACCATTCGTCCGCTGTGGAATCTTGGCAGCAAGACCTGCACAGTCTTAGACGCAGAAGAATTCGCACTTTCGACGGATCGAACCGCGTCGCCGCTGCGAAATCAACCACCGCCGCCCCCTCCGCCAAAAAAGCCGCCAAAGCCCAGGCGCCCGCCGAAAAGCTTGATCGAAGGCTTTCTAGACTTTCACGAATGACTGAATACGCCACCACCACCGAAACCAGCCCCCGCACCCGCTGCGCCAGCGGTAAAAAAGCCACGCGTTAAACTGTTTGACTTGCAAGATATACCGGGCGCTATGGAGCGCATCGAATGGCCCATGTCGGCTAAGGTCATGCGCAAGTGGTTGGCCGGTGATTTGAACTATGCCAACACCGACAAGGGGGCAATTAGAGGCATCAATCAAGACTGCAAGCCGTTCCCATCGAGTATGGTTGATACAACCATGTTTAAGTTGGCTTGGATATTGAAATATCCACGCGCCAAGGAAAAATTCGATTAACTTATAAACGAAAAGCCATTTAATTTAGATGCGCATAACATTTTAAAATTGATGTGCTCCCGCCGTGATCCTTCACCATACCATGTGGATACATGGAATAAATCCAGAGAAGACATACAGCAGTGGCATCAAGAGTATCAGTATCAGAAAAACTCCGTTGATAGCGATAATATATCAAAATTCCTGATGTGGCCTAAAGGCGTAGCGCACCCAAATGGGCTTTGGATGGACGATCTCTATGGTTCCCTTGGTGCCTTTTCGTTTTATGCCGCACTTGGTGGATTTTTTTATCATCGCATAGCACACACGCGCACCCGCCTGACGGTCACCGAAGTGTACATTTATATGCGCGACGTATTTACCTTTCACGACAGAACCGAAAAAAAACCAATAATTATCCAAAATGGAACTCAATATTTTTGCCATTGGAACAAGACCGGTTTTATTATTGTTCTCGCCTCGACTGTAATTGGGGAGGTAACAACGGCGGATTGGCTAAATTATACAGTTGCGCGCGCCGGCGTTGTTTCCAAAAACACTGTCTATTATCCGATAAGAAATAGAGATTATCGGGATTTGCAATTGCGGCACAAACAAGGCGGGGATTTGGTGTTGTACTCAAATTTATACAGGGTACCACTGTACCCCCCGAAGGTCCTGGAATTTGATCAATGAAGCGAATGAAGGGGGGCAAGCGGAAATATTGGTTAGCAGGTACCGCACTGCTTGCGCTGGTCTTGGTGCCGTATCTATGGGGTGTGGCGCTACGGGGAACGGCGCACGAATGTGAGCGTATAAAGGAAGGTAGTCTTTATAGTGGAGAAATATGCTTCTTGAATAGCCAATATGGAATGCGCTTCCGCCTTTATGACGCTGAAACCGAGCAGCTACTGGCAGAGCGCACTTACAACGACCTAGACCCCGGGATCGTTTGGGGTGATGACAGAGTAACCTACAACTTAGGGGCATCTCCAAGTGAGTATGTGGAATTGCCCCCCACATGGTGGGATCGATTGCGTGCCAAGCTGCCGTAACGCGGGTCTACGCGCAATCGCCGCGTGCGGGTCGCCGCCGCCCTGGGCATGGGACACCAGGGAAACACCCAATCCACCCAAATTATGCAGCCCCAAAGAGCTGCTTATCTTGGGTGGATTGCCAGAAACCCACCATAATAGTGTCCGCACAAGGCTACGAAGCGTCGCTGCGTCAGTACCACTTGAAGATGCTCGTTGACGGCCAACTGGTTGAAAGCGTGGTCGACGAGCCGGCACTGCGGCCCGGCATCAACGCGGCAGGGCTGACGTACGACTACGACATGCACAAGATCGCAAGGCTGCACAATGCCCGGCGCGCCGGTCGTGATCGGTTTGCCGGAAGTCCCGTCCAGGCGCGATGATGCGCCCTGAACCTGCTGCGGTTCCATCCAGGCCTCGCATGCAGGAAGGGGAAGCGCTTGCCACACCAACTCACAAAGGGAATGCGCATGCTGCACAACGCCGCTGAATCTGTTCTGGTGCTGGTGGATCTCCAGGCCCGCCTGATGCCCGCGATCCATGAAAGCGATCGCGTCGTAACGGAAGCCGTGCGCCTGGCCAATATCGCGCGGGTACTGGGCGTGCCGGTGATCGGCACCGAGCAAAGCCCCGGCAGCCTGGGCGGGAATCTCGACGAGATCAGGCGACTATGCGATCAGACCGTGGCCAAGGACCACTTCGATGGCTGCCGGGACGGCTTGCTCGACGCACTCCCTGCCGGGAGGAAGAGCGTGGTGGTAGCCGGCTGCGAAGCCCACGTCTGCGTTTTCCAGACGGTCACCGGGCTGCTCGGCCACGGACTGAGCGTGACCGTCGTGCTGGATGCCATTGGCTCGCGCAAGGCCTCCAGCCGCGACGCGGCCATCGACAGGATGCGCAGGGACGGGGCCACCGCCGCCACGGTCGAGATGATTGCCTTCGAATGGATGCGGACGAGCCGGCACGAACGCTTCCGCGAGGTGCTTGGTTTCGTGAAGTAGCGCCTCGCGGGGAGGCCGCGGCGCAGGCTGAGACCCGCGCCACGCTTACGCTTGCGCGCCTGGAACCAAGCTGGCTATGGCGCTTGTCGCCCGGCCTGTGCCTCCCCATCCACCCGCACCGCAAGCCCGAGCGGATTACCGGTGCGCAGCGCCTGCGGCAGCAGGGCGGCCGGCATGTCCTGGTAGCACACGGGCCGGAGGAAGCGCGCGATGGCCAGGCTCCCGACCGACGTGGAGCGGCCGTCCGAGGTGGAAGGATACGGTCCGCCATGCACCATCGCATGACTCACCTCCACCCCCGTGCCAAAGCCATTGACGAGGATCCGGCCAACGCGGCGCTCCAGCGCGGGCAGGAAGCCGCGCGCGGCATCGTAGTCGGCCTCATCGATATGGATGGCCGCGGTCAGTTGCCCCTCCAGGGCTTCCACCACACGCTGCATGGCGGCCAGGTCGGGGCACCGCACCACTAGCGACGCCGCGCCGAAGATTTCCGCGCGCAGTGCTTCGTGCGCGAGGAAGGCCTCGGCGGTGGTCGAGAACAGCGCCGCCCGCCCCTGGTATTGCGCGCCGGCCTGGCCACGCGCAATGGTGCTGACCTGCGGATGGCAACCAAGGCCTTCGACGCCGGCGCCGTATGCCCGGTGGATGCCCGGAGTCAGCATGGTCGACGCCGGGGCTTGCGCGATCGCCGCTTCGGCCGCCGCCAGGAAACGATCGAGATCCGGCCCCTCCACCGCCAGCACCAGGCCCGGATTGGTGCAGAACTGGCCCGCGCCGAGCATCAGCGAGGCGGCGAAGGCCTTGCCGATGGCGTCGGCACGGCTGCCCAGCGCGTGCGGGAACAACAGCACCGGGTTGATACTGCTCATTTCCGCGTAGACCGGGATCGGCTCGGCGCGGGCCGCGGCCAGTTGCATCAACGCGGTGCCACCGGCGCGCGAGCCGGTGAAGCCGACCGCCTTGATACGATGATCGCTCACCAGCCCCTGGCCGATCCGCAGGCCGGAATCGAACAGCAGGGAGAACGTTCCCTCGGGCAAACCCGACTCGTCCACGGCCTTCCGGATTGCGCGGCCAACCAGCTCCGATGTGCCGGGATGGGCCGGATGCGCCTTGACGATAACCGGGCAGCCGGCTGCCAGCGCCGATGCGGTATCGCCACCGGCCACCGAGAACGCCAGCGGGAAATTGCTGGCGCCGAACACGGCCACCGGCCCCAGCGCGATATTGCGCAGGCGCAGGTCCACACGCGGCAGCGGCTTGCGCTCCGGCTGCGCGGGATCGATGCGCAGGTCGAGGAAATCCCCCTGCCGCACCACAGCGGCAAACAAGCGGAGCTGGCCCACGGTGCGCCCGCGCTCGCCTTCTATCCGGGCACGCGGCAGGCCACTCTCGCTGACGCAACGCTCGATCAGCGCGTCGCCAAGATCAAGGATGTTGGCGGCAATCTTCTCCAGGAACGCGGCGCGTTGTTCGAGCGAGGTTTCGCGGTAGACATCGAAGGCCTGCGCGGCCAGCGCGCAAGCCTGCTCCAGTTGCTGCGGCGTGGCGCCGCCGAAGGCCGGCCCCAGCGTTTCCCCTGTCGCCGGATCGACAGCCCGGATCTCGCCGTGAGTGCCGCGCACAGACTGGCGCCCGATCAGCAATTCGCCTGAGATATTCATGCTCTGTCCTTGAAATGAAAAGGCGGCGCGTTAGCAGCGCCGCCAGTTGTCCAATGCTTGCCAGCCGCTCACCTGCCCCAGCGCAGCACCACCGGATCGAGCCTGCGCGCGATCTTCAGCAAACCGGCGCGCGTGGCCGGGTGCATCGGCTGCAAGGGGTGGCGCACGGCGTCGGAAGCAATCACGCCACCCTCCTTCATCAGCACCTTGGCCGTCGCCAGCCAGCCTTGCCGGTTCTCGTAGTTGATCAGCGGCAGCCATTGCTGGTAGTGCTGCGCGGCGAGCTCCGAGTCGCCGGCCTGGTAGGCATCCACGATCTTGCGGATGCCATCGGGGAAACCCGCGCCGGTCATCGCGCCGGTGGCGCCCGCATCGAGGTCGGCCATCAGCGTGATGGCCTCTTCGCCATCCCACGGGCCCACGATGGCATCGCCGCCGAGCTCGATCAGTTCGCGCAGCTTGGCAGCGGACTGCGGCACTTCGATCTTGAAGTACGAGACGTTGGCGATCTCCTTCGCCATGCGCGCCAGGAACGCGGCCGACAGCGTGGTGCCGCTCACGGGCGCATCCTGGATCATGATGGGAATATCGATCGCGCCGGACACCGTGGTGAAGAATTCGTGGATGGCGCGCTCCGGCACGCGGATGGTGGCGCCGTGATACGGCGGCATCACCATCACCATGGCGGCGCCCGCGTCCTGCGCGGCGCGGCTGCGCGCGGCGCAGATGCGCGAGCTGAAGTGCGTGGTAGTGACGATCACCGGGACGCGGCCGGCCACGTGATCCAGCACGGTCGTCATCAGCAGGCTGCGCTCGTCATCGGTCAGCACGAACTGCTCGGAGAAATTCGCCAGGATGCAGATGCCGTCGGAGCCGGCGTCGATCATGAAATCGATGCAGCGGCGCTGGCCGTCGAGGTCAAGGCCACCTTGTTCGTCGAAGATGGTGGGTGCCACCGGGAATACACCACGGTAGACGGCATTGGCTTTGGGCATGTTCATGGTCTCTCCTCCTTGTTCTTGCCGGCGGCGCCGGGTCCGGCCGGAGCCCCACGTCGAGGGGGCTTGTGACAGGGATGCAATATACGGTGCGCCAGGCCGCGATGTATATTGAAACCTTTCCATCTCGTGATCGCTTTTGCGACTCACGTAGCTTTCGCCCCGGGTTCCCATGAAGGCCACGCTTGACGTTCTGATGTCCCGCCTGCGCATGAAGCAACTGCAATTGCTGATTGCGCTGGACGACCACAAATCCCTGCACCAGGCTGCGTCGGCCATGGCCATGACGCAGTCGGCGGCCAGCAAGGCCTTGCAGGAGCTGGAAGGCATGCTGGACGCGCCGCTGTTCGAGCGCTCCAAGACCGGCATGCGGCCAAACCAGTTCGGCCACTGCGTGATCCGCTATGCGCGGCTGCTGGCGACGGATCTCACCGCCTTATGCCAGGACATGGCCGAGATCCGTTCCGGCAAGGGCGGCCACCTGGCCGTCGGCGCCATCATGGGCGCGGTCCCGGATGTGCTGGTGCCGGCGCTGGAGACCATGCAGGACGAACAACCGAACCTGTCCATCGAAATCGTCGAAGACACCAGCCTGCGCATGCTCACGCTGCTGGACGACGGGCGCCTGGACCTCGTCATCGGGCGCGCGCTGGTAAGCGACCAGCCCGCCAGGTACCACTACCAGGCGATTGGCGACGAACCGATCTCGGCAGTGGTGGGCTACAGCCATGCCGCGCCGCGCGCCAGGACGCTCACCTTTGCCGACCTGGCCGGCTACCGGTGGATCGTCTATCCCGGCCAGATGCCGATGCACGAGTTGTTGCAGCGCGAGTTGGACATGGTCGGCGTGGGCATGCCGGCGAATGCGATCACCACCTCCTCCAGCTTCGTCACCGTGGCCTTGCTGCAGCGCAGCGCGAAACTGGTCTCGCTGCTGCCGACCAGCGTGGCCGAACTGTTCGCCCGGCAAAAGATGCTTCGCATCCTGCCGGTGACGATGCGGTCCCGGCAGCAGACCTTTGGGGTCGTGACCCGGCGCGGGGGCACGCTTTCCGCCGCCGCGGGCCAGTTGATCAAGCTGCTCCGCGCCGGGCAGGCGGAAGTCTGAGCGGCGCCTGGCATCCGTTGCGAGGTATTCCTTAAAGTAATCACCCATTCAATAAACGTCAGTAGTCACGCATCGCTCCCATCCTTATAGTTGCCCCATCCGCGCTCCGGCGCAGGCCCATAACAAGACATGGAGACAACAATGAAACGATGGATGACCGGCGCCTTTGCCGGCGTGATTGGACTGGCAACCGCCATGGCAACCGGCGTCCACGCGCAGGACACCCGCCCTGTACGGATGATGGTAGGCGCGGCGCCGGGCGGCGGCACCGACGTGATGGCGCGCATCGTCTCCGACAAGCTGGCCGCCATCCTCAAGCAGCCGGTCGTGGTGGACAACCGGCCTGGCGCCTCCAACACCATCGCCGCCGACATCACCGCCAAGGCAGCGCCGGATGGCAACACGCTGCTGATGGGCGTGGTCACCTCCCAGGCCATCGCGCCCCACCTGCTCAAGCTGCAGTTCAACCCGCTCAAGGACCTGGCGCCGGTGGCCCTGGTGTCGTCGGTGCCCAATGTGCTGGTGGTCAACAACCAGGTGCCGGCGCAAGACGTAAAAGCGCTGGTGGCGCAGATCCAGGCCAACCCCGACAAATTCCGCTACAGCTCCTCCGGCGTCGGCAGCACCCAGCACCTGGCCGGTGCGGCGTTTGCCCGCCAGATCCACGGCAAGCTGCTGCACGTGCCATACAAGAGCAGCAGCAGCGCGCTGGTGGACCTGATGGGCGGCCAGGTCGACATGAGCTTCGAGACCATGCCCTCCGTCATCAACCACATCAAGGCCGGCAAGCTGCGCGCGCTGGCGGTCACCGCCGACCAGCGCTCGGCGCTGCTGCCTAACGTACCCACGCTGGCCGAAGCCGGCGTGCCCGGCATCCAGATGAATGCCTGGTACGGCGTCTACGCCCCGGCCGGCACGCCGCCCGCCACGCTGCAGAAGCTGAGCGCGGCGCTGGCCACCATACTCAAGGATCCCGACACCRTGCGCCGTCTCAATGATGTGGGCGCGTTGCCGGGCACGCTCACCGCCACCCAGTTCGATGCCTTCTCGCGCGCCGAATATGCGCGCTACGGCAAGCTGATCGCCGAACTCGGCGTCAAGCTGGACTGAACCCCTTTCCCTCAAGACTCCCATGACCCAACGACCCCGAATCGCCATGGTGCTCGGCGACCCCGCCGGCATCGGCCCCGAGCTGATCGCCAGGCTGCTGGCCGACCCTGCCACCGCGGCGCAGGCCGACATCCTGCTGATTGCCGACCGCGACGAATGGCGCCACGGCATGCAGGTGGCCGGCGTGGATATCGCGCTGCGCGAAACCGATTCGCTCGCGTTCGCTGGCGGCGATAGCGCCAGCGCCCCGCGCCTGTTCCACTGGCAGCTCGACGGCAAACCCGCCTACCGGCGCGGCGTGGCCAGCGCGGAAGGCGGCCGCTACAGCCTCGGCACCCTGGCCGTGGCGCTGGAGCTGGCGCAGGCTGGCAAGGCCGACGCCATCCTGTTCGGCCCGCTCAACAAAAGCTCGCTGCACGCCGCCGGCATGGGGCACAACGATGAGCTGCACTGGTTCGCCGAGAAGCTCGGCTACGACGGCGCTTTCTGCGAGTTCAATGTGCTCGACGGCCTGTGGACCTCCCGCGTGACGTCCCACGTTGCGCTCAAGGACGTGCCCGCCATGATCAACCGCGACAGCGTGGGCGCCGCCATCGACCTGATCGACCAGGCCCTGCGCAGGGCCGGCATGGCTCGCCCGCGCATTGCCGTGTGCGGCCTCAACCCGCACAACGGCGACAACGGCGCCTTCGGCCGCGAGGAGATCGACTTCATCGCACCGGCGGTCGCCGATGCGCGGGCACGCGGCGTGGCGGCGGATGGCCCCTTCCCCGCCGACACCATCTTCCTCAAGGTGCAGGGCAGCCCGGAGCAAAGGCAGTTCGATGCCATCGTCACGATGTATCACGACCAGGGCCAGATCGGCATCAAGCTGATGGGCTTCTCGCGCGGCGTCACCGTGCAGGGCGGCCTGCCCGTGCCGATCACCACGCCGGCCCACGGCACCGCTTTCGACATCACGCAGCAAGGCCGCGCCGACCTCGGCGCCACGCTGCAAGCCTTCCGCATCGCCTGCCAGATGGGCAGCCAGCGCGCAGCCCCCTGAACCTGCCGCCCGCCACCGGCCACTATCCAACGGAGACTATCTTGAAAATCACCAACGTCCGCGCCCGCGTCTTTGAATGGAAGGGCAAGACCGTGCCCCCGCAAGCGCACTTCTGCACCAATGCCACCGACATCCTGTTCGAGCGTGGCGACGCCATGGGCTCGTTCCGCTTCCACGGCTGGCTGGTGGTGGAAGTGGAAACCGATACCGGCCTGGTCGGCATCGGCAACTGCGCGCTCGCACCGCGCGTGGCCAAGGAAATCGTCGACCAGTACCTGGCCCCGATCGTGATCGGCCAGGACCCGTTCGACAACGAGTACCTGTGGCAGAAGATGTACCGCCGCACCCACGCCTGGGGCCGCAAGGGCATCGGCATGGCAGCAATTTCGGCGGTAGACATCGCGCTGTGGGACCTGATGGGCAAGGCGGTGGGCAAGCCGGTGTTCAAGCTGCTGGGCGGGCGCACCAAGGAAAAGATCTGGTGCTACGCCTCCAAGCTCTACAACAACGATGACCGCGACGCCTTCCTGGCCGAGGCGCAGAGCTATCTCGACCAGGGCTTCACCGCGATGAAGATGCGCTTCGGCTACGGTCCCAAGGACGGCCCCGCCGGCATGCGGAAGAACATCGAGCAGGTGCGCCTGCTGCGCGAACTGGTGGGCGACAGCGTCGACATCATGCTGGAATGCTATATGGGCTGGACGCTCGAATACGCGCGCCGCATGCTGCCGCGCCTGGCCGAATTCAATCCGCGCTGGCTGGAAGAACCGGTGATCGCCGACGACATCGAAGGCTATGCCGAGCTGAAGAAGATGAGCCCGTTCCCCATCTCCGGCGGCGAGCACGAATTCACCTCCTACGGTTTCAAGGACCTGCTGGAACGCCGCGCGGTGGACGTGATCCAGTACGACACCAACCGCGTGGGCGGCATCACCGCCGCGCAGAAGATCAATGCCATGGCGGAAGCCTGGTCGGTGCCCGTGATCCCGCATGCGGGCCAGATGCACAACTACCACCTCACCATGGCCTCGACCGCATCGCCGATGTCCGAGTACTTCCCGGTGCACGACGTGGAGGTGGGCAACGAGCTGTTCTACTACATCTTCAAGGGCGACCCGGCGCCGGACAAGGGGTACCTGCAGCTTGACGACAATCTGCCGGGGCTGGGGCTGACGCTCAACGAGGAGTACTTCGGGGAGTTCGAGATCATCGAATAAGAAGGCCGCAACGGCCCGCAACCCGCCTGGCTGTGCCGGTTGCGCTCTTAGAAGGGCGCAGCCGGCCGCTTGCGTTTCAGGTCCGGCCTCATCCCTTCACCCCCACCGCCTGCTGCAACGCGTGCACCAGCGTCAGCAGCGGCTCGCTGTGCTCCGTACGGCGCAGCCACATTGCCCCCACCGCCGGCAGGTCCCACGTCAACGTATGCGGCAAGACCGCGGCGCTGCCGCTGGCAGCCAGTTCGGCAGCCACCGCGCGCGGCACGATGGTGATGGCGCGCGGCTGGTTGCGCATCAGTGTGGCGATGGTCTTGATCGAATACGTCTCCACCATCGGCGTCGGTGGCACTGCGCCGGCGGTAGCGAACAACGTATTGATGGTGCGCCGGATCGGCGTATGCGAGGGCGGCAAAATCCAGTCCAGCGCGGCCAGGCGCGGCCAGTCCAGCTTGCCGCGCGCCAGCCGCGCCGCGGCGGCCACTGGCACCACCAGCGCGGGTTCCTCGCGGTAAAGCGGCGTCTGCACGATGTCGTCGCCCGGCGCGTAGAAAGACCGCGCGATCACGCAATCCAGTTCGTGCGCGCGCAGCGCCGCCACCAGTTCGTCCGTGGTGCCCTCGCGCACCAGCACCGCCACGCGCGGCTGCTGTTGCAAGCCGTGCGAGCAGGCTGCATCCAGTACCACAGGCGCCACATACGGAATCACGCCGATGCGCAGCCGCCCGTGCAGGCCGGCGCCGATCACCGCCAGTTCCCGCCCGAGCGCCTCCGTATCCGCCATCGCCAGCCGCGCATGCGCCAGCACGGCCGCGCCGGTCCCGGTAGGCTCCAGCCCGCGCCGCGAGCGCGCGAACAGCGGCACCATGAAGATCTCCTCGATCTCCCGCAGCGCCTTGGTCACGGCGGGCTGGGTCAGGTCCATCTCGGCCGCGACGCGCGACACCGAGCGCTGACGGTCCAGCGCCAGCAGCAGCGCCAGATGCTTGAGGCGCAGGCGGGAGATGAGGTTGTGCTGAAGTTTGTCGACTGGGGACGGCAATTGGAGTCCTGGACCTGATCGTCTAGCAAGACGTTGATTCTACTAGCGCCGCCACGACGCGCCCTGAACTTGCTAAGGCGGCCAATGGCGCGTCTAATGATCCGAGGCAGGCGATGGCAGTCAGGAGGGGTGATGCGCTGCACAAATTGCGGGTTCGCGAACCTCGCGCAGGCCAACTTCTGCGAGCAGTGCGGGGCCAGGCTTGCGCGGATCTGCCCGCGCTGTGGCGAGGAGTCCGGCCCTGCGGCGAAGTTCTGCCGCGGATGTGGCTCGCCCCTGGATGACGCCCCGTCAGCATCGCTTCCAGGACCTGCGACGGCCGCTTCGGCCCCTGTCCACTACACGCCGCCCCATCTGGCCGAGCGCATCCGGGCGGAGCAGGCAGCCATGGAAGCCAGGGGCGGAACGGCCGGCGAGCGCAAGACCATCACGGCGCTGTTCGCCGATATGGCTGGTTCGACGGCGTTGATCCAGGACCTGGACCCGGAAGAGGCGCGTCACCTGATCGACCCCGTGGTGACGCTGATGATGGATGCCGTGCACCACTATGAGGGCTACGTAGCCAAGTTCCTGGGAGACGGCATTCTCGCTCTGTTCGGCGCTCCCATTGCCCATGAAGATCATGCCCTGCGGGCTTTGTATGCGGCGCTGCGCATGCAGGAGGCAATGCGTCGCCACAGTGACCGGGTGCGTCTGGATCAGGGCATACCGCTTCAGATCCGCGTCGGAATCCACACGGGTGAGGTGTTGGTGCGCTCGATCCGCAAGGACGATCTGCACACGGACTACGATCCCGTGGGGCACACAATCCACATCGCCTCGCGCATGGAAGGCGTTGCCACACCGGCGTCCATCCTTGTCAGCGAGTCGACCCATAGGCTCGCCGAAGGGTATTTCGAATTCAAGCCGCTGGGGACGACCCACGTAAAAGGCGTCCGGGATCCGCTTGCGGTGTATGAGGTGCTGGGCCTCGGCGCATTGCGCACTCGCCTGCAAGTGGCGGCGCATCGCGGCCTGGCGCGCTTTGTGGGACGCCAGGCCGAAATGGAGGCGTTGCACAAGGTCCTGGAACTGGCCAAGGCGGGGCATGGGCAGGTCGCCGAAGTGATGGGAGAGGCCGGGGTAGGAAAATCGCGGCTGTTCCACGAGTTCAAGGCACGATCACAGCAAGGCTGCATGGTGCTGGAGACCTTCTCGGTTTCGCACGGCAAGGCCTTCGCCTATCTCCCGCTGATCGAGCTCCTGAGGAACTATTTTCAGATCACCCCGCAGGACAACGACCGAAGCTGCCGCGAGAAGGTCACGGGCAGACTGCTTACCCTCGACAGGACGCTGGAAGACCATTTGCCCTATTTGCTCTACCTGCTCGGCTCCGTCGAGCCCGGCTCGGCACTGCCGACCATGGACGCTGCCATCCGGCGGCAGCGCACGTTTGAAGCGGTTGCACGCCTGCTGGTCCGCGAAAGCCTCAACCAGCCTCTCGAGCTCCTGTTCGAAGACCTGCAATGGCTGGACAGCGAAACCGAGGCCTTCCTCAATATCCTCCTGGACTATGTGCCGGGTGCGAGGATCGCCCTGCTCGTCAACTACCGCCCGGAGTACTCCCATGACTGGAGCTCCCGGAGTTACTGCGTCCAGCTGCATCTTGAGCCGCTGGGCCCGGCCGAAGCCCAGGGGCTGCTCACCGCGCTGCTGGGCGAGGATCGCGCTCTCGCGCCGCTGAAACGGCTGATCCTGGACAAGACGGAAGGCAACCCGTTCTTTATGGAGGAAGTGGTCCAGACCCTGGTTGAGGAGAATGCCCTGGTTGGCCAGCCTGGCTGCTACCGCATCGAGAGAGCGCCGACTTCGCTGCATATCCCCACCACCGTCCAGGGCGTGCTCGCCGCCCGCATCGACCGGCTCCCCCTCGTCCAGAAGGAACTGCTGCAAAGCCTGGCCGTGATCGGCAAGGAGTTCCCATTGAGTCTCATCCGGCATGTCACTGCGCTGGCTGACGACGAATTGCGCCCGCTTCTGGCCGCCCTGCAGGCGGGCGATTTCATTTACGAACGACCTGTATTCCCGGAGGTGGAGTACGCCTTCAAGCACGCGCTCACCCAGGAAGTTGCCGGCAACTCGCTGCTTACCGAGCAGCGCAGCGCGCTGCACGAGCGCACCGCGGAGGCCATCGAGACACTGTTCCAGAGTCGGTTAAAGGACTACTGCAGCGAGCTGGCACATCATTACAGCCACAGCGGCAACATCCCGAAGGCAGTCAAGTACCTGCACTGCGCCGGCGAGCAGGCCCTGCAGCGTTCTGCCCAGATGGAAGCAATCCGTCACCTGGGCACGGCCGTGGAACTGCTCGAGCGGCTGCCCGACACGCCCGAGCGCGCACGCGAGGAACTCACACTGCTACTAACGCTAGGACCGGCCTTGATAGCCACGCGGGGTCAGGCCGCTCCCGAGGTGGAGGCAACTTACAGGCGCGCACTGGCATTGTGCGAACAGGGTGGGCAAACGCCCAGTTTCTTCTCGGCGCAGCTAGGACTGTGGGCGTTCTACCAATTGCGGGCGCAGTACACGGTTGCGCAGCCGCTTGGGGAACGGCTGCTTGCCATGGCTCTGGACACGCAGAAGCCTGGGCAGCTCGCGGAGGCGCATCGTGTACTCGGCGCCACCACGTTCCGCCTGGGCCAGCCCGGCGTGGCCCGCACCCATATGGAAGAGGTGCTGTCACTGCAACGGCCGGACCCGTCGGCATACGATTTTCTTCTGGGTTACGGGCGAGACCCGGCCGTACATGCCACAAGCACGCTGGGTTGGATCCTGTGGTACCTGGGCCTGCCGGATCTGGCTCGCACGCGCTGCCAGGACGCATTGGTTCTGGCCAGGAAGCGCCCCGACGCCTTTAACCTCGCGCTTTGCTTCGTCTTCGCAGCCGAAGTGCACCAATGTCGGCGTGAGGTGCAATTGACCCGCGAGTACGCAGAGGCCGCGATCGCGATCTCGGGCGAGGAGGGCTTTCCCATCTATCTGGCGTGGGGAACCGTTCTGCAAGGCTGGGCGCTGACGGAACAAGGCCGTTTGGAAGAGGGGATTGCCGAAATACACCAGGGCCTCGCCGCTTACGAGGCAACTGGCGCGGCACTGGGCAGGCCGAACTTTCTGGCCCTGCTCGCTGAAGCGCTTGGGAGAGCCGGGGACTTCCAGGCCGGGCTGGACGTGCTGGCCGAGGCGCTAGCCTTGACGCAAGACACGGGAGAGCTGCTTGACGAAGCGACGCTGCATCGGCTCAAGGGAGAGTTGATACTCCAATCCCGCGCACTCACTGGCCACGACGAAGCCGAGGCCTGCTTTCACAAGGCAATCGCCGTCGCCCGCGATCAGGGTTCCAGGTCACTGGAGCTGCAGGCCGCGCTGAGCCTTGCCCAGCTATGGCGAAGGCAGGGAAAGATGAGCGCCGCGCGCCAGACCCTTGCCCCGATCCATGGAACCTTCAGTGAGGGCTTCGACACGGCTGACTGGCAGCAAGCCAAGGCACTACTGGACGATCCGACCTGAAGCGATAGCGCTTCCCGGTTGCCCGGCCGTCATCCTCAAAGGAATTCCTTTTTGATGTCAATGCTAGAGCGCTGGCCAACATTGTCGTAGTTTTCCGTGATCCATGCCTCGGCCGCAGCCCTCCCCTTGTCACGCAGGAAGCAAAGGAAGTCCCAGTCGGCGTTGTACTTGCTCGACGCGCCGAGGGCGCTCATCGTCTCATCGGAACGGATGGAGTGGATCAGCATTTCCTTCATTTCGCTCCGATCAACCTTGCCTTGCTGGATGAGCGAAGTCACGAAGGCTATCGCGCGCATTTCTCGCATGAGCGACGAGTTGAAACTTACCTCATTGACGCGATTGAGGATGTCGGCGGCAGTGGTCGGCACGCCACGGCGTACGATCGGATTGATATGGACAATCACGACATCGCTTGTATTGCAGTGATAGATCAGCGGGAAAATTGCCGGGTTACCCACATAGCCGCCATCCCAAAAGTACTCGCCATCGATGGACACGGCCTGGAACAGGGTTGGCGGACAGGCCGAAGCCAGCACGCCCTCAATGCAAATGTCCTCGCTTGAAAAGATGCGTATCCTGCTAGTCTCGACATTGGTCGCACACAGATAAATCTGTATCGGGCAATGCTTGCGCAATGCCGCAAAATCGACCTGCTTCTCCAGCACGTCCCGGAGCGGATTCGAGTTATTGGGATTGAACTGGTATGGCGACAGGATACGAAGAACGATATCCGCCATCGCGTACAAGGGCGAGTGATTCAGCCCAAAGCTATGTGTCCCTTTCAGCCACGGCACCCAGCGCGCCGGGCTGTACCGCGCTGCCGATTGCGCGATCGCTAGCCAGAAATCGTGGAGCGCCTGGCGCGCCTGCCCGTGCCCGCCTTGCAGCAAGCCATGGGCGAGCACGGCGGCATTCATCGCCCCCGCGCTCGTTGCACTGACGCCTTCGATGGTAAATCTCTGATCCTCGAGCAGCCGGTCGAGGACTCCCCACGTGAACGCGCCGTGCATGCCGCCACCCTGCAATGCAAGTGCAATGGGCTTTTGTTCACCGTTATCGGTCTGCTTACGGAGATCCCCAGCCATCCTGAAGCTCCTTGGTGGTGCGCACGGGAGCGTGCCCGCCGGGTATCAACTTCCGTAGGCATTGCGCGAAGTATCGTAACCCGCGCTTCTCCAGGCGTTTGCTCGGCGGCTACCAGCGCAGCGCTAATGGATACCCGCCAAACAAGGCTTCCGGCAGTGCGTCGAATGACAGGGGCCGCTGTCCTGAGTGTAGTAAAGATGGGCATGGTCAACTTGGCGGCGCGGCAGATCGTGCCGCAGCTGGCGGACGAGGGGACCGGCTTAGCGTCGGAATCTGCATTCCAGCAGGATCGGGGGATTTTTATGCATAACCAATTTCTCATACAACAATAAGAAATACGCGACAAACGGTTATCCAATAACCCTATACTTCAAGGCAACCACCCCCTTCGGCTTGCGCTGCCTTCGCCGCCCTGCCCGGACCCCACGGAGCCTCCATGTTCACCACCCGCCCGGAAATCGTCGGTACCTTTGGCGTGGTCTCGTCCACCCACTGGCTGGCCTCGCAAACCGCCATGAGCGTGCTCGAGCGCGGCGGCAATGCCTTCGACGCGGCGGTGGCCGGCGGCTTTGTACTGCAGGTGGTGGAGCCGCACCTGAACGGCCCGGGCGGCGAAGTGCCGATCCTGCTGTGGAGYGAGCGCGAACGCGCGGTGCGCTCCGTCTGCGGCCAAGGTCCCGCGCCGGCACTGGCCGACCCGGCCGCAATGCGCGCCAGGGGGCTGGACCTGGTGCCCGGCATCGGCCTGCTGCCCGCCACCGTGCCTGGCGCCTTCGGCGCATGGCTCACCATGCTGCGCGACTACGGCACCTGGACGCTGGCGGATGTGCTGGCGCCCGCCATTGCCTATGCGCGCGACGGCTTCCCGCTGGTGCCGCGCATCTCGCAAGCCATCCTGGCGGTGCGCGAGTTGTTCCAGAACGAGTGGCACAGTTCGGCCAACGTCTGGCTGCCGGATGGCCGCGTGCCGCGCCCCGGCAGCCTGCATGCGACGCCTGGCGTAGCCCGGACCTATACGCGCATTGTGGAAACGGCCGAGGCCGCCGGCGGCACCCGCGAGCAGCAGATCGACGCCGCGCTGGATTGCTGGTACCGCGGCTTCGTCGCCAGGGAAATCGACAGCTTCTGTCGCACGCAGGCCGTGCGCGACACCACCGGCGAGCGCCACAAGGGCCTGCTCCGCCATGAAGACATGGCTGACTGGACGCCTACCGTGGAAGCACCCGCAACGCTGGATTTCGGCCGCTATACGGTGGCCAAGTGCGGCATCTGGAGCCAGGGCCCCGCCTTCCTGCAGCAGATCGGCATGCTGCGCCACGCCGACCTTGCCGCCCACGCGCCCACCTCGCCCGAGTTCGTCCACCGCATCGCCGAGGCGGCCAAGCTGGCCATGGCCGACCGCCTGGCGTGGTACGGCGATCCCCGCTTTGGCGACGCGCCGCTGGCCGGCCTGCTCGATCCCGCCTACCTGGCCGCGCGCGCGCGCCAGATTGGCGAGCGCGCCTCGCCCGACATCCTGCCCGGCATCGTCGGGGGCCGCACGCCCCGCCTGCCCGATCTCGGCGCGGCGGAACGCACGCTGCGGCAAGCCGATGTGCGCTTCGGCGTGGGCGAGCCCACTTTCGCGGCAATGCCCCCGGTAGCGGAGTGGGCCGAGCGCGAGATCTTTGTCGGCGACACCTGCCACATCGACGTGATCGACCGCCACGGCAATATGGTCGCCGCCACGCCGTCGGGCGGCTGGCTGTCGTCCAGCCCGGTGATTCCCGAGCTTGGCTTCGCGCTCAACACCCGCCTGCAGATGACCTGGCTCGAACCGGGCCTGCCCAATACGCTGGCGCCGGGCAAGCGCCCCTGCACCACGCTCTCGCCTTCGCTGGCACTGCGCGACGGCGAGCCCTACATGGTGTTCGGCACGCCCGGCGGCGACCAGCAGGACCAATGGTCCGTCGCCTTCTTCCTGCGCCACGCCGTGCACGGCATGAACCTGCAGGAAGCCATCGACGCGCCCGCCTGGCATATCGATCATTTTCCCGGGTCCTTCTGGCCACGCTCGGTGGTCCTCAACCGGCTCAGCGTGGAATCGCGGCTGCCTGAAGACACCATCGCGGCGCTGCGCGCGCGCGGGCATGAGGTGAAGGTGGGAGAGCCATGGTCGGAGGGCCGCATGTCCGCCTGCACCAGAGAGCGCGATGCGCAGGGCCGGCTGGTGCTGCGTGCCGGCGCCAATGCACGGGGCATGCAGGGATATGCGGTGGGGCGTTGAGAGCGTTGAGGGCCGTCGGAGCAGACCAGCGGTCCGGCAAGGCAAGCAGTAATCGAATCAAACCGGATCGCATCAGGCGGTTCGCATAGCAATCGGAGAAGGAAAGAGATGAAAACCGTTTTGAAGCGCTGCCTGCTGGGCCTTGCCACGTTCTCGCTGTTCTGCGCCGCCTCCGGGGCCGGCGCGGCCGATCCCTATCCGCAAAAGCCCATCACCCTGATCGTGCCGTGGGCCGCCGGCGGCTCCACCGACATCCTGGCACGCGTACTCTCCGAACACCTGACCCGCTCCCTCGGCCAGCCGGTAATTGTCGACAACAAGCCCGGCGCATCTGGCAACATCGGCTCGGCCATGGTCGCGCGCGCCAAGCCCGACGGCTACACCCTGCTGGTCGGCTCCATGAGCACGCACGCGATGAACCCCGCGCTGATGCCCAACATGCCGTTTCGCGGCGTGGAAGACTTCACGCCACTGGGCCTGCTCGCCTACGTGACCAACACCATGGTGGTCAACCCATCGGTGCCGGCGCACAACGTCAAGGAGCTGATCGCTTACGCGCGCGCCAATCCCGGCAAGCTCGCCTACGCGAGCGCCGGCCCCGGGTCCACCAACCACCTGAGCGCAGTACTGTTCGAGAAGATGGCCGGCGTGCAGATGCTGCACGTGCCGTACAAGGGCGGTGCGCCTGCCGTGGTCGATACCGTGGCCGGGCAGACGCAATTGCTGTTCTCCGCCGGCACGCAAACCCTGCCACACGTCAAAGCCAGCAAACTGCGCCTGCTCGCCGTGACCGAGAGCAAGCGCTCGCCGCTGCTGCCCAATGTGCCGACCGTGGCGGAAACCGTGCCTGGCTATGAGCTGTCCGTCTGGTACGGTGCCTTCGGCCCCGCTGGCATGCCGCCCGCTCTGGTGACGCGTCTGAACCAGGAGATCAACAGGATCATGTCGATGCCGGAAGTGAAGGAGAAGATGAACGCCATCGGCGTGGAAACCGCCACCTCCACGCCCCAGCAGTTCGGCGCCATCCTGCGCCGCGATGCCGACCGCTACGGCAAGCTGATCCACGACCTCGGCATCAAGGGGGAGTGAAGCTGTGACCGATCATGTTCCTGACCTTGCCGCCGCCCCCGCTCACGCTACTGTGTCGCTGCCTGCGCCACTGCTCGCCTCGCTGTGCGGCGCGCTGGCCCGCGCAACCAGCCCCGCCAGTGCCTTCGATGCGATTGGCAACGCCACCGCCGCACTGCTCGGCCCCGGCCTGCTCACCATCAATGCCTACCGGCGCGCCAGTTCGGAAGTGGTGCGGCTGTGGTCCTCGGACAAGGCCGCCTATCCCGTGGGCGGCAGCAAGCGCAAGGCCGATACGCCATGGACGCGATGGGTGCTGCATCAGGGCGAGGTCTTCGTGGGCGAAGGCGACGCCGCGCTTGAGGCGGTGTTCGACGACATCGCCGTCATCCGCGGCCTTGGCCTGTCGGCGGTAGTCAATGTGCCGGTGTGCGAGGACGGCCGCTGCGTGGGCACCTTTAACTTCCTCGCGGCGCGCGGCGCATGGACGGAGGGGGAAGTTGCGACTTTGCGGCTGCTGGCACAGATGGTCGCGCCGGCGCTGATCGCCGCCAGCCGGGTAGCACAGCCCGGGGCTTGAGGCGAGCGCGCAACGCGCCTGCCCCCTTAATTCAAAAATATTGAACAATCCATCCTGAGAAACCAAGTCATAGCCACCGATGGCTCTCCTATAGTTCGTTACATGAACGGCGCGCAGCAAACAAAGCAACGTTCTGGCAGATGCAACGAATAATCAATGAAATTCAACGAATTTTAAGAAACCGGAGAACATCATGACCAAGACCATCGCCCTCAAGCTTGCTTCCACCCTCGTGCTGTCGTTCGCCGCCATCGGCGCCGCCCACGCCGCGACCGCCAAGGACCTGCTCCCCGGCGACAAGTACGGCTATGCGTTCCGCACCACGGTGCCCGCCGACAAGTATGGCTACGACTTCCGCACCCACGACGCCTTTACCGACGGTGCCCGCAGCGGCAAGCTGGATACCTTCACCGACGGCGCCCGCATCGCCGGCCTGGATCGCACGGGTGTCTCGGCCTCTCCGGCCCGCGGCTTCGATGCCTACACCGACGGCGCCCGCACCGGCAAGCTGGATACCTTCACCGAAGGCGCCCGCATCGCTGGCCTGGACCGCACCGGTGTCTCGGCCTTCCCGGCCCGCGCCTTCGATGCCTACACCGATGGCGCCCGCACCGGCAAGCTGGATACCTTCACCGACGGCGCCAACGCCTGATGCAGTACCCGCAGTTGGTATCCCGCCGCGGCACCATGTGACCTGGTGCCGCGGCATTGGATGCCGCCGCGCAAGAACACTCCCCTCCCCCCCTCCCCGCTTCGCCCCCACCACCACAATTCCATTTTCTGGAATTAAGAAATCCCGACTCCGCCATTCCGTGAATCAACGGCCGGGATCACAATGCGCGTTGCGCAACGCTGCCGCAGCGGCATGGCGCCCGGCCGGGCGGTCCACTCTCACCACACGAACCACTCCCCCGCCCTCACACACGCGGCAGCGCAGGAATGCGCAGGCACTGGCCCGCACGCCAGCCCTCTTCCCCGTTGCACCTTCCCCGCAAAAATACACATGAGAACAATCACGATCAACGGTGTGCCGCAAAAGATCGACCTGCCCGACGATGCTCCGCTGCTGTGGGCCGTGCGCGATCACATCGGCCTGACCGGCACCAAGTTCGGCTGCGGCATGGCGCTGTGCGGCGCCTGCACCATGCATATGGATGGACAGCCGATCCGCTCGTGCGTGACGCCGATCTCGGCCGTAGCGGGCAAGAAGATCACCACCATCGAAGGCTTGTCGGCCGACAAGATCGGGCAGGCCTTGCAGGCAGCCTGGGAGGAATTCGGCGTGCCGCAGTGCGGCTACTGCCAGGCCGGCCAGTTGATGTCGGCCACTGCGCTGCTGCACGCGAACCCGCACCCGAGCGAGGAAGACATCGACGGCGCCATGAGCGGCAACATCTGCCGCTGCGGCACCTATACGCGCATCCGCGCCGCCATCCAGCACGTCGCCAGATCGAACGTGGCCGCGAAACCGGTTGCCCAGCCAGCTGGCAAGAGGAGCGCAAAATGAGCGAACGAAACGTTCTCGCCGTGGCACAGGCCCAGCCGGACCACGCCGGCAGCCCGCAATCCGCCGGGCGCCGCCGCTGGCTCAAGGGCATGGGCGCCGTTGCCGGGCTCACGCTCACCGTGGGCCTGGACGGCATCGTGCTGGCGGCCGACGAACCCAAAAAATACGGCCGCGACGGCATGCCCGGCGGCGCGGTGGACAGCCCGCTGGTCTTCCTCTCCATCGGCGAGGACGGCAAGGTGAGCATCGTGTGCCACCGTTCGGAGATGGGACAGGGCGTGCGCACCAGCCTGCCGATGGTGGTGGCTGACGAACTCGAGGCCGACTGGGCGCAGGTGCTGGTGGTGCAGGCCCCGGGCGACGAGATCCGCTACGGCAACCAGAACACCGACGGCTCGCGCAGCGTGCGGCATTTCTTCGAGCCCATGCGGCGCGTCGGCGCCAGCGCCCGGACGATGCTGGAGGCCGCCGCCGCCGCGCGCTTGGGCGTGCCAGTGAACGAAGTGCAGGCCCGCAACCATGCCGTGGTCCACATGCCCAGCGGCAAGAGCCTCGGCTATGGCGCGCTGGCGAAGGACGCCTCGCGCCTGCCGGTACCCGCCCCCGCCAGCCTCAAGCTGAAGGATCCCGCCCAGTTCCGCTATATCGGCAAGAACAGCACGCGCAATATCGATGGTCACGCCATCGCCACGGGCCGCGCGCAGTACGGCATCGACGTGCGGCTGGACGGCATGCTCTACGCCGTGATCGCGCGCCCGCCGGTGTTCGGCGGCAAGCTGGCCAGCGTCGATGCCGCGCAGGCCATGAAAGTGCCCGGTGTGATCAAGGTGGTCGAACTGACCGGCAGCCCCGCGCCTGCGATGTTCCATCCGCTGGGCGGCGTGGCGGTGATCGCCAGCAATACCTGGTCGGCCATCAAGGGCCGCGAGGCGCTGAAACTGCGCTGGGACGATGGCCCCAATGCCAGCTACGAGTCTGGCGCGTTCCGGGCGACGATGGAAAAGGCCGCGAACCAGCCCGGCAAGGTGGTGCGGAACCAGGGCGACACCATGGCCGCGCTGGCCGGTCCCGGCAAGCGGATCACGGCGCAGTATTACCTGCCGCACATCGCGCACGCCACCATGGAGCCGCCGGTTGCCACCGCGCGCGTCGCCGGCGGCAAATGCGAGGTCTGGGCATCGGTGCAGGCGCCGCAGGCCACGCGTGAAACGGTCGCAGGGCATCTGGGCCTGAAGCCCGAGGACGTCACGGTGCACGTGACGCTGCTGGGCGGCGGATTTGGCCGCAAGTCCAAGCCGGACTTCGCCGCCGAGGCCGCGCTGCTGTCAAAGGCCATGGGTGGCAAGCCGGTCAAGGTGACCTGGACGCGCGACGACGACCTGCATCACGATTACTTCCACACCGTTTCGGTTGAGCACATGGAGGCGATGCTCGGCGCCGACGGCCGCGCGCAGGCCTGGCTGCACCGCACCGCCGCATCCACCATCACCTCCACCTTCGTGGCCGGCGCAAAGAACGAAGCCGCCTTCGAGCTCGGCATGTCCGCGGTGAACATGCCGTTCGACATCCCCAACGTGCGCGTGGAGAATCCGGAGGTGGAAGCGCACACCCGCATCGGCTGGTTCCGCTCGGTGTCCAATATCCCCCACGCGTTCGCGGTCCAGTCGTTCGCGGCGGAACTGGCCACGGCTGCGGGGCGCGATCATCGCGACTACCTGCTGGCGCTGCTGGGCCCGGACCGCCGCATCGACCCGACCCAGTTGTCCGACGCCTGGAACTACGGCGAATCGCCGCAGCAGTATCCGCTCGATACCGGCCGCCTGCGCGGCGTGATCGAACTGGCCACGCGCGAAGCCGGGTGGGGCAGGAAGCTGCCGAAGGGACACGGGCTGGGACTGGCAGTCTGCTACAGCTTCGTGACCTACGTAGCGGCGGTGATCGAGGTGGTGGTCGGCGACGATGGCGGCATCAGCATCCCCCGCATCGACATGGCGGTGGACTGCGGCGCGCAGGTCAACCCGGACCGCATCCGCTCGCAGGTGGAAGGCGCCTGCATCATGGGCATCAGCCTGGCCACCACGGGCGAGATCACCTTCAAGGACGGACGCGCCCAGCAGGACAACTTCCACCAGTACGAGGTAATGCGCGCGCCGTCGGCGCCGCGCCAGATCCACGTGCACCTGGTGCCGGGCAAGTTCGACGCACCGCTCGGCGGCGTCGGCGAACCGGCCGTGCCGACCATTGCACCCGCGCTGTGCAATGCGATCTTCGCGGCTACGGGCAAGCGCATCCGCGCGTTGCCGGTCCGGGACCAGTTGAAGGCCTGAGCCTGAGCGGCGGGGCATTGCAATCGGCGCAGCAGCCTGCCTGCAATGCCCTGCACTCAATCCGATATTCTGTCCTGTTCGACGTCGGGGCGGCTGCAGTCGCCCGGTCAAGATACAACGCCAGTCGAGTTCGACTGCAAACCGGTATCCCCGACCTGCGCGAACGTCTTCTGCAAACGCGGCTCCTCTAGCCAAAACCCAACGGCCATCCTGACGAAAGCGCGCACTGATAGAATCCCGCAAGATGAATTCGACCGTGTAGCTGAAACGATCTAGGTGCCGCAGCATCTGCCGTGGTGTGCCACTGCATTGGTGACTGGTCACGCTACCCCGCCGTAGCTTGGGCGCAAATCAACGGCTGAGGAGAAGGGACGATGGATCGAATGCAATTCTTGCGGATCACTCCCCGCATATCGATGCTGGAAACGCAGCGGGTAGGCCGTTCACAATGACGCGCAAGCGAACTGCAACGCCTGCCCCTCCGCCCGGCGAGGAGGTCAACGCCGAGGCGCTTGTCGGCGACATACGTCGCCTGATTTGCGAGGCCCGCACGGGGCTTGCCGTCACGGTCAACGCCGCGTTGACGATACTATATTGGCGCGTCGGCCAGCGCATCGGCTCGGAGGTGCTTCGCGGCGAGCGCGCCGGGTACGGCGAGCAGATCGTCGTTTCCCTGTCGCGGCAGTTGGAGGCGGAGCATGGTCGTGGCTTCAGCGCCAAGAATTTGCGGCACATGCTGCGCTTCGCTGAGGTTTTTCCGAGCGAGGACATTGTCTACGCACTGAGTAGACAATTGAGTTGGACCCACCTCCGCAGCCTGATTTACATTGATGACCCGCTAAAGCGCGAGTTCTACCTGCAGATGTGCCGCGATGAGGGGTGGAGCACCCGCACCCTGCAGGACCGCCTGGACTCGCTGCTGTTCGAGCGCACCGCGTTGTCTCGCAAGGCGGATGAGCTTTTAACCGAAGAACTCACGGCGCTGCGAGAAAGGGGCGAACTGACCCCCAGCCTGGTACTCAAAGACCCCTATGTCCTCGACTTCCTGGGCCTGCAGGATCGCTATCTGGAGCGCGACCTTGAGGATGCCATCCTGCGCGAGTTGGAGCACTTTTTACTCGAACTGGGTGCAGGCTTCACCTTTGTTGCCCGTCAGAAGCGGCTGCAGATCGACAACGACGATTTCTATATCGATCTGCTGTTCTACAATCGCCGCCTCAAGCGTCTGGTGGCAATCGAGCTRAAACTGGGTGAGTTCAAGGCCGCCGATAAGGGACAGATGGAACTCTACTTGCGCTGGCTCGCCAAGCACGAGCAAGAGCCTGGGGAAGCACCACCGCTAGGCATCATCCTCTGCACTGGCAAGAAACGCGAGCACATCGAACTGCTGGAACTGGATCAAACTGGCATTCATGTCGCCGAGTACTTGACCGAGCTTCCGCCCCGGCAACTGCTGGAGCAAAAGCTCCATGAAGCGGTCGCGCTATCGAAGGCGAGGCTAGAGAATCGCGCCGGCGACACCAGTGGAAGGCTGGAGGCGGATGCACAATGACCGGAACGCCGGGTTACTGATCGGACTCGTCGCTCAAGGAGAAACAGGCGACCGATCACAGCAACCACCACCATTTGGCAACAGTCGTCACAACGATCGCAAGTGTCGGTCCTGTGTGATTCACTTCGGCTGCCGCCCCCTCCCCTGCCTGCACCGCTCGATCAACCGCAGCACCGTGGGCGAGCGTTCGTTCTTGCGATGTACCACGGCAAGCTGCGACGTCACCTCGTTGCGCGCCAGCGGCTTGAATACCACGTCGGGCGGCGCGAACGCGCGCATCGAAGCCGGGATCAGCGCCACGCCGAACCCGGCCGCCACCATGCTGATGATGGTGGCCATCTGGCTCGACAATGCCTCCACGCGCGGCTGGAAGCCGGCATTGCCGCAGATGGCAAGGGTGATGGCGTAGAAGCCGGTGCCGTGTTCGGTGTGCGTGCAGATAAACGTCTCGTCGCGCAGCATGGCCACATCGATGCGCGCACGGCTTGCCAGCGCGTGCGTGGCATGCAGCGCGACCACGACCGCTTCCGCGGCGATATCGAACAAGGCCAGCCCCTCTGGCAAGGCTTGCAACGGCGGGCGGATAAAGCCGATATCGAGCGCGCCGCGCGCAACCGCGTCGAGCTGGGCCGGCATGTCCATCTCGCGCATGGCGAGCCGCACGGCCGGATAGTCCTGGCGGAAGCGATAGACAAGCCTCGGCAGCAAACCCGAGAGCGCGGCGGATGCCACGTAGCCAATGGACGCGCTGCCGACATCGCCACGGCTCGCGCTGGCGGTGGCCAGTTCGGCGTGCCGGACCTGCCGCAGGACGCCCAGCGCTTCCTCTTGGAAGACAGCGCCAACCTCCGTCAGCGCCAGCCGGCGCTTGCTGCGCGAAAGCAACGGCGCACCCGCCTCCTGCTCGATCCACCTGAACTGCTGGCTCAGCGCCGGCTGCGAAATGCCGAGGCGCTCCGCCGCGCGGCCAAAGTGCAGTTCCTCCGCCAGCGCGGCGAAGTATCGATAGTGTCGGAGTTCCAGGTTCATCGGGATGGCCAGTGCGCGCAATATAAGCCTAGCTTATCAATAATTAAGCCTCTTGTACTTGAACCTATCGATCCGGACGCCGCATGATGCATGGCTTGGCGGCGGCGAAGCCGCGGAACGGGAGCGTGTCGGGCATGGAATTGGTCAACAAACGGGTAGCAAGCTGCGGCGAGGCCATCGCCGATCTGCGCGACGGCGCCACCGTGATGGTGGGCGGCTTCGGCAGCGCCGGCCTGCCCGGCGGCCTGATCGCCGCGGTGCTGGCGCATGGCGCCAGGGATCTGATGGTGATCTCCAACAACGCCGGCTACGACGGCGAGGGCGTGGCGAGCCTGATCGAAGCCGGGCGCGTGCGCAAGCTGGTCTGCTCGTATCCGCTGACGGCCGGGGCCACGGCCTTTCGCGACGCCTACCGGCGCGGCGAAGTCGAGCTGGAACTGGTGGCCCAAGGCACGCTGGTGGAGCGCATCCGCTGCGCCGGGGCCGGGCTGGGCGGCTTTTACTGCCCCATCACCGCCGGGACCATTCTTGCCGAGGGCAAGGACACGCGCGAGATCAACGGCGTGCAGCACGTGCTGGAACTGCCGCTGCATGCGGATTTCGCGCTGATCCGCGCGCGCACCGCGGATCGCCTCGGCAACCTGGACTATCACCTGGCCGGGCGCAACTTCAATCCCGTGATGGCGACCGCCGCGCGCGTGGTGGTGGCGGAGGTCGACACGATGGTCGAGGCCGGCGCCATGAACCCCGAACATATCGTGACGCCGGGCATCTTTGTCCATCGCCTCGTCACCACCGACGGCCAATCCGCCAGGAGCGAACAATGATGCGATGGAACAGGGAGCAGATCGCCCGGCGCGCGGCGCAGGACATCCGCACGGGATCCTATGTCAACCTGGGCATCGGCCTGCCGACGCTGGTCGGGGACATGATCCCCCCGGAGCGGGAGGTCTTCCTGCATAGCGAGAACGGCATCCTGCATCTCGGGCCGCGCCCGCCGCCAGGCGAGGAAAACCCGGAACTGATCAACGCCAGCAAGCAGCCGGTGACGCTGCGTCCCGGCGCGGCGATCTTCGATTCCGCGCTGAGCTTTGCCATGATGCGCGGTGGCCATCTGGACCTGGCCATCCTGGGCGCCTATGAAGTGGCGGAAAACGGCGACCTGGCCAACTGGACCCGGGGCGATCCCAACACCCCGCCGGCCGTGGGCGGCGCGATGGAACTCGCCTTTGGCGCCCGCGAGGTCTGGGTGCTGATGGAACACACCACGCGCGACGGCCGCCCGCGCCTGCTGCGCCGCTGCACGCTGCCGTTGACCGCACGCGGCGTGGTCTGCCGCATCTATACGGACCTGGCAGTAATGCGCGTGACGCCCGACGGCTTGCGGGTGGAGGCAATGGCGGAAGGCATCACACTGGAAGCGCTGCAGGCGGTGACCGAGGCGCGCCTCCTGCCCTGACGCCCGTCAGCGGCCGGACACCACCCGCCCGATCCACGCGGCGAGGATGGCAATCACCTCCGCACGGTTGGTCTCGTTCAACGTCTCATGGCGTGCGCCGCCGAATACGTGGGACGACACATCGGTCTGCCCCGCCGCGCGATAGCGGCTGACCAGCGGCTCGAACCAGGCGAGGTGATTATTGACCGGATCACGGTCGCCGGTGAACAGGTAGATGGGCAGCCCCGGACGGATGCGGCGCAGCGTATCCGGCTCGGCCAGGCGCGCGCATTCGGCGAACATCGAGGCACGCGACGCCGGCGTGACGGTGAAACCGCACAGCGGATCGGCGATATACGCATCCACCTGTGCCGGGTCGCGGCTGAGCCAGTCGAAGGGCGTGCGGCTGTCCGGCACCCCGGCATTCATATCCTCGAGCTTGAAACCCGCCCGCGCCGCCTCCAGCATCAGGTCCACCGCGGTGGTGCCCGACAGCGCCGCGCCGGCGAGCAACTCGCTGTGCTCGGCCAGGTAGCACTGCGTGGCGAACGACCCCATGCTGTGGCCGAACAGGATCAGCGGCAGGCCGGGATGCTGCGCCCGCGAGTGCCGGCTGAGCACGGCCATGTCGTCCGCCAGTGCTGCAAAGCCACGCGGCCCGAAGTCACCAAGCTTATCCTGGGCGGCCGCATCGGCGCCATGCCCCCGGTGCTCGCTGGCATAGACCACGTAGCCCGCGCCCACCAGCGCTTCGGCCAGCGGCCGGTAGCGCAGCGCATGCTCGCCCATGCCATGCGCGATCTGCACCACGGCGCGCGGCGCCGCGCCTCCCTGCCAGCGATGGACCTCGATCTTGTGGTCGTCGTTGGAATCGAGACGGAAGTGGAAGTACGGTTCCGATGTCTGCATGCCAAGCCCTCGGTTAGCGCCGGCTTGTGTCGGGAGTGACGGTAGCGGCGCAACCATGGTACGCAAGAGCGCGTGGCGGGACTATCCGGGTTGGTCCTGTCGGCGGCGCCCAGCATGTGCCGGTGCGTCAACCCAGCCGCTTCACCACCGCGTCGGCAAATTGCAGCGTGGACGCCGAGCCCTTCAGGTCGCCGGTCCTGACCTGGTCCTCATTGAGCGCCAGGTCGATCGCCTTGCGCAGCCGCAACGCCAGGTCCTGCCGGCCTGCATGTTCGAGCATCAGGCCGGCGGCCAGCATCAGCGAAATCGGATTGGCAATGCCCTTGCCGGCGATATCGGGAGCCGAGCCGTGCACGGCCTCGAAAATGGCGGCGGTATCGCCGATATTGGCCCCCGGCGCCATGCCCAGCCCGCCCACCAGGCCGGCAATCTGGTCGGACAGGATATCGCCGAAGAGGTTGGTACAGAGCAGCATGTCGAACTGCCAGGGGTTGAGAACGAGCTGCATGGCGCAGGCATCGACGATGCGGTCGTCCATCTCCACGCGGCCCGCATAGTCCTGCGCCACCTCGCGCGCGGCTTCCAGGAAGATCCCGGTCAGTGCCTTGAGGATATTGGCCTTGTGCACCACGGTGATTTTCTTGCGCTGGTTCCTGACCGCGTACTCGAAGGCGAAGCGGGCGATGCGCCGGCAGGCGTCGCGCGTATTGGTGCCGGTGGAGACCGCCACGGCATGCGGGTCGTCGCCCACGGGGATGTAATAGTCGTGGGCCACGTAGAAGCCGCCCACGTTCTCGCGCACCAGCACCAGGTCGATGTTCTCGAAGCGTCCCGGCACCAGCGTGCGGGCGGGCCGCACATTGGCATAGAGATTGAAGGCTTCGCGCAGGCGCACGTTGACCGAACGGAAGCCGCCGCCGACGGGCGTGGTCAGCGGGCCTTTCAGCGCCAGGCCGGTACGGCGAATGCTGTCGAGGGTAGCCTCGGGCAACGGGTCGCCGCCCTGGGCGATGCCCGCCATGCCGGCCTGCTGTACGTCCCAGGAGAATGGCGCGCCCAGCGCGTCCAGCACCTTGACGGTGGCCTCCACCACTTCCGGCCCGATGCCGTCGCCGGGGATCAGGGTGGCGGGGATCTGATTGGCTGCTCGGATTTCCATATGCTTGTCCTTTGGAGGAATTGGGCGGCGCGCCGGCGGGGGAGCCGAGGCGGGCTTTCGCTCACAAGCATAGATTACGCCCGTGACAATCGGGCCCGACCGCGCATGAGCAGGCAATGACGGACCGGAACCAAGGACACGGCGTGGCAACGAACGCTTGCCGAAAGCCGGGATGAAGACATCCCGGCTGCGGCGCTCCCCTCAGGCGGCACGCTGCAGCGGCGATCTGCGGCTGGCGCCGAACAACGGCGCGGCGCGGTCGGCGGCCAGGCGGATGCGCTCGGCCAGCGCATCGCTGCTGACCTGGTGGTTCTGGAAATCGCCGGGGCTGCCATACACGCCGATCGGTAGCGTCAGCGCCTGCAGGAATCCGAACAAGGGCCGCAGCTGATGCTCCAGCACCAGCGCGTGCCGGTCGCTGCCACCCGTGGCCGCCAGCAGCACGGGCTTGCCGGCCAGCGCCTCCTGCCCCACCAGGTCGAACAGATGCTTGAAATGGCCGGGATAGGACCCGCGATAGACAGGCGCCGCCACCACCAGCAGGTCGGCGGACTCGATCGCAAGCAGCTCGTTTTCAATCTCCGGCGGCAGTTCGGCGCGCGTCAGCGCGGCGCCCAGTGGGCGGGCGATCTCGCCCAGGTTGACGATATGGCTGTGCAGCAGCAGCTTGCCATCGAGCTCGCCAAGCAACGCCCGCACCAACGCGAGCGTGCGCGAGGGCTGTTGCGTACTGCCGTTGACGGCGACCACTTTCAGCGGTGTAGCCATTGGAAAAACCTCCTGTCGATATCGATTGGTCCTGGATTCGCGCATTGCAATGCCTGCCCGGTGCCGCGCTTGCGACAGCGCCGTTGTCCGCAGGCTTTGTCCGTCTCAAGCGGTCGCTTACAAGTCCCTCACGATAGCGCAGCACAGCAAGCCGCCGAAGGACGAAATTCGTCTTTGCATAGATGCGTGGGGTGTATATGCGAATGCGAATCCCGACCGCCATCGCGTGCGCTGCGGCCCTCCCCCGCTTCGCGCCGGCTGTGCGGATTTCGCGTTTGCATATCCGGAATCACTCGCTCGCGAGCGCGAGGCGCAGGCCATGCCGGGATTGGTCTGGCCTGCCCGCGCTGGCACATGGCAAGGCAGGGAAGAGGCCGCGTCGACGCAGGGGGAGCTGAAACTGGAAGCAGCGGGGCAATCCCTGACTGCCGCGCCCGACGACGCCTACTGGCAGGCCCGTCCGCAGGCCGCCAGGCGCAGGGAGAGCCGGAATACCGCGCAGCAGGCGCTGACGGCCGCAGCATGATCGCCGCAGCCGCCCTGGAACTGGATACCGCCGCCGGCACGCTGCTGCTCTGCCGGCCGGACGGGCAACGCCAGTCGCTCGGTCACGCCGGGCAACCAGCCACACCGTTCTCGTACTACGGCGCCACCTTGGCTGCCTGGTACGYAGCGTAGAGCTTCTTGAACACAGGGCCGGGCTCGCCGCTGCCGATGGTCTTGCCGTCGATGGTCACCACCGAGAGGATCTCCTTGCTGGCCGACGTCAGCAGTACCTCGTCGGCAGCCATTACCTCGTCCTGCGAAATCCGGCGCGCTTCCAGCGAGATATCCAGCGCCGCGCACAACTCCTCCATCCAGCCGTAGCGGATGCCTTCCAGGATCAGGTTGTCCTTCGGCGGCGCCGAGACCCGGCCCTTGCCGACCACCCAGACATTCGACGCCGAGGCTTCGGTCAGCGCGCCGTCGCGGAACTGGATGGTCTCGGTGACACCATGCTCCGCCGCGTTCTGCGCCGCCAGCACATTGCCCAGCAGGGAGGTCGACTTGACCTGGCAGTGCAGCCAGCGCTTGTCCTCGGCCGTCACGCAGGCCACGCCCTTCTCGCGCATGTCCGCCGACGGCAGCGACATGGGGTTGGTCATGATCAGCACCGTCGGCGTCACCTCCTTGGGGAAGGCATGGGTGCGCCGTGCCACGCCGCGCGTGACCTGAATGTAGACCATCTGGTCGCTCAGGCCGTTGGCGCGCACCACGCGGTCGATCAGCGCCATCCACTCCGGCTCGGCGTGCGGGTTGGGAATGCCGATGGTTGCCAGGCTGCGCGCCAGGCGGGCCAGGTGCTGGTGCAGGCGGAAGGGCTTGGCGCCATAGATGGGGACGACTTCATACACGCCGTCGCCAAAGATAAAACCGCGGTCCAGCACGGGGATGCGGGCTTCTGACAAAGGCGTGAGTTCGCCGTTGAGGTAGACGATTTCGTCGTTCATGTTGGGTAGCGCCAGGGTGGGGAGAGCGGTAAAGGACGGAAGCGGAATCCGTCGGTTGACGCATTGTTCCATAAGCCCCGGCGGGCGCTTATGCAAAATCGGCATGAACTGCCCGAGGACGGCCCCGGGGGCCACCGCGTGATGCCTGTATCACTACGGGCAGTTGGCCATCCTTGAGCCCGCCGCAAGAATCATTTGCCTGTTACAGGGTTTTTGCAAAAGCGGCCCGTCCCGATAATCCATACATCATCCCGGCAATACCGCCGGGCGGCCCGGGCCCCAGGTCCATCCAGGGCCGGCCCCCTGTGGCCGCTTCTTGCCTGGCCAAACCGACGAGCGAGAGAAACCATGCTGTTCACCCCCTACACCTTCGGCCATATCACCACCCGCAACCGCATCGTGATGCCGCCCATGACCCGTTCGCGTGCCGCCGCCGGCGACGTGGCAACGGACCTGATGGCCGAGTATTACAGTCAGCGCGCCACTGCTGGCCTGATCATCTCGGAAGGCACGCAGATCAGCCGGCAAGGCCAGGGCTATGCCTGGACGCCTGGCATCTACAGCCCCGGACAGGTCACAGCATGGCGCAAGGTCACCGACGCAGTGCACGCCGCCGGCGGCAAGATCTTCGCGCAGCTCTGGCACGTCGGCCGCGTGTCGCATACCACGCTGCAGCCGGGTAACACCGCGCCAGTATCGTCGTCGGCGCTGGTCGCCGAGGGCGTCAAGGTGTTTGTCGATGCCACCGGCCAGGGCCCGCAGGGCGGTGTCGGCGAGATGATCCAGCATTCCGCCCCGCGCGCGCTGAACATTGACGAGATCCCCGGCATCGTGGCCGACTACGCGCAAGCGGCGCGCAACGCGCTGGCAGCCGGCTTCGACGGGGTCGAACTGCATGGCGCCAATGGCTACCTGATCAACCAGTTCATCGACTCGCAGGCCAATACCCGCGGCGACGAATACGGCGGCTCGCTCGCCAACCGGTTGCGCTTCCTCAAGGAAGTCGCGCAAGCGGTGACCGACGTAGTCGGCAAGGACCGCATCGGCGTGCGCCTGGCGCCGCTCACCACGCTGCAAGGCGCGGTCGACGATACGCCCGAAGCGACTTACCTTGCCGCGGCACACGCGCTCGGCCAGATCGGCGTGGGCTATATCCATATCGCCGAAGCAGACTGGGAAGACGCACCCGTGATGCCAGCCACGTTCAAGGAAGCGCTGCGCGCCATCTATCCCGGCACGCTGGTCTACTCGGGCAACTACAGCAGGGCACGCGCGGAAGAAGCGCTCACTAAAGACTGGGCCGACCTGATCGGCTTCGGGCGCCCGTTTATCGCCAACCCTGATCTGCCCTACCGGCTGCAGCACGATCTGCCGCTCAATGCCGGCGACCGCTCGAAGTATTTCGGCGGCGGTGCCGCGGGATACACCGATTACCCGAGATTTACGCCGCAGGGCGAGAGCGAAACCAAGGCCGCGGCCTGAGCCGCTGCCGGTGCGCTGCCGTGCTTTCATGAAACGGGCGATGAAGCGGCCCGCGCCGTGCAACTGGCGTCGGCAGCGTAGAAGGCGCCCGTGGATGTCAACAAAAGCGATATCGCCACCGGGCTGCCAAGCACCTGGCGGCACGGATCGGAGGCCAGACGTACAACGAAGCCAGCAAACACACCGGATTCGTACCATTTAGGACGTGTCCGATTTCATTGCCAGCATGCCGCCAGTAAACTGGCGGCATGCCTTCCGCTGCCGCCCCCCTTCCCTCCGACATCCACGCCCTGCAGGCGCTGAGGCGCGCGCGCGCCGGGTTGCTGCCCGAACGGGACGCTACGCTGCGGCAGCGCAATGCGGAGGTATCGCAGTCGATGCGCGCGCCGGCCCGCGAACCGCACTAATGCCCGTTGGACAATTCTATGAAGATTGCACTGCTCGCGGATCTGTCGCTTAAGGCCAGGATCATGGCAGAGGCCCTCTCCCGCGCCGGGGTGTATTGCCACACCTACCACGCAAGCCGCGAGTTCTTTCGCGGCATCGACCAGTCCGGTTACGATGTCCTGCTGGTTGACCACGAACTGGCCGACCTGCCCGCGGTTGAGGCTGTGTGCGCGCTGCGCAGCGCCGGGCGCTGCAAGGTGCCGGTGCTGGTGGTTTCCAACCGCCGTGACGAGGACTCGGTCGTCAATACCCTGCAAGCCGGGGCCGACGACTATATGATCCACCCCCTGCGCTTGCGCGAACTGGTGGCCCGCCTGCACGCGCTGCAGCGCCGCGCGGCCTCGCACCAGCAAGCCCCGAGCCCGGACATCACGGTCGGCCACTATTCACTGGATTGCCAGTCGCACCAGGCCGTGTTTCAGGGGCGCCGCATGCCCCTGACCCCCAAGGAGTTCGATCTTGCTTCGCTGCTGTTTTCCAGCGTCGGCCGCGTCTTGTCCCACGCCTACATCGAATGCGCGATCTGGGGCTATGCGCTGCCGCCGCGGTCGCGCGCGCTGGCCAGCCTGGTGTCGCGCCTGCGCGCGACCCTGGAGCTGCATCCCCGGAATGGCCTGGTCATCATGGTCGTGTATGGCCACGGTTATCGCCTGGATGAAACCGGTGCCAGGCGGCAACGGCCGAGCCCGCACATGATTGGCTGAGCGACGGCTGCCGCGCCGGCTTCGGTAACATCCCATCCGTGGCGCCTCAATCCCAAACCGGCGCCAACCCCTCCGGACTAGTCAGCCTCCCGCCCCTCTCCAACCCGGCAATCCCTGCCATCTCTGCCTCCGACAAGCGCACATCAACGGCCCCCAGATTACTCTTCAGGTTAGCCCGCTTGGTCGAAGACGGAATCACCGCATAGCCAAGCCGCATGGCCCAGGCCAGCACCACCTGCGCAGGCGTGGCGCCGTGCCGCTGCGCGATCTCCCGGATCACCGGGTCCTGCAGCGCCTTGCCGTAGGCCAGCGTCATATACGACGTAATGTGAATGCCCTGGCTGCGCGCGAAGTCCGCGACCTTGCGGTTCTGCAGGAAGGGATGCAACTCGATCTGGTTGGTGGCGATCGCTCCGGCGCCAACGGCATCGATCGCCTGCCGCATCAGGTCGACGGTGAAGTTGGATACACCGATCTGACGGGTAAGCCCTTGCTCGCGGGCCTCGGCCAGCGCCGTCATGCATTCGGCGACCGGGACCGTGTTGTCCGGCGACGGCCAATGGATCAAGGTCAGGTCGACATGGTCGGTGCGCAGCCTGGCGAGACTCTCCTTCAGACTGGGCACCAGTCTGTCGCGTGAGAGATTCTCGACCCAGATCTTGGTCGTCACGAACAGGTCGGCACGGGCGACGCCGCTCTCGGCGATGGCCTGGCCGACTTCGGCCTCGTTGCCGTAGATCTGCGCGGTGTCGATCGCGCGGTAGCCAACGTCGAGGCCGTTGCGCACGGAATCGATGACAGTCTGGCCTTGCAGGCGGAAGGTACCGAGGCCAAGGGCGGGAATGGGCATTGTTGTTTCCTGATTCGGGGTTGTATCTGGCCGATGGGGCCATGGCTTGCCGCAACGCAAGCCTTGCTTGCCTTCACAGCGAACATGCCCCGAGTATCCGCGCTGCCCGCCGCGAGAAAAACCATGTCCCGCGCAGAAGATACTTGATTCCGGAGCAAGAATGGAGCGCGCGCTGCCTCCGCTATTGCCGCGCGGGCGGGAGATAGGGCTCCACCCGCGCCCCGTCCATGGCATAGCCGGCGTAGCCCATCATGGTGTCTGCCCGCTCGACCCGCATCGCGCCGCCGATCCACACGGTGTCCATGGTGCGCAGCCCCGGCAACGGCTTGTCCGTGCGGACGTGGATGACCTGGTTGGCGGGCGGCGGTGGCACGTGGATGCACGCGCCGAAGTACGGCACCAGCAAGAACTCGCGAATCGCCTCGCCTTCTGCGTCGAGCGAAACCACAAAACCGGCAAGACGTACCGCCGCGCCAGCCAGCGCGGGTTCAACGGGCGCGTTCTTCCAGTACTGCCGTGCCTTGTACAGGGCAATCTGCGCGCGGGGATCGGCGTCGTCGAGCTCGTCGAGCTTCAGGCCCTTGAACGGCGCCAGCGGGTCCCAGCCCTTTGGCAGCAGATCTCGCCACGCTATCTCGCGGAAGGCGGGGTCAGGCGTGGAAGGCGCGACGGCAGGGCGCAACGCCTCGCCTACTGCATAGGCGGATGCGTGCGCGGCGGCGCCCGCAGTGGCGCCGGATTCGGGCTCGGACAGCGGCCGGAAGAAATATGCCGCGCCTCCGCCGGCCAGCGCGATGACAGTGAGCGCAATCAACGTGCGCCGGAAGCGGGCAGGCATTGGCGTCCTCGTCTTCATGTCGTCGGCATCAGCCCGTCGGCCAGGCTCAGGCGATAGGCGCGCCATCCAGGCAGCAGGCTCACGCAGAAGCCGGCGCCCACCGTGGCGGCCAGCAGCGGCCATTCGCCGGGCGTGGGCCAGGCTGCGGGCACCGTTACGCCGAAGGCGGATTGCAGGTAAGGGCCGGACACCGCCGCCAGCACCGTCACCAGCGCGAGGCCAAGGAGCGCGCCCGCCAGCATCACCACCAGCCCTTCCAGCGCCAGCATCGCCAACAGGTCGCCCGGCCGTGCGCCGACCGAGCGCAGGATGGCGAGTTCGCGCCGCCGCTCGCCCAGCGCGGCAAGAATGGACGATACCAGCCCCGCCAGCCCGACCACCACCACCAGCCCCGACACCACCAGCAACGCGCGCTCGGCGACACCGGTCACGCGCCATAGCTCATCCAGCGCCACGCCCGGCAGCACCGCCATCAGCGGCTCATGCGGGTCTTCGGCAATCTCCCGCTGCACGGTGAAGACTTGCGACCTGAGCTTCAGTCCGACCAGCACGCCGGTCACGCTATGGGGCGTCAGGTCGAACTTGCGTACCTGCTCCGGGAGGATGGCAAGGCCCGGCAGCGGCATGCCGCCCTCCCAGCCAAGGTGGATGGCCTGCAGCGCTTCCAGCCCGATATGCACGGTGCGGTCCACCGGCGTGCCGGTGCGCGCCAGGATGCCGCTCACGACGAAGGGCCTGTCCTCATGCCCGGCATGGCCTGCGTGCGCCGGCCCGTCGCCATCGCCATCCCCGTGGCTCAATACAATGCGGTCGCCCACGCGATAGCCCAGCCGGTTTGCCACCTCGGCGCCGAGCACGGCATCGAACAGCGCCGCGAACGGCTTGCCCTGCGCGAGGACCAGCGGTTGCCGGTCGCCGTAGCGGTAATGCACGAAGTAGCCGGGGGTGGTCGCCAGCACCGGGAAGCCGCGGTGCGAGTCGCCCAGCGAAAGCGGAATGGTCCACGCCACGGCCGGATGGCCTGCCAGCCGCCGGGCGCTGTCCCAGCTCATATTGTTGGTCGTGCCGCCAAGGTGGAACACGGTGTACAGCATCAACTGGACCGGGCTGGTGCGCGCGCCCACCACCAGGTCGGTGCCGGACACCGATTGCGCAAAACTCGCCCGTACCTGGTGCCGGATGCGCTCCACGCCCAGCAGCATGGCGGTGGACATGGCAATCGCCAGCAGCATCAGCAGCAGGTTGAAGCGGCGGTTCCATGCGCTGCGCGCGGCCATCGCGAGCATCAGCATCACGCCGGCCCCGCCGCATGCGGCGCATGGGCCGCCGGCAACGACAACCGCCGCTGGAAGCGCGTGGCCAGGCGTTCGTCATGGCTGACAAACACCAGGCTGGCGCCGGCAATTCCGCATTCCCGCTGCAGCAAGTCCATGAAAGCCTGCTGTCGCGGCGCGTCCAGCGCGGAAGTGGGTTCATCGGCAAGCACGAGGCGCGGCCGGCCGATCAGCGCTCGGGCCGCCGCCACGCGCTGCTGCTGGCCGACGGAAAGCCGGGTCACGGCACGCTGCCACAGCGCACGCGGCAGGTCGAGCTGCGCAAGCAGCGCATGCGCGGCGGCTTGCGGCGTCGCGCCCTGCGCCGCGCTGCGCTCGCGACGGCTGCGCGAGAAGCGGCACGGCAGCAGCACGTTGTCCACGACGGAAAGATAGGGCAGCAGGTTGAACTGCTGGAAGATGAGGCCGATATGGTCGGCCCGGAAGCGGTCGCGCCGCGGCGCGCTAAGCGCATCCGGCGCCGTGCCCAGCACGCGCAGGCTGCCCCGCTGGGGCGCCAGCACCCCGGCCAGCACCGACAGCAAGGTGCTCTTGCCGCTGCCGCTCTGGCCACAGACGAATACCTGCTCGCCCGCGTCCAGCCGGAACCGGTCGAGCCGCAGGCAAGGCGCGGCCTGCCCGGGCCATGTGAACGCGATGCCCCGCAGGTCGATGACGGGATCGCCGTTGGTGCCGTTCGCCGCGTTGATCAGGTCGATCCCGCTGGTATTGCTGGCCATCCGATGCCCTCCTCGCGCCGCCAGGCATAATGCAACAAAGTTGCATTATGCTGTCAGCCGGAGAAGGAAGGCAATAGCGCACGTGACGCCGGGCGATCGGATGCCACGTTGGCGAGCCCTTGCGCGGCATCAAACGGGAGCCATCCTGTGAATCCGTTCGGTACACTTATAGTCCCGTCGAGACCGCCCGGATCAATGCGCCCGCTCAAATGATCCGCGCCTCCGGCCAACGAATGCAGATACATCACTCCATGCTCAAGGAAACAGCGGAAGCCCGCCCCACACGCCGTTATGTGGAGAAACGCGACGCGATTCTCGACGCGGCTGCCCGCCTGTTCAACCGGAAGGGCTTGCGTGGCGCCACGCTCTCGGACGTTGCGCAGGAAGTCGGGCTCAGCACCAACAGCATCACCTACTACTACCGCAAGAAGGAAGACCTTGTGGTGGCCTGCCTGATGCGCACGATTGACGAGATGGCGGGCATCGCCGACGCCACGGCCGACGAGCCCGGCCCGGAGGCACGGGTGCGCCGGTTTATCGCGCTGTTCTTCGAGCGGCTGGCCAGGACGGCAACGGGAGAGCGCCCGGAGCTGATGAGCTTTCGCGAGATCCGCTCGCTGCCGGACACCCACGCGGACGTTGCCTTCGAGGCGTATACCGACATGTTCCGGCGTATCCGCAAGCTGCTGCGTGCGGAAGCACCGCGGAGCCCCGCGCAACGCAGCGCGCTCAGCGCGGCAGCGCACTTGCTGCTGTCGCTCACCAGCGGCGCGATGACATGGGTCGAGCGCTACGAACCGCAGGACTACCCGAAAGTCGCGGAAACGGTCGTGGATCTGCTGCTCAACGGCTTTGCGTCGCCTTCCTCGAAATGGGACGACACCACTCCCGCCTCGCCGCCGCTGCCGGTGATCGACACACCCGAGACAACTCAGGAAGCCTTCCTGCGCGCCGCTACCGAGTTACTCAACGAACTGGGCTATCGCGGCGCCTCCGCGGATCGCATTTCCGCGCGGCTGAATCTCACCAAGGGATCGTTCTATCACCACAATGAGAACAAGGACGACCTGATTTCCGCCTGCTTCGACCGCATGTTCGCGGTCATCCGGGATGCGCAGTCGAAGGTGGAGGAAGGGCCGGGCACGGGCTGGGACAAGTTGTGCGCGATCTCGCGTGCGCTGGTGAGCTATCAGTTCTCTAGCAAGGGGCCGCTGCTGCGGCTGACCATCTATGGGGCGCTGCCGGAGGAGATGCGCAAGGAGAAGATRTTGACGATGAGCCGGCTGTCTGCACGGTTTACGCGGTTTCTGGTGCAGGGGATGCAGGATGGGTCGATCCGGCCGATGGATCAGTCGATTGCTTCGTTGCAGGTGAATGGGATGATTAATGCGGCGGTGGAGTTGCAGCGGTGGGTGCCGGATGCTTCGGGGGGGAATGCTGGGGATTTGTTTATTCGGCCTTTATTTATGGGGTTGTTTTCTGGGGAGTGATGGGGGTTTCTATTTTTCGGTGTGTTTTTTGGGGGATGATGGCTTTATTTTGGTGGTGTTGGTTTTTGCACCCAAAAGCGTACGACATCCCCCTGCGGGGGACGCCGGTCACTCTTCTTTGCTTCGGCAAAGAAGACTAACGAGAAGAAAGCCGACCCTGCCGGGGGCAGAGCAATAAGGCTCTCGAATATCGATGGTTTCGTCGTGCGGCCCAGAGTGCCGGCTAGCTTCTGCCGGTACCGGCTTGACTGACCACGAGCCTGCCAGCTTCCGGGATTCGTGGTGAGGCCCCCGGTAGCAGACATCACTTGCTTCAAGCCGTCTGTCGCTCGCGTAGTGGCCGCCCACGAAGTTGCAGGCGCACCGGTTCCGTCGTGGGCGCGGTGGCACCGGGTTGATATGCCCAAGACCCTGATCACCGCGCCCGCCCCACCACGAAACCATTGGCAGGCGATGTATCGTGGTGCTTCGCACCGGTAACGGCAGATGGCCGAATGGGCAAGGATTCCGCTACCGGGGGTCGCACCACGAATCCCGGAAATTGGCAGATTCGTGACCCTGCAAGCTGGTACCGGCAGAAGCTAGCAGAACTGCTGGC